>JBKQRS010000268.1:0-18647 GCA_052143915.1 Bradyrhizobium sp.
TGCTCATCGCTCAGCCAGAACAGATTTCTGCTCATCAGTCTTCCCCCAATACGAATCAATATCGTATTGTCAGCGCAGAAAGATTAATGAGTTTTGACCCTAGTTGCTTCGAGCTTCGCCGGTAATAGCCTTCCACCATGAAGAATAGAACCGTCTTGATCTCCGGTGCAGGGATCGCGGGTCCAACGCTTGCCTTCTGGCTGAACGCGGCCGGGTTCCAGCCGACTTTAGTTGAGCGGGCGGCCGCACTGCGCACAGGCGGCTATGTCATCGACTTCTGGGGGCTTGGATACGACATCGCCGAGCGAATGGTCTTGGCAGACGAAATCAATCGCATCGGCTATCACGTGCGTGAATTGAAAATTGTAGATGATCGAGGCAGACGGGTAGCTGGATTCGGAACAAAGGTTTTTGGCGAACTCACTGGCGGCCGTTTTGTGACGATCGCACGCAGCGAACTTTCACGCCTGCTGTTCGAGAAAATAAAAGACACGACGGATGTCATTTTCAACGACGAGATTGTTGGCATTCGAGAGCAGGCAGACCACGCGCAGGTTTATTTCGAACGCTCGGGCGACCGCAGGTTCGATCTGGTGATCGGCGCTGATGGTTTGCATTCAACAGTTCGCAGGCTTGCATTCGGGCCGCAGCAACAGTTCGAGAAGCAGCTTGGCTATATGGTCGCGGCGTTCGAGGTCTCTAGTTATCGTCCGCGCGACGAGGATGTGTATTTGATCTATGGACGACCGGGAAGGATGCTCGGCCGCTTTACATTACATGACGATCGCACCTTGTTCTTGTTCGTCTTCACCGTCGAAAACGATTGTTTGCCCGCAACGCTCGACCAGCAGAAGGCGATGCTGCGCGAGAGATATAGCGACGGGAAGTGGGAATGCGCGCGCATCCTGGACGAACTGGATCGCACGCATCAACTCTATTTCGACCGCGTCAGCCAGATCAGGATGGAGAGTTGGTCGCAGGGCCGCGTTGCCCTTGTGGGCGATGCGGCTTTCTGCGTGTCCCTGTTGGCTGGGCAAGGCTCGGCGCTTGCGATGATTTCCGCCTACGTGCTGGCGGGTGAACTCGCCAATGCGGGTGGGCGACACGAAGACGCATTCGGCAACTACGAAGCGTGCTTACGCCCCTATCTCAATATGAAGCAAAAGGGCGCCGCGCGCTTTGCCTCCGCCTTTGCGCCCACGACTCGATGGGGCCTGGCTTTTCGCAACCAGGTGATAAGGGCGTTTGCAATTCCAGGACTGGCAAGACTTGCGGTGGGCAGGGATATCACGGACACGTTGCGGCTTCCCGAATACCCTTGGCAGTCGCTCCAGCGACTCGGCGGGCGGCGTGCCTGATCAAATTCCGCTTGTATGCGTTCGTGCCGGACATCAAGTCTCGACCTTTGGTGCGAGTGGCCGCTCTGAAAACAAAACCTGCTGCGGAGACGTCCGCAGCAGGCTCGTTGCGCAATCGTTGTACGAGCAAGGGTCGCCCGTACCGGACCAGGGGCGATCAGTTCGTTCTAATGTCCACGTCCTTGGTTTCCGGCAACAACAAGAAGCCGACCACCAGGCTCATAGTGGCGATAATGACCGGATACCAGAGACCCGAGTAGATATTTCCGGTCGCGGCAACGATCGCAAACACCGTCGCAGGCAGGAAGCCGCCGAACCAGCCGTTACCGATGTGATACGGTAACGACATTCCGCTGTAGCGGATCCGGCTCGGGAACAATTCAACCAGCCATGCCGCGATCGGGGCATAGACCAGCGTCACGTAGATCACCAGGACCCAGAGCAACAGCACCGTCATCACGTGGTTGATGTCGGCCGGATCGGCTGAAGCCGGATAGCCGTGGGCCTTGATCGCAGCCGCCAGCGCCTTGGCGAAATCGGGCGCGGTCGACGTCAGGGTCTGTTCGCCGACCTTCACTTGTGCGGGGGTGCCCTTCGGGGCGGGCTGATTGTTGTAGTTCACCGACAGGCCAACCAGAGCCGATTTCGCGATGTCGCAACCGGTGGTGAACTTCTCGGTTCCCGTTGCCTTGAACTGGAACGAGCATTCGCTGGGGTCGGCGATGACAGTAACGGGGGAGGCCGAGAGCGCGGTTTCAAGCTTCGGATTGGCGAAGTGGGTAATGCCCTTGAAGATCGGGAAATAGGTCACCGCCGCGAGCAGGAAACCGGCGAGGATGATCGGCTTGCGGCCGATCTTGTCTGAAAGCCAACCGAACAAGACGAAGCCCGGTGTGCCTAGCGTCAGTGCGACCACGATCATGATCTGCGCCGTGACGCCGGGCACTTTCAGGGTTTGGGTCAGGAAGAACAGTGCATAGAACTGTCCGCCGTACCACACAACGGCTTCACCTGCGGTTGCTCCCAGCAGGGCAAGTATTGCGATTTTTGCGTTGGGCCATTCGGTAAAGGCTTCGCCTAGCGGCCGCTTCGAGGTCTTACCCTCTTCCTTCATCTTCTGAAAGATCGGCGACTCGTTCAGGCTCAATCGAATCCAGATCGAGACGGCGAGCAGAATTCCCGAAAGCAGGAACGGAATACGCCAGCCCCAATCGCCGAACGCCGCCTCTCCCATCCAGGTGCGAATCCCAAGAATGAGCAGCAAGGCCATGAACAGACCCAGCGTTGCGGTGGTCTGAATCCATGAGGTGTAATAGCCGCGCTTGTTGGCCGGCGCATGCTCGGCGACATAAATCGCGGCACCGCCATACTCGCCGCCGAGCGCAAGACCCTGCACGAGACGGAGGCCGATCAGCACGATCGGCGCAGCGATGCCCCACGTGGCGAAGCCCGGGATCACGCCGATGAAGAAGGTGCCGATGCCCATCAGGGTCATCGTTATCAGGAAGGTGTATTTGCGGCCGATCATGTCGCCGAGACGGCCGAAGATCAGCGCGCCGAACGGGCGGACCGCAAAACCCGCGGCAAACGCCAGAAGGGCGAAGATGAAGCCCACATTTGGTGGCACGTTGGAGAAGAAGTATTTCGCGAGAAAAGCTCCAAGCGTTCCATAGATGTAGAAGTCATACCATTCGAAAACGGTACCCAACGAGGAGGCGAAAATGACCTTTCGCTCTTCAGCGGTCATTCCCCCGGTACGGACGTTGCCGCCCACTGCAGCTGCCATGGTCATAATTCACTCCCCGAAATCGTTGATGCAAAGCTCGTCCCGATGCGCTCGACCGGGTCGGATCGGGCCATAGGGTTAAGTTTACGGTAACATCGCCGTGAAGCCTCTCCCAATAAGACTTTTGGCCTGCCGCACGGAAAGGTCCGGATGTTCCTCACATTCCGGGGTATCGGATCACCTGCGCGCATTTGCCCTATTGCGGCGCACAAGGGGACGCGGATTAACCGATATTCCGCGCGGCCATATTGTGCGCTTGCATGCGGTCGTTCGCCGGGGGACAATTCCGATGAGAAAATGGCGCCACAAGCCTCCGGGAGGCGCTCACGGGTTTGGCCTCAACCCTCTTGCCAACCTCTTGCCAAGAAACAGATGACTGCCGCAGCCAGCACCCACCTCGTTATTGCCGACGATCATCCGCTGTTCCGCGACGCTTTGCGGCAGGCGGTCGCGAGTGTGGTGACTTCTGCGAAGATCGACGAGGCGGGGTCTTTTGAAGAACTGACCGCGCTGCTTGAGCAGGATTCCGATGTCGACCTGGTGCTGCTCGATCTGACGATGCCCGGAATCTCCGGCTTCTCCGGCCTGATTTATCTGCGCGCACAATATCCCGCGATTCCCGTGGTGATCGTGTCCGCCAGCGACGATGGAGGAACCATCCGAAGGTCGCTGGATTTCGGCGCTTCCGGCTTCATTCCAAAGCGCTTCGGCGTCGATACGCTGCGCGATGCGATCATGAAGGTGATGGATGGCGACGTCTGGGTACCGCCGGACACCGACCTTTCATCCGCCACTGACCCGGAGATCGCGCGCCTGCGCGACCGGCTGGTGACGCTGACCCCGCAGCAGGTGCGGGTGCTGATGATGCTGTCGGAAGGCCTGCTCAACAAGCAGATCGCCTACGAGCTTGGCGTGTCGGAGGCTACGATCAAGGCGCATGTGTCGGCGATCCTGCAAAAGCTTGGTGTCGAGAGCCGCACCCAGGCCGTGATCGCCGCGGCAAGAATCGCCGGCGGCCAGTGGCGGCAAGGCACGCCGTCGCCGCAATAGGCAGGCCCGCGTGACTATTTGGCCTCGATGGAACCCCTAAGTCCCGCATGCTCCACGGCTTTTGCCAAGAGTCCATTCGATTGCGCCTCCGTAACGAAGCGGCGCACATACTCCATTCCGCTCTCGCGGCCCTTGGGGATCGCGACGGCGAGATGCTCTTCGCCCCATCGGCCATCCAGGACCCGCGCGCCCGGCATCTGATCGGACATCTCAAACAGCGTAGGTTTGTTGGTCGCGTATGCATCCAGCTCCCGGCGCTCGAGCATCTGGATCGCGTATTTCACGTTCTGCGCCGGCACCACCGTCGCGTTTGCCAGCAGTTTCGGCAGTGTGCGCTCCGACGTGCTGCCTTGAGTAACGCCGATCCGCATGCCGGACCTATCCACGTCGGAAGCATTGGCGACCGGAGACGTCGCGGGCACCAGGTAGCCGAGTTCTAGCGAAAGCAGTGTCTGGCTGAATGCGACATCGAGTGCTCGTAACGGCGTGGCATTGCTGACCGTGAAATCGATCTCGCCGGCTTTCATTCCCTCGAGCACATCGGCTATTCGCTGATAATTCACTCGTTCGAACGGGACGCCGAGGCGCCTCGCCAGCTCTTGGCCGAGATCGAGGCTCAGACCATGGGCTTCGCCGGTACTTGGCTGCCGGACCATTGAGGTAGGACTGCCCGGATAAACCCCGACGCGCAGCCTGCCCTTCGGGGCCAGCACCTCGCGCGCATCCTGGGCCAGTATTTCAGCCGGGGTTATGACGATGATGGCCAACGCCATCATCGCGCTGACAAGGCGGCGACCAATTTCCATAGCGATCCCCATTTGGAAGTTACGAAAAGTCCCTCTGCACGCGCCTATTCGGCTGCCACCATCTGCTGGGTGCGCCACTGACCCAATAAGGCCCTCAGGGATGCCGGCTTGACCGGCTTGTTGAGCACGGCGACGTTCTCTTCCCGCGCCGCGGCCCGCACATGCGGACTGCGATCCGCGGTGATCAGGATGGCCGGAATGCCGTCGCCGAAGCGGCGGCGAATGTCCCGGATCGCGGCGATCCCGTTGCCGCGATCGAGATGATAATCGACCAACAGACCGGTAACCCGCTTTTTCGCGGCCTCGATTGCCTCGATGGCCGCCTCGGGATCGGCCACCGCAATGACCTCGGCGTCCCAGCCGGTCAGCAGCGTTTTCATGCCGTCCAGGATCGCGGCGTCGTTCTCGACGCAAACGATCAGGGAACCGCTCATCGGCGTTCTCGATAGCGGCGTCGCGCTGGTGACGGCCGTGGTGTGATTGATGGCCGTCGCGGTCGGCACCGTCACCGAAAAGAAAGAGCCGCCGCTGGCAATGGCGTCGAGTGCAATGCCGTGGTTGAGGACGCGGGCGAGCCGCTCGACGATCGACAGCCCCAGCCCAAGGCCCCGCGCAATCCGCGCGCCCTGCTCGAGCCGGTGAAATTCCTTGAAGATCTCGCCGCGCTTGAGAACCGGAATGCCGACGCCGGTGTCGTAGATGCCGATTTGCAGCGATTGGCCGTGGCGCCGGCAGCCGACCAGCACCCGCCCGCGCGGGGTATATTTGATGGCGTTGGAGATCAGGTTCTGCAACAGCCGCCGCAGCAGCAGACGATCGGATTCGACCGGCAGTGAGCAGGGCACAAATGTCAGCTTTAACCCCTTGGCCCGCGCGATCGGCGCAAATTCGATCTCCAGCGAACGCATCAGATCGCCGATCTTGAAACTCGTGGTCGACGTCGCCATGGCGCCGGCGTCGAGCCGGGATATATCCAGCAGTGCCCCGAGGATCTCTTCGATCGCTTCCAGGGAATCGTCGATGTTTTCGACCAGCCGGGAATCCTCGCCGCCGTTCTGACGCTCGACGAGGCTCGTCACATAGAGCCGCGCGGCATTCAGCGGCTGAAGAATGTCGTGGCTCGCCGCGGCCAGGAAACGCGTCTTCGAGATGTTGGCATCCTCGGCGGTGCTCTTGGCCAGCGCCAGTTCCGAATTCAGGCGCGTCAGCTCCTCGGTCCGGTCGCGCACGCGCTTTTCCAGAGTTGCGTTGGCGCGCTCCAGTGCTTCGGCAGCCTCAAAGGAGGGTGTGACGTCGGAAAAGGTGATGACGAGTCCGCCGCCGGGCATCCGGTTGGAGCGCACTTCGATCACCATATGTCGATCGGGCAGGCGTTCCAGATATGGTTCGCCTTCGGTGGTGTAGGCGGCCAGCCGCTTTTCCATCAGGGCGTCATTGTCGCCGGAACCGGAGGGGCTGATGGCCGCCATGAATTCCAGAATTTCCCGCAAGGGAATCCCGATCTGGACGAGGTGCGGCGGCAACCCCAGGATTTCGCCGAACTGCCGGTTGGAACAGATCAGCTGCAGATCCGCGTCGAACACGGCGATGCCCTGCCGCACATGGTTCAGCGCGGTCTGCAATATCTCGCGGTTGAAATGAAGCGCGGCGTGGGAGTCGTCGAGCAGTTTCAGGGCGGCCTTGGCGGAGACGGTGCGCTTGCGCAGCAACAGCGACATCACCAGACGCGAAGACGCCGCTCCGATCGAGGAAGCGATCAGGCGTTCCGCGTGCTGCAGCAATTCGAAGTCAGCCGGCGCCGCCGGGTCGAGACGGGCATGGTGCGTGACGGAAAAGGCTTCGAACGTCTGGCGGGCGCGATCGGGGCCCAGATATTGCGCCACCGTGCTTTGAATGTCCTGCACCGTCACCGTGGTGCGCCAGCGCCGGAACGTCGGCGTCGTCGGCGTCAGCACGCTGGGCGCAAACAAGTCCGCCTGCAATCGTTCGATCGACGAAGGCCGTCGCGTGAGCGACAGCGCGATGTAGGTCAGCAGGTTGAGCGAAAGCGACCAGAGCACGCCATGCATCAGCGGCGCCAAATCCGCGCCGAACAGCGCCTGCGGGCGCAGCGCCTCGATGGCGAATGGGCCGTGCTGCAGCAGTTGCAGGCCGGCGGTCGATCCGTCCAGGAAGCTCGGCAGGAACAGGGTGTAAGTCCATACCGCAAAGCCGACCAGCATGCCCCCCATGGCGCCTCGCGCGGTCGCGCGCTGCCAGAACAGGCCGCCAAAGAATGCCGGTGCAAGCTGTGCGATAGCGGCGAAGGACAATAGGCCAATCGCGACCAATTGGGCATTGCCCAGCGCGCGGTAGTAGAAATACGCCATCGCCATGATCACGAAAATCGCGATGCGGCGAACCCCGAGCAGGAAGCCGCCGAAATCCTTCTGGCCAGCGCGCGACTCGCGCCCGCGCTGCAGCACCAGCGGCATGACGATATCGTTCGAGACCATGATCGAAAGCGCGACGCTTTCCACGATCACCATCGCGGTTGCGGCCGACAGCCCTCCGACAAAGACGCCGATGCTGAGCAATGGAGCGTTGCCCTCCATTGGCAACGCCAGCACATACATGTCGCTGTCAACGGCGCCGAACGGAAATGTCACCAGCCCGGCGAGCGCGATCGGAATCACGAACAGGTTGATTGCCACCAGATACAGCGGAAACAGCCAGCGTGCGCGGCCCACTTCGGCGTCGCTGGAGTTCTCGACCACGCTGACGTGAAACTGGCGCGGCAGCAGCATGATCGCGCAAAACGACAACAGCACCATGGTGAGGAAATTGCCGGTCGACGGCGTGTAGTCGATGGCGCGTACCGCTTCCGGCGTTTTCATCGCGCGCTCGACCAACTCGACAGGGGTGAACATCCAAAACGTGACGAATGCGCCGGCAGCGATAAAGGCGACCAGTTTGACGATGGATTCGGTGGCGATCGCCAGCATCAGGCCGTGCTGGTGTTCGGTCGCGTCAGTCTGGCGGGTTCCGAACAGCACCGCGAACGCCGCCATCGCCAGCGTGGCGGTCAGCGCGATATCGCCGACAATCGGAATTGAGGAGATGGCCTGGTCTTCGCTCAGGATCGTTTCAAGCGACGACGCCACGGCCTTGAGCTGGAGGGCGATGTAGGGAACCGACCCGATGATCGCGATCAGGGCAACGGTTGCGGCGACCGCTTGGCTCTTGCCGTAGCGCGCGGCGATGAAATCGGCGATCGAGGTAATGTTCTGCGATTTTGCCAGCTGGATCACGCGGCGCAGCAGCGGCGTGCAGAGCGCGACCATCAGGACCGGGCCGATATAGATCGCCAGAAAATCCACGCTGGTGCGGGTGGCGAACCCGACCGAGCCGAAGAACGTCCAGGAGGTGCAATAGATCGCCAGCGACAGGGGATAGATCAGCCCGCTGGCGCGGCCGCGCTGCGTCGGCGACAGGCGGTCGCCGTAGCTGGCAACGAAAAACAGGAACCCGATGTAGCCGAAGGCGGCTGCGATCACGCCCCAGTCGTGCAGCATCGCGTGTTTGCTCCCTAAGGTCTCGGCGCGCGCCTGGCTCCGCGCCACCGCAAACGACTTTCGTCGCAGGGAGAGAGTATAGCCGGATTGGACCGGCAAAGCACGATACGTCACCAGCAGGAGCCGGGGATTTAGCCGCGGTTGGCGCGTTAACGCTATTCCGCCGCCAGCGATTTCTGGCGCAATGGCAGACCGAGCCGCTCCCACACCTGCAGCAGGGCTTCGGCGAGCTGATCGATCAGCACGTCGTCGTGATAGGGCGAGGGCGTGATCCGCAACCGCTCGGAGCCTTTGGCGACGGTCGGATAGTTGATCGGCTGGATGTAGATGCCGTGCTCTTCCAGCAGAATATCGCAGGCCCGCTTGCATTTTTCGGGATCGCCGACGAACAGCGGCACGATATGGGTCTCGCTCGACATCACCGGCAGTCCCGCGGCGGTCAGGATCGCCTTGACGCGGGCGGCGCGATCCTGGTGGCGCTCGCGTTCCCAGTTCGAGGTCTTGAGGTGCCGGATTGCGGCGGTCGCGGCCGAACAGATCGCAGGCGGCAGCGCCGTGGTGAAGATAAAGCCGGGTGCGTAGGAGCGGACGGCGTCGATCATCTCGGAAGTTCCGGCGATATAGCCGCCGAGACAGCCGAACGCCTTGGCGAGCGTGCCTTCCAGAACATCGATGCGGTGCATGACGCCGTCGCGCTCGGCGATGCCGCCGCCGCGCGGGCCATACATGCCCACGGCATGAACCTCGTCGACATAGGTCATCGCGCCATAGCGTTCGGCGAGATCGCAGATCTTCGAAAGCGGCGCGATATCGCCGTCCATCGAATAAAGGCTCTCGCAGGCGATCAGCTTCGGCCGATCGGGACCGGCGGCGCGCAGCAATTCCTCGAGATGCGCCATATCGTTGTGTCGGAAAACCTGGCGCTCGCAGCCGGACTGGCGGATGCCTTCGATCATCGAATTGTGGTTGAGCTCATCCGACAGGATCAGACAGTTCGGGATCAGCTTGGCGATGGTCGCAATGCCGGTCTGGTTGGAGACGTAGCCCGACGTAAACAGCAACGCCGCTTCCTTGCCGTGCAGATCGGCCAGCTCCTGCTCGAGCTGCACCAGCGGATGATGGGTGCCTGCGATGTTGCGGGTACCGCCGGCGCCGGTGCCTACCCTGGTGGCGGTCTCGACCATGGCGCCCACGACCTTCGGGTGCTGTCCCATCCCGAGGTAGTCGTTCGAGCACCAGATCACGACGTTGCGCGGCCCCTTCGGCGAATGCCACACCGCGTGCGGAAATCGGCCCGCGATGCGTTCGAGGTCGGCGAAAACCCGGTAACGACGCTCGTCATGCAGGCGGTTCAGGGCGGCGCTGAAGAATTGGCTGTAATCCATCGAAAAACCTGGAATGGAGCGTGGGGCTGAGGCGGCTTGAGCCTTTTTAGAGCGTTTCTACGATTAATGTCGAGCGGGAATCGGGGCGTTGATCAGGATCAAGTTTTGGTGCGCGTCGGAGGTAAATCGGAACTGTCGCCGATCCGGGCAGGAAACCCGTAAAGGCCCTTTGTCGCTCATTTCCGGTGTTTTCAGAAAAGTCGAGCGGTCCGGAGATGCCGCGCGGCGTTCCCCTCATCAGGCGAGACGCCCTGCAATCGACCGTTCATTGACGTGAAGGTGCAGTCGCCGGGAGCGACACCCCTGGTCGCGCCGCGGGCAGGGCCGCCGGTAATGCGATCCAATTGGATTAGATCGTGATTTTTTGAAACATTTGTTGCATCTTCGCCACGGAAGGGGCTAGGATTGCGGGTGGACCGCGGCCCGCTGACCGAACAGATCATCAAGACGTTCGACGATATGCCCGCCCAGCTGCAGGCCGGTGCGCGGTATGTGCTCGACCGGCCGCGCGACGTGGCGCTGTTGTCGATGCGCGAGCAGGCCCGTCAGGCAGGCGTTCAACCTGCGACCATGACCCGGCTGGCAAAGCGTCTGGGCATGGACGGCTACGACGAGGTGCGCGAACTGTACGCGGCCGCGGTGCGCGACGGCGGCCTCGGATTTGCCGGCAAGGCGGGGGTCCAGCTCATCAGTCAGAAACTGAAGGGCGACAGGGCACTGGCCGCCGACATGCTGAAGTCGATCGGCAGGCAGATTGATCAGCTCGCAACACCGGCCAGCCTCGAGCGCCTTGTGACGGCCGCCAGGACATTGGCGTCAGCGCGCCGGATCTACTGCCTCGGATTGCGATCGAGCCATTCGGTCGCATGACATCTTCACTATGTACTCACACTCGTCGGCGACCGTTCGATCCACATTGACGGCATTGCCGCCACCGGCGCCGATGCCCTGGCGAGGGCGACGAGCCGGGATGTTCTTCTTGTCGCGAGCGTGATGCCGTACACGCGCCTGACCATAGAGCTGGCGGAATATGCGGTAGGGCAAGGGATATCCGTCGTTGCGATCACCGACAGCGAGGTCGCGCCATTGGCGCAGATCGCGCAACATGTCGTCACTGTCCCGACCGAGAGCCCGTCATTCTTTCACGCCATGTCGCCGGCCTTCGCCGTTGCCGAAGTTCTCGGGGCTGTCATCGCCGGCCGTGGCGGCGACGAAGCTCTCGCCTCGCTTCGGCATTCGGACGGGCACCTGGCGGCCTTGAATACGCATCTCAAGCCAAGGGGCAGCAAGAAATCGTCATGACTCATATTCTTCACCGTGCCGCGAATGCCGAGATGCCCGTCGCAGTGGGGGGCAAAGGCATCGAACTGTTCGACCGCAACGGGGCGAGTTACATCGACGCATCCGGCGGCGCGGCGGTGTCCTGTCTCGGTCACGGTCACCCGGACGTTCTTGCAGCCCTGCACAAGCAACTCGATACGATTGCCTACGCGCATACGGCGTTTTTCACGACCGAGATTGCCGAGAGGCTGGCGGATCGCCTGATCGAGACCGCCCCCAAGGGAATCGACCACGTTTATCTGGTGAGCGGGGGATCGGAGGCGATCGAGGCCGCGCTGAAAATGGCGCGGCAGTATTTCGTGGAAAAGGGCGAGCCGCAGCGCCGGCACATCATCGCGCGGCGCCAGAGCTATCATGGCAACACGCTGGGGGCGCTCGCAACCGGCGGCAACGAATGGCGTCGTGCCCAGTTCCGCCCGCTGCTGATCGAAACCCACCATATCGACCCCTGCTACGCCTATCGCTTGCAGGATGTGGGCGAGAGCGACCTTGCTTACGCGGCCCGCGCCGCAAGTGCGCTCGAGGACAAGATCCTCGAACTCGGCTCCGATCAGGTCATCGCGTTCGTGGCCGAGACGGTGGTCGGCGCGACGTCGGGCGCGGTGCCGCCGGTCGCCGATTATTTCAAGCGGATACGCGCGATCTGCGACCGTTACGGCGTGCTGCTCATCCTCGATGAAGTGATGTGCGGCATGGGTCGCACCGGGACGTTGCATGCCTGCGAACAGGATGGCATCGCACCGGATCTGATGGCGATCGCCAAGGGCCTGGGCGGCGGCTATCAACCGGTTGGAGCCGTCTTGCTCAGCAAGCAGATTTTCGATGCCTTCTCGCAAGGGTCGGGCTTCTTCCAGCACGGTCACACCTATATGGGCCATCCGATGGCGGCCGCCGCCGGGCTTGCCGTGCAGGACGTCATTGCCCGCGACGGGTTGCTCGCCAATGTCGTGGCCATGGGCGATTACCTGCAGCGTCGGCTGGAGGAGCGGTTTTCCAACCACCATCACGTCGGCGACATCCGCGGTCGCGGCCTGTTCCGGGGCGTCGAGCTGGTTTCCGATTGCGACTCCAAACAGCCCTTTGCCCCGGAGTTGAAGGTGAACGCGCTGATCAAGCGCGAAGCCATGGCGCGCGGCCTGATCGTCTACCCCATGGGTGGCACGATCGACGGCGTCCGGGGAGACCACGTCCTGCTGGCTCCGCCGTTCATCGTCAACAAAGGACAAGTTGATGTGATCGTCGAACGTCTCGGCGATGCGGTCGATGCGGCGGTCGCATCGGTCAGGTGAGGTTGCCGCCGAGCGCGTCGTCCGGGCGGCGGATTTTACAAGAGGGGAAGCACACCATGACGAAACTCGCCTTTGGCCTCGCCACCCTATGTCTTGTGCTTGCGTTCGCGCCGTCGACCGCACCGGCGCAAAGCCTCGGTCCGACGCTGCAGAAGATCAAGGAGGCCGGCGCCATTACGATCGGCAATCGCGACTCCTCGGTGCCCTTCTCCTACCTGGATGACGGTCAGAAGCCGATCGGCTTCTCGCTCGACCTGTGCAACCTCGTCGTTGCGAAAATTAGAGCCAGGCTCGGCGAGCCCAGTCTCAAAGTCGCTTATCAGGCCGTCAACTCATCGAACCGCATTCCTCTCGTCAAGAACGGCACGGTCGACATCGAATGTGGCTCGACCGCCAACACCATCGCCCGCCAGCACGAAGTCGCCTACTCGGTGATTTTCTACGCGCCGCAATTCAAATGGATTGCGCTGAAGTCATCGGGCTTGAAGACGACCGATGACCTGAAAGGCAAGACCGTCGCCGTGACCCAAGGCACGAACACCGCGCAGTTCGTCGCCAAACTCAATACCGAAAAAGGCCTCGGGATGAAGATCCTGCAGGGCAAGGATCACGCCGAATCCTTCCTGCTGGTCGAGACAGGCCGTGCCTCCGCCTTCATGGAGGACGATATTCTTCTCGCCGGCCTCAAGGCGACCGCGGGGGCGCCCGATAATTTCGCCTTCCTGACCGATGCGTTCCCGAGCGATCCCTACGGCATCATGATGTCGAAAGGCGATCCCGAGTTCAAGCGGCTGGTCGATGACGCGCTGACGGAAGCAATGAAGTCGGGCCTGTACGACAAGCTTTACGCCAAGTGGTTCGAGAGCCCGATTCCTCCCAAGAACATCAACCTCAATTTCCCGCAATCGGAGAAGCTCAGGGAATTGATCAAGGCCCCGAGCGACAAGGCGAACGGCCAGTGACGAACGACATGCGGAGCGTCGATCGGCCACCCGCTCCGCATTTCTTCGTCGCATCGGGTTATCGCGCAGGCGCGCGTTAGCGAGGAGGGTCGCCATGTCCCTGCTGTTCGAACCGACCCCCGATGGAGCAGGACGATACCTCGACTGGATCGTGAGCGGCCTCGGCTGGACGCTCTCCCTTGCGCTCGGCGCCTGGACCATCGCGCTCATCGTCGGCACGCTGGTCGGCGTCGCGCGAACCTTGCCGAAGGGAATTCTCCCCCGGCTCGGCCGGGTCTACGTCGAGACCTTCCGCAATATTCCGCTGCTCGTGCAGATGTTCTTCTGGTACTTCGTCCTTCCCGAGCTGCTGCCTGTTCGCATCGGCATGGCGATCAAGCAGATGGATCCGCCGTGGGGGAGCTTCGTTCCGGCGCTGATCTGCCTCGGTCTGTTTACCGCCGCGCGGATCGCCGAGCAGGTTCGCGCCGGAATCCAGGCGTTGCCGGCGGGGCAGATGCAGGCCGCGTCCGCGCTCGGTTTCGGCCGTGCCAGCATGTACCGTTTGATCCTGCTGCCGCAGGCGTTTCGGATCATCCTGCCGACTCTCACCAACGAGTTCATGACGATCTTCAAGAATACCTCGGTGGCGCTCACGATCGGGCTTGTCGAGCTGACGGCGACGGCCCGCGAGATCAACGAGAATACGTTCCGCACCTTCGAAGCGTTCGGCGTGGTGACGATCGTCTATCTGGTGATCGCGCTCCTCGCCTGGCAGCTCATGTATCGGATCGAACGGGCCGTGCAATTGCCGGCGCTTGCCGGCGGAGGCGCGCGGCCATGATCGTCGACCTTTCCGCCATCGCGGCCGCCATGCCCTATCTGTTGAACGGCCTTTGGTTCACGCTGCAGATCACCCTTGTCGGTGTTGCCGGCGGCCTCGTTTTCGGAAGCCTGCTTGCGGTCGCCCGACTGTCGCGGAACCGCCTGGTATCGATGCTGGCGACCGCTTACGTGAACCTGATGCGGTCTATACCGCTGATCCTCGTGATCTTCTGGGTTTTCTTTCTGGTTCCCTGGGCGATCGGATGGATGACGCGCAGCGGCCGTCCGGTCGCGGTCGGGGCGTCGCTGACGATTTTCGTGACCTTCGTCCTGTTCGAGGCGGCCTATTACGCCGAGATCGTGCGCGCCGGCTTCCGTTCGATCTCGCCCGGACAGTATTCGGCGTGCGAGGCGCTCGGGCTCTCCAAGCTCCATGCCTACATCTATATTCTGTTTCCACAGGCGATCCGCAACGTGCTGCCGATCCTTTTGACCCAGACCATCGTGCTGTTCCAGGACACCTCGCTCGTCTACGTCATTTCGGCAACCGACCTGCTTGGCGCGGCGACCAAGATCGCCCAGCGCGATGGCCGGCTGGTCGAGATGTACCTGACCGTCGGCGTGATCTATTTCGTGTTCTGCTATGCCGCCTCCCAATTCGTCAAGCAGCTGCAGGGTCGTCTCGCTTACGGAGCCCGATGATGATTGAGATCAGCAACGTTTCGAAATCTTACGGTTCGTTCCAGGTTCTTAAAGATTGCTCCGCCAGCATTGCCCGCGGCGAAGTCGTGGTGATCTGCGGGCCTTCGGGTTCTGGAAAAAGCACCCTGATCAAGACGGTGAACGGGCTTGAGAGCATCGACTCCGGCGAGATCAATGTCGGCGGCTTTCGGCTGGCGCCTGACGTTACCAACGTCGCGGCTTTGCGCCGGTCGGTCGGCATGGTGTTTCAGAGTTTCGAGTTGTTTCCGCATTTGACGGTCTTGAGCAACGTCACGATCGCACAAACCAAGGTGCTGAGGCGATCCAGGGCCGTCGCCGAGGAGAATGCGCGGTCGTTGCTGGCGCGCGTCGGGCTGTCAGGGCACATCACCAAGCACCCCGCGCAGTTGTCCGGCGGACAGCAACAGCGCGTGGCGATCGCGCGCGCATTGGCGCTGGATCCCGAAGTGATGCTGTTTGACGAGCCCACCTCCGCGCTGGACCCGGAGATGGTGAACGAGGTTCTCGATGTGATGACGGGATTGGCGCGGCAGGGCATGACCATGGTTTGCGTCACCCATGAGATGGGCTTTGCCAGGAGCGTCGCGAACCGGGTGCTTTTCATGGATAGCGGCGAGATCGTCGAAACCGCCGATGCGGCGACGTTCTTCGATGCGCCCCGGTCGGAACGCGCCAAACCTTCCTCGCCAAAATCTTGAAGCATTGAGGGTCTGACCGAGGCGGCCCCGTCTTGCTGGCGGCCCGCGGCATGTCCTACGATCTTCTCCATGCGACCGTCCGCCGGGCGCGGCGGAATCATAACCGGAAAGCCCGCACGGCGTGGCGGTGGCAGACCGCGCCGGCCAGCAAGAGCCATGAAACAAGAGCCATGAAACAAGCTCTGGAGGAAAATGTCATGACCAGGCGCCGTGATTTTCTGAAGGCCGGCGCCGCTGCGGCAGCCACCGGCATCGTCTTTTGCGGCTGCGGTCTGCTGCGCAGCGCGCGCGGTCAGCAGCCGGCGCGCCAGAAATTACCCGTGATGGTCAACGGAAAACGGATCAAGACGATCGACGTGCACTCGCATTGCCATTTCCGCGAAGCGGGCGCGCTGCTTGGCGAGGAGGGCGTCAAGCTCCAACTCGGCCCGGTCAGGGGCGCCGATGAGACCTTTCTCGATGTCGGTCAGCGGCTCGCCGCCATGGACTCGCAGGCGGTGGATATGGAGATCCTGTCGATCAACCCCTTCTGGTATAACCGCGAGCGCGACCTTGCCGCGCAGATCGTCAAGATCCAGAACGAGAAGCTCGCCGAACTCTGCGCCTCAAAGCCGGATCGCTTCGCGGCTTTCGCCTCGCTCACCTTGCAGGCGCCCGATCTCGCCGTGCAGGAGCTCGAGAGCGCGGTCAAGAAGCAGGGCCTGAAGGGTGCCGCGATCGGCGGCTCGGTGAATGGCATGGACTTCTCGGACCCGAAATTCCATCCCGTCTGGGCCAAGGCGGAGGAACTCGGCGTGCCCCTGTTCATCCATCCGCAGGGCATGCCCGAGCTCAACAAGCGGCTGTCAGGCAACGGATGGCTCGGCAACACCATCGGCAACCCGCTGGATACGACGATAGCGCTTTCGCATCTCATCTTCGAGGGTACGCTCGATCGCTTTCCCGGGCTGAAACTGATTGCCGCCCATGGCGGCGGTTACCTGCCTTCCTACGCCGAACGTTCGGACCATGCCTGCATGGTCGGGCCCAAGGGCTGCAATCCCCAAATCAAGCTCAAGAAGGCGCCGACCGAATATCTCAAGCAGATCTATTTCGATTCGCTCGTGTTCTCGCCCGAGGCGATCAGGCATCTGGCGACGCAGGTCGGCGCCGGCCAGATCGTGCTCGGCAGTGACTACCCCTATCCCTGGCAGCTCAATCCAGTGGACCACATCTTCGCCGCGACATCGCTCAATGACGACCAGAAGGCCGACATCCTCGGCCGTACCGCCGCGAAGCTGTTCAATTTAGGGACGTAGCGCGGGCAACTTCACGGTGACGCGGGTGCGATGCCAGCCTCGGCATAGAATCGAATCGCGCCCGGGAAAGATTCGTCGAGGACCAGTGGCTCGTGGATTTGGATTTATAAGCAGACGCCTAGGGGAGTCAGGTCGTCCTGAAGTGAAGCACGCCGTCGGTCTCCTCGACCGTGAGGCGGCCTTCGACCAGCATGTAGTTGACATGCGCGATCAGCTCGCCGGCGGCAAATCCCATCTGGTGGGCGTCGAGCACGTGTTTGTGGAACACGACCGGCACCAGTTCTTTTGAAGTCTTCGGGTTTTCCCGGCAGGCATCCGCAATCAGCCTGCAGCGCTCCTCGTGGTGGTCGGCGAGTTGCTTGATCCGCGTCTTCAACCCGTAGAAGGGGACGCCGTGGCCGGGCAGCACAAGCAGGTCATAGGGCAGGGTGGTGGTGAGGCTCGCCAGCGAGGCCAGATACTCGCCCAGCGAGTTCTGGTCGGGTTCGACCGCCCAGACGCTGACATTGGGCGAAATCTTGCTCAGCACCTGGTCGGCGGAGAGGAACAGCTTGTCGGCGGCGCAATAGAGCATCACCTGATCGAGCGCGTGGCCGCCACCGGTGATGACCTTGAAGCGTCGTGTGCCGATCGAAATCTCGTCGCCGTGGGAGATGCGGCGATAGGATGGTGGCAGCACCGAAACCCGCATCAGGTATTCCTGGCCGCGGCCGAGTAATTTGTCGGTCAGGTTCTCGTCCATGCCGTGACGGCGGAAGAACAGGCGTTGCGCCATTTTGCGTTCTTCGGTGCCGCGGTTCTGGTGATAGACCGACTGCAGATACTCGACCTGCGACATCTGGAGCGGGCAGCTGAAACGCTCGACCACCCAGCCTGCGAGGCCGACATGGTCGGGGTGCGAATGGGTCACGATCAGCCGCGTGATTTTCACATGCGCCAGCGGGCCCTCGAACAATGCGGTCCAGGCCGCGATCGACTCCTCGTTGCCAAACCCGGAATCCACCATCGCCCAGCCGTCGCCGTCGGCGAGCAGATAGATATTCACGTGATTGAGGCGGAACGGCAGCTTGAGCCGGACCCACAATACCCCCGGCATCACCTCGACGACCTGGTCCGGGCCGGGATGGTTTTCCCAAGGGTAACGAAGTGCCTCGACCGAGGACTTGATGGCGTCTGCTTTTGAGTGCATGGCTTTGGGTCGCAAATTGCCGGTTATCGGCTTAGCCGTACTATCGACGCGTCGCCAGCCGAACACAATCGCGATTTCCGCAAGGCACAGGGGAGGTGGTTCGGCGGGCGGTAAAACACGCTGAGCCCACTCCTTAATGTTCGCGCAGAAAAGTAAAAAGGCCGGCGCGAGGCCGGCCTTTTCAAACTCGGCTGATCAAACGTGGATCAGTACTTCGCGACGACCGGGCCACCCCAGTTGAAGCGGTAGTTGATGCCGGCCTTCACGACATGGTCGTCGGTGCGGAAGTTGCCGAACGGAGCCAGCGCGACCGGGGTGAGGAACGAGCTGCTGCCGAAGTTGTAGTACTGATACTCGATCTTGCCCGACCAGTTCTGGGTGAACATGTATTCCAGGCCGGCGCC
>JBKQRS010000269.1:0-8156 GCA_052143915.1 Bradyrhizobium sp.
GTGGCAGACCATGTCGAGGATGATGCCGCCGCCGTCCTCGCTGCGATAGTACCACGACGGCCGCTGCGCTTCCTGCCAATCGCCTTCGAACACCCAGTAGCCGAACTCGCCGCGCACCGAGAGCATGCGGCCGAAGAAGCCGGAATCGCGCAGGAAAGCGAGCTTCTTCAGACCGGGCAGGAACAGCTTGTCCTGCACGGTGCCATGCTTGAGGCCACGGCCGTTGGCGAGCTCCACCACCGCCACGGCCTCCTCGAGGTTGGTCGCGATCGGCTTTTCGCAATAGACATGCTTGCCGGCGTTGATCGCCTTGGTCAGCAGCGAAGGCCGCGCCTGCGTGGTCGCGGCATCGAAGAACACGCCATCGTTCTTGTCACCCAGCGCCTTGTCGAGATCGGTGGTCCAGCGCGCGACCGCGAACCGTTTGGCGAGGCGTTCGACCTTGTCCGCGTCGCGGCCGACCAGGATCGGATCGGGCATAATGCGGCCGCCATTGGAAAGCAGCACGCCGCCCTGGTCGCGGATCGCGATGATGGAGCGGATCAGATGCTGGTTCAGCCCCATGCGGCCGGTGACACCGTTCATGATCACGCCGAGGCGTTGCGTCGTCATAGTGATTGCTCCCTTGGGATTTTTTCTCTTGGTCGTTGTTGGAGGGCCGTCATCGCCGACCACACCGGATGCACGGATGATGCAAAGCCCGGCGATGTCAGCGATCCCGTCAACAGGTCGCCGTCGTGGATGGCCAGCCGGATGCCGTTGCCGTCACGGGTGTAGAGGCCAGGATGCGCGATGAGAAACGTCTCCGCCTCGCCGACGGGCGTGTCGCCAAACCCATCGACATAATGGTGGCCGTTGCGCTCGGCGTGGGTGACGCCGATCAGTGCACCGAGCGCAAGATCCTGCTGTACGCCGAGCCCGGCCTGGCAGGTCAGGTCTTCAGCCGTGACAAAGAATTTTCCGCTCATCCCGCTCCATTTGGCGGCGCGGGTCGCATTGACGAGCGATTTGTAGATGCCCTTGCAGGATTTCGACGAAATGCCGCGATAGCCGAGTGCGCGCGCCGCCGGGAAGGCGTCGTAGGAATCGTCGGCTTCGTCGATGATGAAATCGTGTCCAGCGAGCCCGCCGAGCGGCGAGGCGCGGGTGATATCGCGCGGCATCGGCTGCTCGATATAGAGCAATTTCGCCGCGATTGGCCGCAACGCGGTATCGCGATCGAGCCGATCGACCAGCGTGGTCAAGCCCTTGAGGTCAGCATATTGCTCGTTGGCATCCAGCGTGACGAGGCAGTCATGCGGCAGCGCGGCGAGTTCTTTTCCGATGCGGGTGAGGCGCGCTGTATCCGCATCGGGATCGCCGTTGAGTTTGAGCTTGAAATAGCGGGCGCCGGCATTTTCGCCTGTATCGGCGACGCCGCAGGTGCCCTCGATCCGGTCATCGAGGCCGACGGTATGCCTGATCGCGACACGCTCGAGCCGCCGGCTCCGCGCCAGAAACTGCGCGATGTCGTCGTCCGCAAGATCAGGCGACAGCCGCGCATCGACGCCTGCGATATTTCCCGCCATGCCCGCGAAGAAACTGACGTTCATGCAGCGCAACAGCGCATCCAGGATCGCCTTGTCGATCTCCGCGGGCCCGTAAGACGCCGCGAGCGGCGGGATGTTTTCCTTTGCGCAGGCCCCGACCTGCGCCGCGATCCGTGAGGCGTGCAAGCCGAACGCGGTGTCGAACCCGGATCCGGCGAGATAGAGTTCGCGTGCGATTTCAAGCGAGCGCCCGAGTTCCGCAACCGTTTGCTCGGGCGAAAGGTCGGGACGCTTGTCGAACCATTTCGGCACCATCAATTCGGCGCTGCCGCCGACCGAGCTGCGACCGTCTTCGATTTCGATCTCGGCGCGCACGAAAGCCTGGGCAGCGGCATTGACGACAACGGCGCCAAACCGGAACGGCCGGATGAAACGCACCGGGCGTTCGAAAAGCGCAATGTCCCGCACGGCCAGACGCAGCGGCATGGTATTAATCCAGCGCGCTTTGGGTGAAGAAATGCTTGCGGATTCGCTGCACCAGCTCGGTGAACACCGGATCGGCCATGGCGTCGAGCGAGCGCGGGCGCGGCAGCGGCACATCGTAGATCGCCGCGATCGCGCCGGGCCGCTCGGTCATGACCAGCACGCGGTCGGCGAGAAACACCGCTTCCGGAATCGAATGGGTGATCAGCAGCACGGTCTTTCCGGTTTCGCGCTGAATGCGCATCAACTCGACGTTCATGCGTTCGCGCGTCATGGCATCCAGCGCGCCGAACGGCTCGTCCATCAGAATGATCTTGGGATCGTGCACCAGCGCCCGGCAGATCGACGCGCGCTGCTGCATGCCGCCGGACAATTGCCAGGGCAGCTTCCGCTCGAAGCCTTCAAGCCCGACCAGCTTTAACAGCGCCTTCGCGCGCGGCAGATATTCCTCGCGCGAGAGCCGCTTCATGTCGATCGGCAGCATCACGTTGTTGAGAATGTTGCGCCAGGGCAAGAGCAGCGAATTCTGGAACACGATGCCGACATTGCCGTGCGGCTTGTCGACCTTCGCGCCCTCGACGAAAATCTCGCCGGTGGATGGCGGCAGCAGCCCGGAGATCATCTTCAAGAGCGTGGACTTGCCGCAGCCGGACGGCCCGACCACGACAAAGAACTCACCGGTGTTGATATGGAAATCCAGCGGCCGCAACGACGGCACGTCGCCATCGCGCGAGCGATAGGTTTTCGACACGCCGGACAGTTGAATCCCCGGCGTATTGGGGGCGGCGCGATCGGACACGACGCGGAGATGCGCGCCCGATTGATTGGCGATCGATGCTTTGGTCGCTGCGTTCATTCAGCTCATTCCGTTTGAAAGCGGTGTTGCGGACTCGTCATTGCGAGGAGCAAAGCGACGAAGCAATCCACACTTGCTTCGGGGCGCCATGGATTGCTTCGCTTCGCTCGCAATGACGAGGAGTATCCACTCACGAGCCGCCCTGCGGCAGATAATCATTGGTGTAAAACGCCTTCGGATTTTCCTTGGCCTTGGCATCCAGCCCGCCATACTCGACCATCAGATTGACGGTGTCGGTCATGTTCTGATCGGTCACCTGGAACGGCCGCCGGGCCCTGGTTTCCGCCGTGCGGTAGAGCGGGATCGTCAGCTCGAAGCCCTGCGTGAGCGTGCCGATCTTGCCGCCCTTTGGATTAGCATCGAGGATCGATTGCGCGGCCCCCTTCGGGTCCTTCTCGGCGGCTTCCACGGCCTTGGTGGTCGCGGCCATGAAACGCTTGACCAGATCGGCGTTGGCCTTGACGTAATCGCTATTCGCGATGATCCCCGAGCTCACCATGTTGATCCCGTAGTCGGCGAACTTGATCGGATAGACGTCCTTGCCGGTGGCGTCCTTGATCTTCATCGACTGGTCCATGACGTAACCGAGCAACAGATCGGCCTGCCCGTTGATCACGGCGTTGAGCTTGGTCTGGCCGTCGCCGGCAACCGTGGTGAAGTCGCTTTCCTTTAGCCCGGTCTTTTTCAGGAACAGCGGCCAGATCTGCGTCATGGAATCCGCCGGCGTGATCGCCACGGTCTTGCCCTTGATATCCTCCGGCTTCCTGATGTTCTTGTCGACAAGACCCATCGCCGACATCGGGCTCGTCTGCAGCAAGACGCCGACGGCGATGACAGGCGCGCCCTTGACCGCCGCGCGCATCATGGTGGGCACGTCGACATAACCAAAGTCGGCGGTCTTGGCGGCGACGGCTTGCGTGGTCGCGGCCGAGCCACGGCCTTCCTGAATTTCGAGATCGATATTCTCGGCCGCATAGATGCCTTTGGCCTTGCCGTAATAGAACGGCGCGTGCTCGCCATAAACATACCAGTTGAGCATCAGCACGACCTTGTCCGCCGCCGCTGCGGGCATCGTCGCAAGCACCGTCCAGATCAGCGTCGTTACGAGCGCCGCCATCCATCGCACCATGTCATCCTCCCTGTCTTCGTCATTGCGAGGAGCGTGAGCTCCGAAGCAATCCATTTCTCCGCTGGTGGCTTCATGGATTGCTTCGCTGCGCTCGCAATGACGGCCTATACCTCTTCTCGCTTACGCGGCGAAAATGATGTCTTCGCGCTGGCTGACATGCCAGGGCACCACCAGGCGCTCGATCCGGTCCACGATCCAGAACAGGACAACGCCGAGCAGCGCCAGGATCACCAATGCCGCAAACATCGTCGGCAGGTCGAAGGTACCGATCGAGCGCTGCAGCACATAGCCGATGCCGGAATTGGAACCGACGAATTCGCCGACCACAGCGCCAACGACCGCCAGCGTCACCGAAACCTTGAGCCCTGAAAAGATCGCCGGCATTGCGTGCGGCAGATTGACCGCGCAGAAGACATGGAAGCGGCTGCCCTGCATGGCACGGGCCAGATCGACCATGTCAGGATCGACCGACTTGAACCCCTGCACGGCGGAGACCACCACCGGGAAGAATCCCAACAGAAATGCCGAGATCACTTTCGGGAAGATGCCGAAGCCGAACCAGACCACGAACAGCGGCGCGATTGCGATCTTCGGCACCGATTGCGAGAATACCAGCAGCGGATAGACGTAGCTCTCCACCGTCTTCGATCCCGCAATCAGCATGGCAACGGGAATTCCGAACGCGGCCGACAGCAGGAAGCCGCAGATCGTCGCATAGGTGGTGGGCCAGGCCTGGCGGGCGAGTTCCGGCCAGTCCTGCCACAGCACGGCGACGACATCGGCCGGCGCCGGAATTTGATAGGGCGGAATCCTGAACAGCCGAATGGCCAGATCCCAGGCGACGACAATGAAAATCAGGAACAAAAACGGGCGGATCCACGCCGCGTTCAGCGCCTTCGACACGCCCCCGGGGTTCTGCGGCTCGGCCAATTTCCTCTCCTGTGCGTCTTTGCCAGAGAAATTAACCCGTTGGATAATTACTGTCCAGCGGATTCCGGCGCGGTAAATTCATGTCGCCCCTGGAGCTCGCAGGGCCAGCGAGAGACATCTAAACGCTATCGTGTGCCACTTCCGGCACCTTCGCCGCCTTGTTCTTCCCGAAGGCTGCGAATGATTTTCCCGGTCAGGGCCGCCAGCACCAGCGCGATCATGTGGTCGAGACGCTCGTCCCTCGCCTGTTCGTTGAGCAGGTCGCGGCCAAAGATCACGCTCAAGGTCGCGCTGTTCGACAGATAGAAGAAGCTCAACGCCGCGATCGAGATGTAAAGCTGCACCGGATCGACTGCGACGACAAAATCGCCGCTTTCGACGCCGCGTCGCACCACCGTGCGGATCATCTCGACGAACGGCGAATGCATCGATTTGACCTTGGTGGAGCGCTTGAGATGGCGGGCGCCAACCAGATTCTCGGTGTTCAACAGCGCCAGGAATTCCGGATTGCGCAGGAAATAATTCCAGGTGAAGTCGATCAGACGCGCGATCGCCTTCGGCGGATCGAGGTGTTCGAGATCGAGCCCGCGCTCCTCGACGCGAATTTTTTCATAGGCGCCTTCCAGCACCGCGAGATAGAGCTCGTCCTTCTTGCCGACGTGGTAATACAGCATGCGCTTGTTGGCGCCGGCTTTCGCCGCGATCCGGTCGACGCGCGCGCCGGCAAGCCCATGGGCGGCAAACTCCTGCTTCGCGGCCTCGAGAATGCGAAGCCGCATCCCTTCCGGATCGCGCTGCCATTTTTGCATTCGCTTGGACTTCATCAAGACCGTCGCCCGTTCATTTCTTAAAACGCATGTAGCATGCAAAGCGCGCTTTGAGAATGAAATCGGGCGTCTCTTCCCTCTCCTCTTGCGGGAGAGGGAATGAAAGACAATCACGCCCGCGCCGTCCGCTCCAGCAACAGCGTGTGGACGCCGCAGGTGCCGTCCCGCACGCTCATCACCCGCGTGCCCGGCTTGCGACCGGCGCGCACCTCCGAGACGCCTACTCCGGCCGCCACCAGCCGCGCGCGGGTCGCGTCGATGTCGGCGACCCTGAAGCTCAGTCCCCATAATTTGTCGTGGGTCTGGTCGCTGCCGGCGACCGGCCGCTTCACCACCTCGACGATCAGATCGCCGCAGCGGAAGAACATCAGCTGGCCCCACTCCTGATGCGAGCGGTCGAGCGCCATGTCGAGGCCGAGCCGTGCGCCAAAAAGCGCCGCCGCGCGCTCGGGATCCTCGGTCGAAACAACGACATGATCGAGGCCCAGGATCGGCGCGGCTGACGTCGCGGCCGAGCGCGGGCGCGGTTGCGCCAGTTCGAGGAAGAACATCCGCACGCCCCGCGTCAGATCGGTCGCCGCGCGCGTGCGTTTCCAGCGCAAGGTTGCGCCTGAGCCGAGATCGCGGCTTTCGACTTCGGCTATGGGATCCGGTTTCAGCGCCACGCGATCGAGCCTGCGATGCATTTTGGCGATATTGTCGACACGGAAACAGATGCTGGCGAGCCCCTCGCCCCAGATTTTGACCACCTCGCGAATGCGATCCGCCACAGGCGAGCTGCCGGCCGGCGCCATCAGCTCGAGCGTCATGTTGTCGAGGGTGAACAGCACGGTCTCGGAGCCATCGCTTTGGCTACGCCAGGAGGGGCTGCGCCCAAGCAACAACTCGTAGGCTTTGGCGCCGGCCGCAAGGTCCTCGATTAGGACGACGACGTGATCAAGACCGCAGATCACAGGAAAAGTCCCGGCGTGTTCTTGCCGGCGCGGACCTTTTCCATGCCAAACTGGTTCACCGCCATGTCGAACACCCGGCCGGAATAGACGGTCATCGTCGCTCCCTTCGTCTCCCCTTGAGGAACCCGGAATAGCCGCTGGCCGTTGGATCGGCGCGACAGATGGACGTCCTTTGGATGGTTCCTGGACGGTCGTAGTCCGGCAGCATGGCCATCTCAAGCGATTTTATGGAGGGGGCTTTTGCGAATAATTTCAGCGAATGATCCCGGATAACCGGTGCTAGTGTATGGCGCCGGCCGGGATCACCCTTAAGCCACGACGGAAAACGAATGCAGGCCCTTTTCATCGGACAAACCTATATCGACGTGACCTTCATTACCGACCACATGCCGACCGGCGACGAGAAGCATGTCGCAAAGGCCTATGCGGTCTCGTTCGGCGGCAACGCCGTCACCGCGGCATTCTGCTGTGCCAAGCTCGGAATTGTGCCGGACTTGATCGCCACCGTCGCCAATGACTGGCTGGGGCGGATGTTTCAGGATATGAGCGCGAAGTATGGAATCTCGATCCATCCGCGCAAGGTCAACTCCTCGTCGCTGTCGTTCATCATGCCCAAGGACGGCAAACGGGCCATCGTGCGCTGCCGCGACGACGAGCATATCCATCCCTTCCCGCTTCTGAACCTCGGCGGCTGCCGCGCGCTGCACGTCGATGGTCACCAGCCGGACGCCGCGATCCATTACGCGAAGCTGTGTCGCGAGGCCGGTATTCTGACGTCGCTGGACGGCGGCGGTTTGCGCACCAACACCCATGAGCTCCTGGAATTCATCGACGTCGCCATCGTCGCCGAGCGCCTGTGCGAGCAGATGGACCTGACGCCCGAGAAGATGCTGGAATATCTCAAGAGCCGCGGTTGCCGGGTCGGTGGCGTCACCTTGGGCGAACGCGGCCTGCTCTGGTATGACGAGACCGGCGCCGTTCGCGCGCTGCCGGCCCTTCCGATCCCGCGCGAACGCGTGCTCGATACCAACGGCGCCGGCGACGTGTTCCACGGCGCCTATGTCTATTCGTACCTCGCCAGTCCCGGCAAAAGCTGGCAGGACCACTTCGAATTCGCCCGCGCGGCATCGACCTACAAGATCCAGCGACTGGGCAACGAAGCCGGATTGCCGACGCTGGCCGACATCGAAGCCATCAGGAAAGAGTTCGCGGTCAGCGCTTGAGGGGCGTGTTAAGCCAAAGCCGCCTTCAAATCGAAACTCAAATCCGCTGCCTGTTCCGGTTCGATCGAGCGGTTCAGCCCGAGAATCTTGCGTCCGAACACATGGTCGGCGGCGCGGTTGACCGACTCGATGCCGACCAGCCGTCCGGAATTGTAACAGAAGGCCGAGAACGATCGCGCCTGCCGATCGCCGCGTTCGACCACGCGGTCATATCCAGTGGTGAGCC
>JBKQRS010000270.1:0-4316 GCA_052143915.1 Bradyrhizobium sp.
TCGACGGCCAAGCGCGCGGCCGATCTGCCGGACGTGCCGACGCTAGCCGAGGTTGGCTTGAAAAACGCCGAAAGCGTGTTCTGGCTGGGCGTGTTCATGCCGGCGAAGACGCCACGCGACATCGTCGAGAAATTTCATGCGGCCGGCACAAAAGTTCTGGCCGAGCCCGCGATGCAGGACCGCCTGAAGCAACTCGGCGTCGAACCCTTGCCGATGAGCCCGTCGGAGATGGACGGGTTCGTGGCGCGGGAGACGGCGGAAAATCTCGCGGTGATCAAGGCCGCCGGGATCAAGCCTTAGCTTCAGGCCGTTGATACAGACACGCCGCCGCGCTTCACGCGTTTGAAATTCGACGTTGGCTGAAACGGCAGGTATAAACCGCCCAGCCGATCTCTTCCTCCGATCCGGATATCCCCCATGAGCGCCCTGTTTTCTCCTTTACAATTGCGCGGTCTTGCGCTTCCCAACCGCATCATGGTGGCGCCGATGTGCCAGTACTCGGCTGAAAACGGCGAGGCCAATGACTGGCATTTCACCCATATCAACACGCTGGCGCTGTCGGGCGCGGCGATGTTCTGCATCGAGGCCACCCATGTCGAGGCGACCGGCCGCATCACGCCGGGATGCCTCGGGCTGTGGAACGATGCCACCGAAGCCGCGCTGAGGCCGATCCTCGCCTCGGTGCGCAAGCATTCGAAAATCGCGGTGGCGATGCAGCTCGCCCATGCCGGCCGCAAGGGATCGAGCCACAAGCCGTGGAATGGCGGGCAGCAGATTCCGCTCGCCGAAGGCGGCTGGCAGACCGAAGGACCCTCCGCGCTGCCGCACAAGGACGGTGAACTGCCGCCGCGCGCGTTCGATGCACAAGGCTTGACGCGGGTGCGCGAGGCTTTCGTCGCGGCGGCGAAGCGCGCGATGCGGCTCGGCATCGATGCCATCGAGCTGCACAGCGCGCACGGCTATCTCCTGCACCAGTTCCTGTCGCCGATCGCCAACCAGCGCAGCGATCAATATGGCGGCTCCTTGCAAAACCGCCTGCGCTATCCGCTCGAAGTGTTCGACGCGGTGCGCGCGGTGGTTCCGGCGGACAAGCCGGTCGGCATCAAGGTGTCCGCGACCGACTGGGTCGAGGGCGGCTGGGATCTCGAACAGACCATCGAATTCGCGCGCGCGCTGAAGACGCGCGGCCTCGACTGGATCGATGTTTCCTCCGGCGGCGTATCGCCGAAGCAGAAGATTCCGCTCTCGCCGGGCTACCAGGTGCCGTTCGCGCAGGCGATCCGGCAAGCCACCGGCCTCACCACCATGGCGGTCGGCCTGATCACGCAGGCGCAGCAGGCCGAGGAGATCGTCGCATCCGGCAAGGCCGACATGGTGGCGCTGGCGCGCGGCATGCTCTACGACCCGCGCTGGGGCTGGCACGCCGCGGCCGAACTCGGCGGCCAGGTCGAAGCGCCGCCGCAATACTGGCGCTCGCAGCCTTCGACGCAAAAGGAACTGTTCGGCAAGACGACGTTCGGCGCGAGGTGAGGGGCGGCAATCGCGCGCCGGAGGAACGATCATGGCCATCTTTCATCGTTTCGCGATCGCTGCGTTTTGTCTCTTGATCGGCGGAGAAGTCATGAGTGGAAAAGCTTTGGCATTCGACATCGAAGCCCACCGCGGCGGCCGCGCGCTGTTTCCGGAAAACACGCTTGCCTCGTTTGCCAACGCGCTCTCGCTTGGAGTCGACACGCTGGAGCTCGATATCGGCGTGACGCGCGACGGCGCGATCGTGGTCTCCCATGAACGCGGCCTCAACCCCGATCTCGCCCGCAGGCCCGATGGCAACTACATCAGCCCGCCCGGCATTCCCTTCGTCCAGTTGTCGCTTGAAGAGGTCAAGCAATACGACGTCGGCCAGATCCGCCCGGGCAGCAAATATGCGGCGCAATTTCCCGACCAGCACGCCGTGCCCGGCACGAAAATCCCGACGCTCAGGCAAGTGTTCGACCTCGTGCGCAGATCCGGCAATAGCCATGTGCGCTTCAACATCGAAACCAAGATCGACCCGAACCACCCCGAGGAGTCGCCCGAGCCCGAGCGTTTTGTCACGCTGCTGCTCGATCTCGTGCGCGCCGAGAAATTCAGCGACCGCGTCATGGTGCAGTCGTTCGACTGGCGGACGTTGCAGCTGGTGCAAAAACTCGCGCCGGCGATTCCGACGGTCTATCTGACCGTGCAGGCGGGAACGGCGCCGACGGTCTTTCCGGACAAGGCCACGGCGTGGACCGCGGGCTTCGATCCGGCCGAACACGGCCACTCGATACCGCGCACCATCAGGGACGCCGGCGGCGCGATCTGGTCGCCTTATTCCGGCGACGTCACGCCGGCGCTGATCGCCGAATCCCACGCGCTCGGACTTCAGGTCGTGGTCTGGACCGTCAACAAGCCCGCCGAGATGGCGCGCCTGATCGAGATCGGCGTGGACGGCATCATTTCGGATCATCCGGATCTCCTGCGCCAGGTCGCGGGCGAAAAGGGCATCGCACTGCCGATAGCGTCGCCGGTGAAGCCGTAGACGCATGATGGCTTTTGACTGAGTCGGTCTGTCCGCGTGTTCACTTCACCTCTCCCCTTGTGGGAGAGGTCGGATCGCATCGACAGATGAGATCCGGGTGAGGGGTTAGACTCTATCGAGAGACCGTAACCCCTCACCCCGACCCTCTCCCACAAGGGGAGAGGGGGCGCACTTCCATTGCCATGACAGATCAATCTAGTCTCACCATGCTCTAACGCAGGTTGCACGCGTCTCGTGGCAAGCCGACGTTCACCCCTTCTTCGGCATCTGCGCCAGCGCGTGCAGCGCGGCGACGTAGCCGTAGGGCCCCAGGCCGCAGATCACGCCTGTGGCGGCGTGGGAGATTTTCGAATGGCGGTGGTGCTCGTCGCGGGTGTGGATGTTGGAGATGTGCACCTCCATCACCGGGCCCTCGAACGCCTTGATGGCGTCGACCATGGCGATCGAGGTGAAGGAATAGCCGGCCGGATTGATGATGATGGCGTCGGCCGCTTCCCGCGCCGACTGGATCAGGTCGACGAGGGCGCCTTCATGGTTCGACTGGTGAAAGGAAAGCGTCATCCCGAGCTTTGTCGCCTCGCGCTCGCAAGCCTCCCTGATCTGCGCCAGCGTGGTGGTGCCGTAGATGTGCGGCTCGCGCACGCCGAGCAGATTGAGGTTCGGGCCGTTGAGGATCATCACGCGTTTCATGGTGTGCCTTTCGTGGGTTTCATTTACTTCGCCCCGCGCGCGGGGAGAGGTCGGAGACGAAGCGTAGCGAAGTCTCCGGGTGAGGGGGATTCTCCGCAACAGCAGTGATGCCGAGAGTCCCCTCACCCCAACCCTCTCCCGCGAGGGGAGAGGGAGCTCACCGCCGATGCCGCTACGGATCAATTTGATCTCACCATTCTCCTCATGCCCCGGCAGAAACGCCCGACAACCCGAACACCGCGACCGCGCGGATCGGCGAGGCGGTGCCGCCGCGCCATTTCATCGGCAGGCCGATGAAGGTGAACGGGCCGGCGCCGAGCAGGGATTCGAGATTGCACAGGCTCTCGATGTGGGTGATGCCGAGATCGAAGCAGGCCTTGTGGACCAGAAGATTTTCGCGGCCTTCCGGCCCAGGCCGCATCGAGTCGATGCCGAAATGCACGACGCCCTGTTTGGCGAGCCATTCGGTTGCCGCAACGTTGACGCCGGAATTCTCGGTCGCATATTCCTTGCGCGGAAACGTCCGTTCGTGATGGCCGGTGCAGAGCAGCACGGTGCCGCCCTTCGGCACGCCGTGGCCTGATTTTGTCACCGCCGCTTCGAGATCGAAAGGCGTAATTTCGGCGCGCGGCGCGATGTGGCGCAGATCGATGCAGATGCCCGGCACGATGCAGTTTTCCAGCGGATATTCGTCGATCGGGGTGCCGCGCTTGTCGAAATGCCGGGGCGCGTCGATGTGGGTGCCGCCATGGTCGGGCATCGCAAAATACATCGACGCCAGCCCGTGCACATGGCCGCCATCGGCAAAGGATTCCTCGTGGGTCTTCCAGACGCCGTGGATGATTGCGGAATGCCCGGGATAGCTCGGGGTGCGGTGGTAAAGCTCTCGGCTGAGGTCGACGATCTTCACTTAGGTGTCCTTTCTTGGGGTTACTCTGCACGGCCTATTCGAAACTGTCCCCGCGCTCTCGGTGCGCTCTCTCCCCCCTTGTGGGGGAGAGCTGGAGAGGGGGGTAGCCACGAACACCGCCGTTGCCGCTACCCCCCTCCCTAACCCTCCCCCACA
>JBKQRS010000271.1:0-22786 GCA_052143915.1 Bradyrhizobium sp.
CGGCTCTAGTTTCTTGTATGAGCGTAATTCAAACTTGCAAAGACGCAAGGAGCAGCAAGAGAGTGGCTTGGGTAAGTCCTATTGACGCTTTGATTTATGTCAGCGCACCTTCAAGAGCTGACTGGGCCGCGGCGCGTTGCTCAGGACACTGGACTGCCCAGCGAAATTGACGACAGATTTGACGCAAACCCGTTCACATCCCGAAAAGATCGATCGCGAAGCCAATTTCGTAGATCGTAAAGATGGTCGCAACACCTAGCCGCGACATGCAGAAAGTGTCAGACGGCGGCCAAAGTCCGATCGGCCGGCTCACCCACTCAGGGCGCAATGGATCGTGGCGTAGCTTTCTGGAGGATTGTCGCTTGGACCGGTCTTTGAATGGCCGGCACGCTCTACCTGGTCGACCCGCTTGAGCCGGCGACGAGCAGAACAGTCCGTTTTGCTCGCCCTAACATCCTATTCTACGACGAGCTCGTAATCGACCTGTACCATCGGATCTGCGCGCTCTATCGAATGGGGTGAAGATACAGAAACAAAGGAAAAGTCGCACAGCAATCTCGCCGCGCGAGGTCCGAACACAAAAAGCGTCGCACGAGACCGCTTTTCTACTCGGCGACAGCTCCCGTAATTTATTGAACGCAAAGGGGACGCGACGGATTGGCTGTCTAACATTTGCAGGTACAGGGCAAAAAGCCTATAGAAATCAAAGAAGCGGACGTGGCGGAACTGGTAGACGCAAGGGACTTAAAATCCCTCGATGGCAACGTCGTGTGGGTTCGAGTCCCACCGCCCGCACCAAATCAGGGACCTATGTGAAGTTCACCCCCGCCGGTGCTGAACCGTTCGCCTGACACGAGGATGGATCGGAGCGAGGTGATCGATTTCAACAAGGCTGTCTGCTGATCTACAACCGATCACCGCCAGATGTTCCAAGGCTGGGACGGACATCCGATCATAGTCTGTTGCGAAAGCGCTGGCGCTGGCGCTGTCAACTCGCCGTTGATATCAAGTCGCCGGGAGACGCAATAAGTATCGGCGGTCATCGCGCCTGCCGAAAAAGCCATGCGGAAGCGGTCAGACTCCACCATTTGGCGCTAGAGGAGAGTGCCGGATCGCCCCAAGGGTTCGGTGCCCGCGATTCCGCTTACCTCAACACCTCGATAGGTCGCACACTTCCAATACCTTCAGCGATCGTTCCAAAACACAGTTGGAGAACTCACCACTGCCGGCGCAGGTATCGATTGCTTTGTTAGTTTGATCCGTCACACAGTCAGCGTAATTGTGATCCTTTGCTTCCCCGAACTTCTGCCGAAATTTGGCGAGGCAAGACTTACTCGCTCTCCCGGTCTGCCCGGCCCATTTGGCACGGTCGAGAGGCTCCGCCTGAGCGAGAGGCGTCGACCCCAGCAACATCGCGACGATCAAAGCATATCGCATGTTCTTACCCTATCTCCAGCGGCCCAAAAACGTCGAGGCCCCGGAAGGGGCTGAATCCGGGCCTCTGGAAATCAGGAGAGGTTTGCGTCCGGAAATTCGGACCCTAAATTTGCTCTTGGATTTGTTTAAGCACCCCATCGAGGTTCATGACACAGAGGCGGAGGGTTCGTAGGTTGTTTTCCCAGACCGGTTGACCTGCTGCCGCTTTACTTATGACCGGCACCCCATCCTTGATAGCAACGGCTTGAAATCTTCTAGTCTGGGCAGCAACCCCGTTCACCATACCGATGGCCTGAAGAAGACGTCTTCCGGTTTGTCCAAGCAGATAGAGCTGATCCGTTTTGCTGCTCAAACTCCCCGGCACCTGAACCGGAGCGTCGAAAATCGTACCACTCTCGATGCAAGTCTCGATTTCTCCCTTGAGGACGATGATCTCCGGGATCAAAAGGAGAGCCACCCCCCATGCGCGCAACCTCCTCTCCGCCTCTCTGGCCCTAGCCTCTGCTCTCACCTGAACGGTAGCTGCAAGATAGACGGCGATAATAGCGATGCCAGCTACAATCGCTTGCATCCAGCCCGCAGAGCCGGGGTGAGCCTCAAACCAGATCAAAATCGTCTTGGGAAACTGAAATCCCTGAAGCATTGGGCTAACGTGCCGCGCCTCCCATCCTTTGTCGAGAGAAATGGCGGCTCCGCGCGATTTTGAAAGATGCCCGATTCCGAACCCCTCACTATGCGCGCCACCCGCGGCGGCTGGGCTGCAGACATGCAGCCGCAAATCATTCAAGCGGATGCAGGGTCAGTCTGCCGGCCTCGGTCAGACGTTTGCCAGGAAGACGACAAGCAAGGAGCGGAGAAGGAGAGAAAGTTGGGATTCCTGGCCTGCTCGCTTCAGTCACGCTCTATGCCTCGCCAGCGGCGCCCGATGCCATCACGTGGTAGCTCCCGCCACTTCCGGCAGCGCATCGAGATGGCACGCCACGAACTGACCCTCTCCGGTCAAGCGCAGCTCCGGCTCTTCCGTCCGGCAGCGGTCGAACACGAAGGGACATCTGGTGTGGAAGCGGCAGCCGCTGGGTGGATTGATCGGGCTCGGCACGTCGCCTTTCAGGATCATCGGGTTGCGGGCGGCGCCCGGCTCCGGCACCGGCACGGCCGAGAGCAGCGCCTTGGTGTAGGGATGCCTCGGCGCGGTGAAGATCTGCTGCCTTCCCGCCATCTCGACGATCTTGCCGAGATACATCACGGCGACGCGGTGCGTCATGTGCTCGACGATCGCGAGATCATGGCTGATGAACAGCAGCGCGAGGCCGAACTCCTGCTGCAGATCCTGCAGCAGGTTGACGATCTGCGCCTTGACCGAGACGTCGAGCGCCGAAACCGCCTCGTCGCAGACGATCAGTTCGGGCTCCGCCGCGAGCGCCCTTGCGATGCAGATGCGCTGCCGCTGGCCGCCCGAGAATTCGTGCGGCCGGCGGCTCAGTGCGTCGCGCGGCAGCCGGACGGTATCCATCAGCGCCGCCACCTTCGCCTCGAGTTCGGCGGAAGACTTGGCGAGGCCGAAATTGCGGATCGGCTCCGCCAGGATATCGCGCACGCGCATCCGCGGATTGAGACTGGAGAACGGATCCTGGAACACCACCTGCACGCGGCGGCGCATGCCGCGCAACCCCTTGGGTGAAAGATCGTCGATACGCTGGCCATCCAGCACCACCTGGCCGGCGGTGATGTCGAACAATCGCAGGATGGCTCGGCCAACCGTTGATTTGCCGCAGCCGGACTCGCCCACCAGAGACAGGGTCTCGCCGCGCTCGACCTCGAAGGATACGCCGTCCACGGCATAGACCCAGCTGGACTTGCGGCTTAACAGCCGGCCACGCACTGGAAAATGCTTCTTGAGGTCGTTGACCTGGAGCAGCGGGGCACTCATGCCGCGGCCACCTCCTTGGGCGCGTAATGGCAGGCGGCGACGTGGCGGGGCCCCTTCTCTTCCAGTCCCGGCGCGACCTTGCGGCAGAGATCGGTGGCGAGCGAACAGCGCCCGGCAAAGGCGCAACCCTCGATGCGCTGCTTGAGGCTCGGCACCTGCCCGGGAATCTCGGCGAGGCGCCGCGCCGAGCCTGACAGCGAGGAGCCGAGCTTGGGCACCGCGCCGAGCAAACCTTGCGTATAGGGATGACGCGGGGAGCGGAAAAGCTCGGCCACCGGCGCCTCCTCGACCTTGCGGCCGGCATACATGACCATGACGCGCTCGGCGATTTCGGCGACCACGCCGAGGTCGTGGGTGATCAGAATGACCGCCGCACCGACACGGCGCTTGAGGTCCAGCATCAACTGCAGGATCTGCGCCTGGATCGTGACGTCCAGCGCCGTGGTCGGCTCGTCGGCGATCAGGAGCTTGGGGTTGCAGGCGAGTGAAATCGCGATCATCACGCGCTGGCGCATGCCGCCGGACAGCTGATGCGGATATTCATGCAGCCGCCGCGCTGGCTCCGGGATACCCACCAATGTCAGCATTTCCAGCGCGCGTGCCTCTGCGGCCTGCTTGTCGAATCCCTGATGCACCCGCAGCGTCTCGCCGATCTGACGGCCGACCGTCAGCACCGGATTCAGGCTCGTCATCGGCTCCTGGAAGATCATCGAAATGTCGTTGCCGCGGATGGCGCGCATTTCGCGCTCGGAGAGTTGCAGCAGATCCTTGCCCTGAAAGCGGACAGAGCCCGCGATCTTGCCGGGTGGCTCCGGGATCAGCCGCATCAGCGACATCGAGGTGACCGACTTGCCGCAGCCGGATTCACCGACGATGGCCAGCGTCTCGCCCTGGTCGACATGGAAGGAGACGCCGTCGACCGCACGGTTGATCCCGTCGGGGGTGCGGAAATGGGTCTGCAGATTCTGGACTTCGAGCAATGCCATCGGATCAGAACCTTGTACCCATCGCGTTCATAACGGCGAACCGCGTCGAATTCGCCTGAAGTTCTCTACAGACTTTTGGCCATGCGGGGATCGAGCGCATCCCGCAAGCCGTCGCCGAGCAGGTTGACGGCGAGCACGGTGACAGACAGGAACGCGGCGGGAAAGAACACGATATAGGGCTTTACCTGCCACAGCGCCCGGCCCTCGGCCATGATATTGCCCCAGGACGGAATGGTGGGCGGCGTGCCGGCGCCGATGAAGGAGAGGATGGACTCCACGATCATCGCGCTGGCGCAGACATAGGTTGCCTGCACCAGCATCGGCGCCAGCGTGTTAGGCAGGATGTGGCGCAGAATGATCATCGGCGTTCGCGTGCCGGAGGCTGTGCCGGCGTCCACATAGGGCTGCTCGCGCAACGACAGCACGACGCCGCGCACGAGGCGCGAAACGCGCGGGATTTCGGCAACCGTGATGGCCAGGATGACGTTGCCGACGCTGCCGCGTGTCAATGCCATGAGCGCGACGGCGAGCAGGATCGGCGGTATCGACATCAGCCCGTCCATGAACCGCATGATGATACTGTCGGCCCATCGCACGAAACCGGAGACGAGGCCGATGGCAAGACCGGCGAGCGAAGCCAGTAGCGCCACCGACAGGCCGACGGTGAGCGAGACCCGTGCCCCGTAGAGCACCCGCGAATAGACGTCGCGGCCCAGCACGTCCGTGCCGAACCAGAACTCCGCCGACGGCGCGCGCGTACGCTTGGCGGGCGCCAGCGCGGTTGGGTCAACGGTCCCGAGATACGGCGCGAAGATCCCGACCAATACCAGGCAGAGCAGCAAAGCACCGCCGATCGCCACCGTCGGATTGTTGCACAGGAAGCCAAGCACGCCGCGCCGGACTTTCCTCGGCATCAGCAAGTCGGGCAGCTGCTGCGCGATGACAAGGCCCGGCGGCACCGGCATGGGGCTGGTGGTCGAAACGGTCAATAGCGGATCCTCGGGTCGACCAGGGTGTAGGTGACGTCGACCAATAGATTGACCAGCGTGTAGAGGAAGCTGAACATCAAGACGATGCCCTGGATGACCGGGTAGTCGCGGCGCAGGATCGCGTCGATCGTCAACCGGCCAAGGCCCGGAATGGCGAACACACTTTCGGTCACCACCGCGCCGCCGATCAGCAGGGCGATGCCGATGCCGATCACCGTCACGATCGGAACGGCGGCGTTTTTCAGCGCATGAACGAAAAGGATGCTGCGCTGCCCGAGGCCCTTGGCGCGGGCGGTGCGGATATAGTCCTGCTGCAGCACCTCGAGCATGGAAGCGCGGGTGATGCGCGCGATCAGCGCGATGTAGACGCTGCCAAGCGCGATGGCCGGCAGGATCAGGTTCTCCAGCCACGGCCAGAAGCCTTCGGCCAGCGGCGTGTAGCCCTGCACGGGAAACCATTCCAGCTGCAGCGCGAACACGTAGGCGAGGACGTATCCGACAACAAAGACCGGAAGCGAGAAGGCGAACACGGCGAATGCCATGATGGTGCGGTCCACCCAACTTCCCGCCTTCCAGGCCGCCATCACGCCGAGCGGCACTGCGACGACAATGGTGAGGACGAGCGTAATCGCCATCAGCGAAAGCGTCGGCTCGATGCGCTGGGCGATCAGCGAGGCTACCGGCAGGTTGGTAAAAATCGAAGTGCCGAGATCGAAGTGCAGGATGTGCCAGAGCCAGGCCCCGAACTGGACCAGAAACGGCCGGTCGAGGCCGAGGCTCTGGCGAATCCGTTCAACGTCCGCAGGGCTAGCCTGGTCGCCGGCGATCACCGCCGCCGGATCGCCCGGCGCGATGTAGAGCAGACTGAAGACAAGCAGCGCGACGATCGCCATCACCGGCAAGGTCGCGAGCACGCGGCGGAGAATATACGAGACCATCTGGGTTCACCGCACCGTCATGCGGTCTTCGACACGCCCCAGAAGAAGGGCAGCGGTCCCTTCGCTATGCCGGAGATGTTCTTGCGCCACGCGGTGTAGCTCAGGAAGAAGCCGGTCGGCGCAAAAACGACGTCCTCCAGCGCGGCCCTGTTGAGGCGATTGATCGTGGCCTTCTCCTCATCGAGGTTCTTGGCTTCGAACCATGCCGAGACTTCCTTTTCGACCCTGGGGCTGGTGGGCCAGCCAAACCACGCCTTGTCGCCGTTGGCACGAATGGCGGTATAAGCGGCGGGATTGAGACAGTCCGCGCCGGCGTGCCAGGTGTGGAACATCTGCCAGCCTCCCTGGCCCGGAGGCGTCTTCTGGGCACGGCGAGCACCGACCGTTCCCCAATCGGTCGCGACGAAGTCGACATTCATGCCCAGACGCTTCAACAGATCCGCAGTGACATCGCCCTCTGCTTTGGTGATCGGTTGGTCCTGAGCCACGAGGCACGTGACCGGCTGGCCCGAATAGCCGCTCTCGGCCAGTAGCTTCTTGGCCGCGGCAAAATCGCGCTTGCCCTTCAGGATCTCGCCGCCCTCCTCCGTGTAAAGCGGCGTATCCGGCGTGAAGAAGCCCGGCAGTGGCTTCCACAGCGAGGTATCGTCCCCGACCACCGCCCGCATATAGTCTTCCTGGCTCATCGCCATCAGCACGGCACGGCGCGCCCTCACATCGTTGAAGGGCGGGTACAGGTGGTTCATCCGGAACGAACCGACGTTGCCGAGCGGGTCGGCGATGTCGACGCTGATGTTGCGGTTCTTCTTGAGCAGCGGCACAAGATCGGAGAGCGGATTCTCCCACCAATCGACTTCGCCGTTCTGCAGCGCGGCCGCCGCCGTGGCCGGATCCGGGATCACCACCCATTCGACGCGGTCGACCAGTATCTGCTTGCCGCCGGCAAGCCAGGAGGGCTTCTCCTGCCGCGGCACGTAATCGGTGAATTTTTCAAATACCGCCTTGGCGCCCGGCACCCATTCGTTCTTGGCGAACTTCATCGGACCCGAGCCGATGTACTCGCCGATCTGCTTGAACGGGTCAGTCTGGGCGATGCGCTCCGGCATGATGAAGGTGCAGGGCGAGTTGTTCTTGGCCAGCGCATAGAGCAGCTTCGGATAAGGCTGCTTCAGTACCCATTTGAAGGTCCTGTCGTCGACAGCGGTCAACTCGTTCTGGATCGCCTTGATCATCAGCCCCATGGGATCGCGCGCCGACCAACGCGCCAGACTCGCCACCACATCCTTAGCTAGCACGGGCTCGCCGTCGTGGAACTTCAGCCCCGGCCTGAGGCGGAAGGTCCAGATCAGGCCATCATCGGACACCTCCTCGCTCTCGACCATCTGGCGCTGCGGCTGCAACTTTTCGTCGATACCGTAGGGGGTGTCCCACACCAGCGCGGCAGCGTTGCGCACCACATACTGGGTCCCCCAGATCGGATCGAAATTCGCGAGATTGGCCTGGGGCACGAAGCGCAGGGTGCGCGCCGCCGCACCTTGCGAAAGGGCCGGCATCGAAACACCGCCCGTCGCCGCCAGGCTGCCCACCCCGGCCAGTCCCTTCAACAGAGTCCTGCGATCCATAGAGCTCTCCCAGTCTCGGGTGGTTATAGCGATTGCGCTTGAAACGAGCCAGTCAGACCGATGGCCTCGGTCCCAGTTGCTTGCAAATGGTATGCCAGCGCCGCCGGCCTGCTCCGATCGTATCCGGTCGGAAAAGGCATTTTCGAGCGATCACTTTTTCGAGCGGATCACATCACAGCCCCGCTTAACTTGCGAGCTGTTTAAATTTCGATGATGGTTGCGGATGCCACCAGCGTCCGCCAATCACGACGCCTTCGGACACGATCTTGCGGTCGCCGTTGAGGTGCTCACCGACGACGTCGACGTAGTCGAACTGGCCTTCCCGAACCGAGATAAGGGTGGCGTCTCCGACACTCCCCGGCTTGAGGCTGCCGAGTTCAGGACGCCGCAATGCCATCGCCGCATCGACCGTCGAGGCCTTGACCACGTCAGACAGCGGCATCCCCATGCACAGGAACTTGGACATGGTCGTCACCTGATCGAAGGCCGGGCCGTCGATGCACAGGGCATGGACATCCGAGGAGATGGTGTCCGGATAAAAGCCGTTGGCGAGCATCGCGCGTGCGGTCTTGAAGGCGAAGGAGCCTTTGCCATGGCCGATGTCGAACAACACGCCGCGCTCGCGCGCTTCCAGCACGACCTTTTTCACGGTGCCCTGCGCGGTGGCCGGCGTATTGGGAAACGGCCGGAACGCGTGGGTGAGAACGTCGCCCGGACGCAGGCGGGCGAGCACCTCCTCGTAGCTCGGCGGCGGATGGTCGATATGCGCCATCAAGGGCATGCCGACCTCTTCGGCGACTTCAAGCGCGATTTCGAGCGGCACGATCCCCGAGGTGCCCGACGAGTGGCGCCCCACCCGCACCTTGATGCCAACGATGAGGTCGCGGTTCTCATCCGCAACCTTGACGGCGTCGATCGGATTCATCAGCCGGAGTTCTTCGCTCTCGCCGACCATGACCCGATGCGAGAAGCCGTAGATGCCGGCATGCGAGACGTGCAGATAGGCGAGAATGCGGACCTGGCTCGGCTCGATCACGTGTTTGCGAAAGCCCGCGAAATTACCCGGGCCGGCGCTGCCGGTGTCGATCGCCGTGGTGACGCCGGAGGTGCGGCAGAACTCCTCGGCGTCGATGCCGAGCGAGGTGCCGCCCCAATAAACGTGCGTGTGCAGATCGATAAGGCCCGGAGTGACGATGTAACCCGACACGTTGCGCACGTCGGTTGCCGGATCCGCCTTGAGCGCGTTTCCGACCATGACCACCTTGCCTCCGGCGAAGGCGACATCCGTTACGGCGTCGAGCTTCTGGGAGGGGTCAATCACCCGACCGCCGCGCAGGACCAAATCGAAAGGCATTGTAATCTCCGAATTCGAGAGTGAAGTAACTGGCGGGACCACATCAGCAGCGTTAGACTGATTTTGCAAATAGTTGCATCTCTGTCATTCTGACGCCAAAGTGATTTTCATCGGCTGGAGAGGTCAACATGCAGCCGAACGACATCTCCTTCGAGGCGGCTCTCGGCGAGCGTGTCGAGCAGATGCTTGATGCCTGCACGCGATGCGGCAGGTGCGTCGAGGTCTGCCCGAGCGTGATGCCCGCCGGCATCGCCAGTGCCGCGCCCGAAGACGTCATCACCGGCATCATCGACATCCTGCGCGGCGGCGGCGGGCCGCAAGCCTCGCGCCAATGGGCGCAGTCCTGCATGCTCAGCGGCGAATGCATCAAGGCGTGCGACGAAGGCGTCAATCCGCGCTTCCTCTTGGCGATGGCGCGCGTCGCGATAGTCAAGGCCGAGCACGAATTGCCGGAACGGCGGCGCCAGGGCGTGGAGAAATACCGCGATCTCGGCCGCGATGTCGCCGTGCTCTCGCGCCTGCAGCTCGATGGCGAGGTGCTGGAGCGGCTCGGCCAGAAATCGGCCTCGGCGGCGACGCCGACTGATGCGCCGGACTTTGTGTTTTACACCGGCTGCAACGTGCTGAAGACGCCGCATATCGCGCTTCTGGCGCTCGATATCATGGATGCGCTCGGCATCACCTACCAAGTGATGGGCGGACCCAGCCATTGCTGCGGCGTCATGCAGCTGCGCCCGGGCGACGTCGAGATGTCCGGCCGCATGGGCACCAGCAGCATCGAAAAAATGTCGCATTCGAAATCCGGTCAGGTGATCTCGTGGTGCCCGAGCTGCTATGTCCAGTTCACGGAGACCACGCTGCCGACGATCGAGCGCCAGCGCGGCGCACGGCCGTTCGAGATGACGCCGTTCATGCGCTTTCTTAGCGGCCGGCTTGCCGGGTTGACCCCGCATTTGCGTGAGCGCGTCGAGATGCGGGTCGCGCTGCACCGCCATCCCGGCGTCGCCGGCGTCATGGAGGCTGCCGCGGCCGTCCTGCAGGCCATCCCCGGCATCACGCTCGTCGACCTGGAGCAGCCGGCGGTCGGACTGCAAAGCTTCAATCTCGGCGTGCTGCCTGCATTCAAGCGCGAGCTGCAGCTCAACGAGCTTCGCGCCGCACGCGATGCGGGCATCGATGCGCTGGTCACGGTCTATCATTCCGAACATCGCGAACTTTGCGCGCATGAGCGCGATTGGCCCTTCCAGATCGTCAACCTGCTGGAACTGGTCGGCGCCAGCATGGGCCTAAAACGCCGGGATCGCTACAAAGAGCTCAAGATGATGCAGAACGCCGATCAGATCATCGCAGAATGCGGCGACCTGATCGCGCAGCACGCGCTCGATGCCGGCAAGGCACGCGACGTCGTCGTCAAGGCGATGCTCGGCGACCAGCCGCTTCCCCTGAAGGCCGGCGGGTAACCCGAATCCCATCGCGGCACCTACTCCGACTTGTCGATATTCCAGAAGATCGGCGTCGCCGGGCCGTCCAGCACGCCTGTGAGCGATTTGCGCCAGGCGCTCGGTATGAGGAACTGCCCCAGCGGAATATAGATCACCTGGTCGTAGTTTTCCTTCTGGATCTCGGCCGCGATCTTCTTCTGCTCCTCGGGCGAGGACGAGCGCGCAAACGCATCGCGCAGCGCTTCGATCTTGGCGTCTTCCGGCCAGCCGAACCAGCCGCCATTCTTGCCCCTGCCGCCGACCGATACGTTGGCGACGGGGTTGACGACGTCGGCGCCGACCCAGTTGGTGAAGAACATGTTCCAGCCACCCTCCTTCGGCGGCTTCTGGCTGGCGCGGCGCGTGACCACCGTCTGCCAGTCGGTCGCCTGCACGTCGACCTTGAAGCCGGCATCGCGCAGCAATTGCGCCGCCACGATCGGCTGCGCCTTCAGCGTCACGACATCGCCGGGCGCCATCAGCACAACCGGTGTTCCGTCATAGCCGGATTCGGCGAGCAGCTTTTTGGCTTCCGCCATGCCATTGCCCTTCACCAGCGATTCCGAACCGACATCGGCCGCCAGCGGCGTGCCACACACGAACACCGCACCGCATACCTTGTAGTATTCGGGATTGCCGACCAGTGCGTCGAGCACCTCCTTCTGGCTCATCGCCATCAAGGCGGCGCGGCGAACTTTCACGTTGTCGAAGGGCGGATAAAGGAAGTTCATCCGGCCGAGCGTCTGGTAGCCGAGCTTGTTCAGGGTCTCGACCTTCAGCTCCTTGTCGGCGGCGAGTACCGGCAGAATATCCCACGCCGGATTTTCCATGAAATCGATGTCGCCGGATTGCAGCGCGTTCACCGCGGTCTGCGCGTCCGGCATCGTGATCCATTCGACGCGGTCGACCTTCACCACTTTGCCGCCGGAGGTCCAGCTCGGCGGCTCCTTGCGCGGCACATAGTCGGTGTTCTTGACGTAGACCGCCTTCACGCCGGGCTGGAATTCGGCCTGCACAAATTTGAAGGGACCGGATCCGATCTGTTCCTTGATCTGCTGGCCGGGCGGCGTTTCCGCCAAACGCTTCGGCATCATGAACGGCACCAGCGACGACGGCTTGCCGATCGATTCCAGCACCAGCCCGTAAGGCTCCTTCAGTTTCAGGGTGATGGTCTTGTCGTCGGTGGCCTCGAGGCTGGCGGTGAAGTCCATCAGCTTCTGGCCCATGCCGTCATTGCGGCCCCAGCGCTTGAGCGAAGCCACGCAATCTTCCGCCGTGACCGGCGTGCCGTCATGCCACTTCAAGCCGTCGCGAAGCGTAAAGGTGTAGGTGAGTTTGTCGTCGGAGACTTTCCAGTCGGCCATCTGCGGCTGGATCTTGAAGTTGGAATCTTCCGCCAGCAGCGTGTCATAGACCATGTAGCCATGATCGCGGGTGATGTAGGCGGTGGTAAAACCGGGATCGATCACGCGCAGATCGGAATGCATCACCGCAGTGATCGTCTTGGCCTCGGCCGGCGGCGTCACCGCCAGCGCCACCGAAAGCGCCGCCAGGGCGATCGCCGACGCCATCGTGGGATGTTTCCAACGCGAGATGCGGAACATTCGTTTGTCTCCTGACGTGAAACCGGTCAAAGGCCGATCATTCGTTGTGCAAGCGGAGTGTTATTTAGGCGCAGTAACACGCTGTAACTCCTGAATATTTGAGACTTGCACCGGGCGCCTTGCGCGTCAATCGGGTTCTCGGAAGACCAGCTGCGCCCTGCCCTTCGCGGATGTTTCACTTTACAAACACTTCGCCGGTCATTCTCGTAACGGAGGCGCTCAAAGCGACTCGCCGACAATCCCATCGAACATGAGAGCATCCCGATGAACCCCGCCAACCTTCCCTTTGATTCCGAGGCCATGCTGGCTGGGTTGCGCGGCTGGGTGGAATGCGAAAGCCCGACCTGGGATGCAAACGCGGTGGATCGCATGCTTGATCTCGCCGCGCGCGACATGGCGGTCATGGGCGCGTCGATCGAGCGGATCGCCGGGCGGCAGGGTTTTGGCGGGTGCATTCGCGCCCACTTTCCGCATCCGAAACAGGGCGAGCCCGGCATTTTGATCGCGGGCCATCTCGACACCGTGCATCCCGTCGGCACGCTGGAAAAACTGCAGTGGCGGCGCGAGGGCAACAAGTGTTTCGGCCCCGGGATCTTCGACATGAAGGGCGGCAACTACCTCGCGCTGGAAGCGATCCGGCAGCTGGCGCGGGCGTCCTTCACGACGCCTCTGCCGGTGACCGTGCTGTTCACGCCGGACGAGGAAGTCGGCACGCCGTCGACACGCGACATCATCGAGGCCGAGGCCGCGCGCAACAAATATGTGCTGGTGCCGGAGCCCGGCCGGCCGAACAACGGCGTCGTTACCGGACGTTACGCGATCGCGCGGTTCAACCTGGAGGCCACCGGCAAGCCGAGCCATGCCGGCGCCACGCTGTCCGCAGGCCGCTCGGCGATACGCGAGATGGCGCGTCAGATCCTCGTCATCGACGGCATGACGTCGGAAGACTGCACCTTCAGCGTCGGCATCGTGCATGGCGGCCAATGGGTCAATTGCGTCGCCACCACCTGTACCGGGGAAGCGCTGAGCATGGCCAAGCGCCAGGCCGACCTCGATCGCGGCGTCGAGCGCATGCTGGCGCTGTCAGGCACCGCCAACGACGTTGCCTTCAAAGTCACGCGCGGCGTAACGCGGCCGGTATGGGAACCCGACGCGGGCACCATGGCGCTGTATGAAAAGGCAAGCGGCGTGGCGAAGGCGATGGGCCTCGAGCTTCCGCATGGCAGCGCCGGCGGCGGCTCCGACGGCAACTTCACCGGCGCGATGGGAATCCCGACCCTTGACGGGCTCGGCGTTCGCGGCGCCGATGCGCATACGCTGAACGAACACATCGAAATCGACAGCCTGGCCGAGCGCGGCCGCCTGATGGCGGGATTGCTGGCCACGCTGGAGTAAGGCCACCACCCATGGCGAAAGCGCCCTCGAGTTCCCGTACCATCCCGTTCAAGGCGATTCGCGCCAGAGCCGAGCAACGCAAGGGCGGTCCAAAGGGGCTGGAAAAACTGTTGCCGCGGAAGCCGGACATGAGGGCGCTGGCCAAGCTTCCGGATGATCGCATCTTATCGGAGATGACCAAGCGGGTATTTTCCGCAGGCTTCGCCTGGAGCGTGATCGAAGCGAAATGGCCGGGCTTCGAGAAGGCTTTCCTCGCCTTCAAACCGGCAAAACTCACCTTTCAACCCGACGATTTCTGGGACCACCTGTTGTCCGATACAAGCATCGTCCGCAACGGCGCCAAGATTGCGTCGGTACGCGAGAACGCCGCCTTCGTGCAGGAGATCGCCAGGGAGCACGGCAGCTTCGGCCAGTTCCTGGCACAATGGCCCTCCTCCGACCAGGTCGGCCTCCTGAACCTGCTCGCCAAGCGCGGCAGCCGGCTCGGCGGCAATACCGGACAGACGTTCCTGCGCTTCGTCGGCTGGGATGGATTTGTGACGTCGCAGGACGTTGTGGCGTGCTTGCGCGATGCCGGGCTCGACATTGCCGAGGAGGTGAAGTCGAAGGGCGACCTCGCCAAGGTGCAGGCGCAGTTCAATGCCTGGGCGACGGAGACGGGATTGCCCTACGTGCAGCTGTCGCGCATCTGTGCGATGTCGATCGGCGAGAACCGCACGGCATGACTTGCAGCGATGCGAATGCTGCGTGCGCGATGGCACAGGGCTTGCAAAGCTTCGCCGCGACAAAATGGGCGAGAATCCGTTAAATGTCGGATTTGTCAGGAGAAGCAGATGCGGTCACATTCGTGTATTGAAAACGTGAACCTTTGCTGAGACACGGACGTCGCCATGCTCGGATATCTGCTTCGCCGCGTGCTTGCCGCCATTCCTGTGATGGGCGTGGTGGCGCTGTTCGTGTTTCTGCTGTTGCGGCTGACACCGGGTGATCCCGCCGCGATCCTGGCGGGCGACAACGCGACCCCCGAGCAGCTTGAACGCATCCGTACGTCGCTTGGGCTCAATCAGCCGCTCTACACCCAGTTCTTCACCTGGATCGGCAAGCTGCTGCATGGCGATCTCGGCGTGTCCCTGATCTCCAACGTGCCGGTGCTGAAGATGATCGGCCAGCGCGTCGAGCCGTCGATCTCGATCGCGGTCTCGACCATCATCCTTTCCATCCTGGTCGCGGTGCCGCTTGGCGTGATCGCGGCCTGGAAACACGGCACCTGGATCGATCGTTTCGTCATGGGATTGTCGGTGGTGGGCTTCTCCGTCCCGGTCTTCGTGATCGGCTACGTGCTGATCCAGATCTTTGCCATCGATCTGCATTGGCTGCCGGTGCAGGGATTTCGCAGCATCTCGACCGGCTTCGGCCCGTTTTTCGAGCGCATCATTCTGCCGACCTGTACGCTGTCGTTCATCTATGTCGCGCTGATCGCGCGGATGACCCGCGCCGCCATGCTGGATGTGCTCGGCGAGGATTATGTGCGCACCGCGCGCGCCAAGGGCATCAGCGAGACCGGCGTGCTGCTGCGCCACGCGCTGCGCAACGCCGCCGTGCCCGTCATCACCGTGATCGGCACCGGCTTCGCGCTGCTGATTTCAGGCGTCGTCGTTACCGAAAGCGTATTCAACCTTCCAGGCATCGGCCGCCTCACCGTCGATGCCGTACTGGCACGCGACTATCCGGTGATCCAGGCGATGATCCTCTTGACTTCAGGCATCTATGTCGCCGTCAATCTTCTGATCGACGTCGCCTACACGTTGCTTGATCCCAGAATCCGTTACTGAGGTTCGATATTGATGGCGGTCGAAACCCTCCCCGAACCCACGATCCCGATCACCACGCCGTTGCGGCCGCGGCTCGGATTTCTGACGGCGACGCCGATCATCGCCGCCGCCACGATTTGCCTGGCGCTGGTGATCGCCTCTGCCGTGCTTGCGCCCTGGCTTTCGCCGCACGATCCGCTGCTGCTCGCTCCGGCCCAAAGACTGAAACCCGCAAGCACGCAGTTTTGGCTCGGCACCGACGGTTACGGCCGCGACGTGCTCTCCCGGATTCTCTACGGCGGACGGATATCGCTATTGATCGGACTTGGCGCCGCCGTCTTCTCGATCGGCATTGGGCTCGTGATCGGGCTTGTCTCCGGCTTCTTCAAGTGGATCGACGCGGTCATGATGCGGGTCATGGATGGGCTGATGGCGATCCCCAGCATCCTGCTCGCCATTGCCGTGGTTTCGCTCTCGGGCGCGAGCCTGACGACGGTTCTGGTTGCCATCACCATCCCCGAAATTCCGCGGGTGGCGCGGCTGGTGCGATCGGTGGTGCTGTCGGCGCGCGAGGAGCCCTATGTGGAAGCCGCGATTTCCGTCGGCTCGTCCCTGCCGAAGATCATGTGGCGGCATCTGATGCCGAACACGATCGCGCCGCTGATCGTGCAAGGCACCTATGTCTGCGCGTCCGCCATTCTCACCGAGGCGATCCTGTCGTTTCTCGGCGCCGGCATCAGCCCGGAGACGCCGACCTGGGGCAACATCATGGCCGAAGGCCGCGCCTATTTTCAGATCAAGCCGTCGCTGATCTTCTGGCCGGGATTGCTGCTGTCGATCGCGATCCTCTCCGTCAACCTGATCGGCGACGCCGCGCGCGACGCGCTCGATCCCCGCATGAAGCAGCGGGAGGGCGGAAAGTGATGCCACACCGTCATTGCGAGGAGCGAAGCGACGAAGCAATCCATTTTTCGTTCCGCGACTACGATGGATTGCTTCGCTTCGCTCGCAATGACGGAGGAGAGCGCTGAGATGACCACCCCCGTCCTCGACATCGAAAACCTCGTCGTCGGCCTCGGCAACAACCCGCAAGGCGCCCGCGTCCTCGACGGCGTCTCGCTCGAGGTGCGCGAGCGCGAAACCCTGTGCCTGGTCGGCGAGAGCGGATCGGGCAAGTCCGTGACATCGCTGACCGTGATGGGCCTGCTGCAAAAGGGCTCGCTTGTCCCCTCGAGAGGCAGCGTAAAACTGGTCGGCGAAGAACTGCTCACCGCCAGCGATCGTCGGCTGCGGCAATTGCGCGCCACCACCATGGCGATGATTTTCCAGGAACCGATGACCGCGCTCAATCCGGTGGTGCCGGTCGGCCGCCAGATCGACGAGGTGCTGCGCGTCCACACCTCACTCGATGCCCGGGCGCGGCGCCAGCGCATCCTCGCCATGATGGAACAGGTACGGCTGCCCGAGGTCGAGCGGATTTTCGCCTCCTATCCGCACCGGCTGTCGGGCGGGCAGCGTCAGCGCATCATGATCGCGATGGCGCTGGTGCTGGAGCCGAAGCTTCTGATCGCCGACGAGCCGACCACGGCGCTCGACGTCACCACGCAAAAGCAGATTCTCACGCTGATCCGCGACCTGCAACGGGATCACGGCACAGCCGTGCTGTTCATCACCCATGACATGGGCGTGGTCGCGGAAATCGCCGACCGGGTCGCGGTCATGCGTCAGGGACGGTTGGTCGAGACCGGCCCGCTCGACACCATCCTGCGCACGCCCACGATGGAATATACCCGCAACCTGCTCGCATCCGTGCCCAGTCTCGTTCCGCGCACGCCGCGCCCGGAATCAAGAGAGCCCGTGGTGCTGGAAGCCAATGAGCTCGGCAAGGTCTATCGCGAGCGCTCCTTGTTCGGCCGCGCCCGCGAAGTCGCGGCGGCGAAAGACGTCACGCTGACGCTGCGCAAGGGCCGCACGCTCGGCATCGTCGGCGAAAGCGGCTCCGGAAAATCGACGGTGGCGCGCTGCATCGTTCGCCTGATCGATCCGACCTCCGGCGGCATTCGCCTGGGCGGTCGCGAAATCTCCGAACTGTCACGCCGGCTGCTGCAACCGCACCGCAAGAAGATCCAGATCATTTTCCAAGACCCCTATCGATCGCTCAATCCGCGTATCACCGTCGGCGAGACCATCGCCGAGGGGCCGATCAATTACGGCATGCCGCGCACCCAGGCGCTTAAGAAGGCGCGCGAGCTGCTCGAACTGGTCGATCTGCCCGTCGACGCGATCTCGCGCTATCCGCATCAGTTCTCCGGCGGCCAGCGCCAGCGCATTGCGATAGCACGCGCGCTGGCGCTCGATCCCGACGTGCTGGTGGCGGATGAAGCGGTCTCCGCGCTCGACGTCTCCGTGCAGGCACAGGTGCTGGAGCTGCTCGACGAAATCCAGACCCGGCTCGGCATCGCGCTGTTGTTCATCACCCACGACCTGCGGGTCGCAGCCCAGATCTGCGACGACGTCGCCGTGATGCAGCACGGCCGCATCGTCGAACAGGGTCCGGCAGCGCTGATCCTGACAAATCCGCAACAAGCCTATACCCGCGCGCTGCTTGACGCCGCCCCCGGACGGGGGTGGGATTTTGCCAACTTTCGGCCGGTTGAGCGAGCGGTCGTTACGTCATGAACCGTTCTCACCGTCATTGCGAGGAGCGAAGCGACGAAGCGATCCAGCGTTTGTGCGCGGCACGGACGGTATGGATTGCTTCGCTTCGCTCGCAATGACGGAGGAGGCCTTCGCCGCGGTTAGTCATCATAAAACGGCGCAAAGCCATGCGGGAGGCGGATTGCTTCGTCGCTTGCGCATCTCACAACGCCGGGTCTAACGTCGCCCGCAGAACACCCGATGAGAAGAATTGATGCCCCGTATCGCCGTTGGCGGCTTCCTGCACGAGACCAACACCTTCGCCCCGACCAAGGCTGCCTATGCCGACTTCGTCCATGGCGGCGGCTGGCCGGCGATGACGCAAGGGGCCGACGTGCTCAAGACCATGCGCAACATCAATGTCGGGTTGGCCGGCTTTGTTGGACAGGCGGAAGCCTGGGGCTGGGAGCTGGTACCGACGATCTTCGGTGCCGCCAGTCCGTCGGCGCATGTGACCGAGGACGCCTATGAGCGCATCGCCAGGGTGATGGTGGACGGCATCAGGAATGCCGGACCACTCGATGCGGTTTATCTCGATCTGCACGGCGCCATGGTGACCGAGCATCTCGACGACGGCGAAGGCGAAATCTTGAGGCGCGTGCGCAACGTGATCGGCGATGGCCTGCCGCTGGTGGTGAGCCTCGACCTGCATGCCAACGTCACGCCTGAGATGATAGAGCAAGCGGATGCGCTCATTGCCTACCGCACTTACCCCCATACCGATATGGCCGACACCGGCCGCGCCGCGGCGCACCACCTCGCGCGGCTGCTCAAGACAAAACGAAAATTGGCAAGAGCGTTCCGGCAATTGCCGTTCCTGATTCCGATCAGCTGGCAATGCACCAACGATCAGCCCGCCAAGGGCATTTACCAGAAACTGGCGGCGCTGCCGAGCGAGGCAGTGCCGACGCTGTCGTTCTGTCCGGGATTTCCGGCGGCAGACTTTCTCCACTGCGGGCCGAGCGTATTCGCCTATGGCGTAACGCAGGCCGATGCTGACACGGCTGTGGACATGCTTGCCGCCCTGATCGAAAGTCACGAGAACGATTTCGACGGCCGCATCTACAGCCCTGACGAGGGCGTGCGCCACGCGATGGAACTCGCGAAAAGGGCCAGCAAACCCATCATCATCGCCGACACCCAGGACAATCCAGGCGCCGGCGGCGATTCCGATACCACGGGCATGCTGCGTGCGCTGGTCGGCAACAAGGCGACGCGCGCCGCGATCGGCGCGATCTATGATCCCGCCTCCGCCAGGGCCGCCCATGCCGCAGGCGTTGGCGCTATCGTCACGCTGGCGCTTGGCGGCAAGTCGGGCATACCGGGCGATGCGCCATACGAGGAGACGTTTGTAGTGGAGCGATTGTCCGACGGACAATTCGTGGCGCCCGGTCCTTATTACGGTGGCCGCGACATGGACATGGGGCCGTCGGCCTGCTTGCGGGTCGGCGACGTGCGCGTGGTCGTGAGTTCGCACAAGGCGCAGCTGGCGGACCAATCGATGTTTCGTTACGTCGGCATCGAACCATTGGAGCAGGCGATCCTGGTCAACAAGAGTTCGGTGCATTTCCGTGCCGATTTCGAGCCGATCGCGGAAAAGCTCCTGATCTGCGCCGCCCCCGGCGCGATGCCTGCCGACACATCCGCACTGCCCTGGACAAAGTTGCGCCCAGGCATTCGTCTCAAGCCGAACGGCCCCGCCTTCGTCACCTCAGTCAACTCGCGTTCCCACTCTCCCGCCATCGGATAACAAAAATGCCCACTATCGACCGCATCGAAGGCTTTGCCGACGAACTCACCGCCATCCGCAGGGATCTGCATGCCCATCCCGAGATCGGATTCGAGGAAGTCCGCACCTCGGGGATCGTCGCCGAAAAGCTCGCACAATGGGGGATCGAGGTTCATCGTGGTCTGGGCGGCACCGGGGTGGTCGGCGTGCTCAAGGGCAAAGGGGCCGCCGGCAGGCGCATCGGGCTTCGCGCCGATATGGACGCGCTGCCGATGGAGGAAAACACCAATCTGAAATGGCGCTCGACCATTCCCGGCCGCTTCCACGGCTGCGGCCATGATGGCCACACCACCATACTGCTCGGCACCGCACGTTATCTCGCCGAGACCCGCAATTTCGACGGCACCGTGCATTTCATCTTCCAGCCGGCGGAGGAAGGCCTCGGCGGGGCGCGCGCCATGATCAAGGACGGCTTGTTCGAAAAATTTCCCTGCGACGAGATTTACGGGCTGCACAACGCGCCTGATTTGGATCACGGCGAACTCGCGATCCTGCCCGGACCGGCGATGGCGGGCGCCGACTTCTTCGACATCACGATATCGGGCTACGGCGCGCACGGCGCGATGCCGGAACGCTCGAAGGACCCGGTTGTCATTGCCATGGCGCTCGGACAGGCGCTGCAGACCATCGTCAGCCGCAATGTCGAGCCCACCCAAGCGGCGGTGCTGTCGATCACGCAGATTCATGCCGGCTCCGCCTATAACGTGATCCCCGGCGAAGCGAAGCTTGCCGGCACCGTGCGGGCTTTCTCAGACGAGGTGCGCGCGCTGATCCGCGAGCGCATGCGAGCGATCTGCGGTGGTATCGCCAGCGCCTTCGCGGTGGAGATCAAGGTCGACATCCGCGACATCTTCAGCGTGCTGGTGAATCAGGAAGAGCACTCCAAGGTGGTCGCGGAAGTGGCGCGAACGGTCGTCGATCCCGCTAAGGTCATCACCCGCTCGCGACCGAAGATGGGCAGCGAGGATTTTGCCGACATGCTGCATGCCGTGCCCGGCGCCTATTTCTGGCTCGGCCATGACGGCTCGGTGCCGGTGCACAACCCCGGCTTCACGCTCGACGACAAGATTCTCCCCATTGGAGCCAGCATGTTCGCGCGCATTATCGAAACCCGGTTGCCGGCAGCCAGCCATGCATGAAGAAGCCTCGTCGGATAGGGTGTCAGCCCTGCACGATCTCAGTGCCGTCGACCTGATTGCGGGCTTTCGCGCCAGGCAGTTCTCGCCGGACGAAGTGCTGGATGACCTGGAGTCCCATATCGCGATGTGGGAGCCGCACATCAAGGCGCTGTACGCGTTCGATCCGGAAGGCGCGCGCACGGCTGCAAAGGCCTCGACCGAGCGCTGGCAGAAGGGCGAGCCGATGGGCCCGCTCGACGGCGTGCCCGCCACGATTAAGGAAAACATCGCCACCAAGGGCGTGCCGGTGCCGCTCGGCGCTGCCACCACCAAGCTGGTGCCGGCAGCCGTGGATGCGCCGCCGGCGGCGCGGCTGCGCGAGGCGGGCGCGATCATTTTCTCCAAAACCACCATGCCGGATTACGGCATGCTGTCGTCAGGCCTCTCGAGCTTCCATCCCCTCACCCGCAATCCCTGGGATCTCAGCCAAAATCCCGGCGGCTCCAGTGCCGGCGCAGGAGCGGCGTGTGCCGCGGGCTACGGCCCGCTGCATCTTGGCACCGATATCGGCGGCTCGGTGCGGCTGCCATCGTGCTGGTGCGGTCTGGTCGGGCTGAAGCCGAGCCTTGGGCGAATTCCGATCGATCCGCCCTATGTCGGCCGCGTCGCCGGGCCGCTGACCCGCACCGTCGATGACGCCGCCTTGATGATGAGCATCCTGTCGCGGCCCGATCGCCGCGACGGCATGAGCCTGCCGCCGGACAACGTCAACTGGAAGGCGCTCGACAAACACCAACGCAAATTGCGCATCGGACTGATGCTCGATCTCGACGTCGGCCAGGCGCTGGAGCAAGACGTCCGCGATGTCGCTGTGAAGGCTGCGAACGCCTTTGAGTCCGCAGGCGCCGCGGTCACCGAAGTCAAGGGCATCCTGACGCGCGAGATGCTCGACGGGCTCGACAATTTCTGGCGCGCCCGCCTGTGGGACGATCTTTCGCAATTGGCGCCGGCCGAACGCGGCAAGGCGCTGCCCTATATTCTCAAATGGGCGGAAGCCGGCGCGAAACTGTCAGGCCTCGACGTGATCAGGGGCTTCAATGCCACCATGGCGATCCGCGCTGCCGCGGGCAAACTGTTCGCCGATCTCGACTACGTCATCTCGCCGGTTTCGCCGGTGGTGAAATTCGCAGCCGAACTCGCCGCCCCCATCAACGATCCCGACAGACCGTTCGAGCATATCTGTTACACCGTACCCTGGAACATGTCGGAAAATCCGGCGGTCTCGATCAACGGTGGATTTGACGCCAAGGGCTTTCCAATTGGCGTACAGATTATCGGCCGCCGCTTTGACGACATCGGCGTGCTCGGCATGGCCAAGGCGTTCGAGGGCTTGCGGGGCGCGCAACTTCCGTGGCCGAAGCCGCCGAAGTAGTTTTGTCCGTCATTCCGGGGGCGCGCAAAGCGCGAGCCCGGAATCTCGAGATTCCGGGTTCATCGCTTTCGCGATGCCCCGGAATGACGGCGTATACCAACAAAAAACAAAACCGCAGAGGAAACCCGATGGCCTATGAAACGATCAAATACGAGGTCGCCGAGCAGATTCTCACCATCACGCTGAACCGGCCCGACAAGCTC
>JBKQRS010000272.1:0-6267 GCA_052143915.1 Bradyrhizobium sp.
CGGCGACGGCAGCCCGTACAAGTCCCCCGGCAAGATCAACTTTGTCGATGTTACCGTCGATCGGTCCACCGACACCGTATTGGCGCGCGCATCCTTTCCAAATCCCGATTTTGCCTTGATCGACGGCCAGCTGGTCCGCGTCGGGCTGGAGGGCGGCGCGCCGGAGGAAAAGATCGTCATTCCACAGGCCGCGCTGATTTCCGATCAGGAGGGCGTTTACGTCTTCATCGCGAGCGATGGAAAGGCGGCGGTACGCAGGATCAAGCCCGGTGCCGCGGTTGGAGCCGGCGTCGTTGTGGAGCAGGGACTGACGGGGGGCGAGCTGGTCGTCGTCGAGGGATTTCAGGGGCTGCGGAAGGACGTAGCCGTCCGCCCGACGCCTCTGCCGCCATTGCCCGACAGGAGCTGACCCGATGTTCTCCGCGATCTTCGTCGACCGTCCACGGCTGGCGATCGTCATCGCCGTCGTCACCACGATTGCCGGCGCACTGGCGTATCTGGCGATGCCGGTTGCGCAGTATCCCGACATCGTGCCGCCCCAGGTTTCGGTCACCACGATGTATCCCGGCGCCAATTCCGCGGTGGTTGACGCCACCGTCGCCCAGCCAATCGAGGCGCAGGTCGTCGGCGTCGACAAGATGATCTATATGAAGAGCACGAGCGGCGACGACGGCAGCTACACGCTCACCGCCTCGTTCGAACTCGGCACCAATCCGGACATCAATACCGTCAACGTCAACAACCGGGTGCAGACCGCGCTGTCGCTGCTGCCGCCGGAAGTTCAGCGGCAGGGGATCAACGTCAAGAAGAAATCGACGGCAATCCTGGCATTCGTCACGGTGTATTCACCGAAGCACACCCACGATCCGCTGTTCCTGTCGAATTACGTCACGATCAATCTTCTGGATTCGATCAAGAGCACACCCGGCGTCGGCGACGCGTATCTGTTCGCGGCCCAGGACTATGCGATGCGCGCCTGGGTCAAGACCGAGCGGCTGACCGGACTCAATCTCACCGTCAACGATATCATCACCGCCGTTCAGTCGCAAAACGTACAGGCTGCCGTCGGGCGAATTGGCGCGCGGCCAACATTCGAAGATCAGCAGTTGCAGCTCAACATCCAGACCAAGGGCCGCCTGAGTTCGGTCGAGGAGTTCAACAATATCGTCATCCGGACCAATCCGGATGGCTCGATCCTGCGACTGCGCGATGTGGCGCAGCTCGAACTGGGCGCCGCCAATCTCGATCGCGACACGCGGTTCAACGGCGACGAGGCCGCCGCCATCGTGATCTACCAGTCGCCCGGCAGCAACGCGATCGACACCGTCGACGCCTTGCGGAAGAAGCTCTCCGAACTGGAAAAGCGCTTTCCGGAGGATCTGGCCTGGACCATCCCTTACGATCCGACGGTCTTCGTGAAGGATACCATGCACGAAGTGAAGAAGACGCTGTTCGAGGCCTTCGTTCTCGTCGTGCTCGTCGTCTTCCTGTTTCTCGGAAATGTCCGCGCCACCCTGATCCCGACCCTTGCCGTGCCGGTGAGCCTGATCGGCACCTTCATCGCGCTCAAGGCCGTCGGATATTCCGCCAACACCGTCTCGCTGCTCGCCATCGTGCTGGCGATCGGCATCGTCGTCGACGACGCCATCGTGGTCGTTGAAAACGTCGAGCGGGTGATGGAAGAGAACCCGGAGCTATCGCCCGCGGACGCGAGCAAGCGCGCCATGGCTGAAATCACGGCGCCGATCATCGCGATCACGCTGGTCCTGCTTTCGGTCTTTGTGCCGATCGCTTTCATTCCCGGTATTTCCGGCGAACTGTTCCGCCAGTTCGCGGTCACCGTCGCGGTCGCGATGCTGCTCTCCGCCATCAACGCGCTGACGCTCTCTCCGGCGCTATGCGCCGTCCTGCTCAGCTCTCATCACGGCCCGAAGCGCGGCATCATCGGAAAATTGATGCGCGGGATCGACTGGGTCCGGGACCAATATGGCGCCGCCGTCGCGCGGCTGGTTCGGTTCTCGGTCATCGGTCTGGTGATGGTGGTGGTGGCGGGGGCAGGGACCGTCGGACTTTCCAAGGTCACTCCGACAGGCTTTGTGCCGGAGGACGACCAGGGCGCGATCTTCGTGGTCGTTCAGTTGCCGGGCGGTGCCTCGGTCGGCCGAACCTCGGATGTGATGCGACAGGCTGAAGCGATCGTGAAGGAAGACCCGGCGGTGGCCGAATACACTTCGATCATTGGCCTGAATTTCATCGACAATTATTCGCAACCCAATGCCGGCTTCATGGTCGTGACCTTCAAGCCGTTCGAGGAGCGCAAGAGCGCCGATCTCGGCGCGCGCCAAGTGATTGCCCGGCTGCGCACCGAGTTCCGCCAGATCCAGGCCGGCACCGTGGTGCCGCTGGCGCCGCCGCCGATTGTTGGTCTCGGAACCGGCGGAGGCTTCACCTATGTGCTTGAGGACCTGCGGGGCGGCGATCCGAAGGAGCTTGCCCAGGTTCTGCGCGGGCTTACCGTGGCGGCCAACCAGGATCCACAACTGCGCGGGGTGTTTTCTACGTTCTCGGCAACCAATCCCTCGATCTATCTCGATATCGATCGCGACAAGGTGCAGATCCTCGGTGTCCCGCTCAAGGATGTGTTCCAGGCGCTGCAGGCGTCGCTCGGCGGCTATTTCATCAACAACCTGAACCTGTTTGGCCGCACCTGGCAGGTGCAGGTGCAGGCGGAGGCCGCCGACCGGTCGCGTATCGACGATATCTATCGCATCAATGTGCGCAACGCGGATGGCAAGATGATCCCGCTGCGAAGTCTGGCCGAACCGCGCGTTGTCGTCGGTCCGCCCGCCTTGATCCGATACAACAACCTCCGCGCCGTGACCATTCAGGGCGGCCCGGCTCCGGGCGTATCGTCAGGCCAGGCGCTGCAGGCATTCGAGCAGATTGCGGCGAAGACGCTTCCGCAAGGCTACGCCGGCGAGTGGACGGATACGGCATTCCAGGAGAAGCGCGCCGAAGGCAAGACCGCGATCATTCTCGGCTTTGCGGTGCTGTTCGCCTATCTGTTCCTGGTCGCGCTCTACGAAAGCTGGAGCATTCCGGTGCCGGTGCTGCTGTCGGTTGCAATCGGTATCCTCGGATCATTCGGCGCCATCGTCCTGACCGGGCTCACGCTCGATCTCTATGGCCAGATCGGCATGGTGGTGCTGATTGGCCTCGCAGCAAAGAACGGCATTTTGATCGTCGAGTTCGCCAAGGAGAAGCGCGAGCACGGCGTCCCCTTGCTCGAAGCCGCGACCGAAGGCGCGCGCCTGCGCTTCCGCCCGGTGATGATGACCTCGTTCGCCTTCATCCTCGGGCTTTATCCCTTGGTTATCGCCTCCGGTGCTTCGGAACTGGCACGGCGCGGCGTCGGCACGCCGGTGTTCGGCGGCATGATCCTGGCTTCATTCATCGGCATTTTTGCGATCCCGCCGCTTTACGTGATGTTCCAGGCCATTCGCGAACGGCTGCGGCCTGGATCGCGCCCGGTGAATGAACAACAGCCTGCCGCAACACAAACGAACCCACCCGGCCATATCGCGGCGGAGTAAGCGTCCAGCAAGACAATATTGTTTTTGTTTTTTCGTGTTTTCTGCCTTTCGCTGCTGGGCCAGAATTAAGCGTCGTCTATTGATCTCTATCAATACGCGGCATGCTCCGCGCACATAGCAATTCCCGGGTTGTGGGCGTGGAGAGACGCATATGAATTCGTCAACGGCTCGGTCAATCATCGCGGCACTGTTGTTGACGGGACTGCAAGTCGCCACCGCCCACGCACAAACCCCCGCAGCGCCGGTCACTGATCAGTCGCAGCAATTGCTGAAGCCGGAACAGCTCGACCAACTGGTGGCTCCGATCGCGCTCTATCCGGATGCGCTGCTCGCGGAGGTTCTGATGTCATCGACCTATCCGCTCGAGATCGTGCAGGCGGACCGTTGGGCGACCGCAAACAAGAACCTCAAGGGAGACGCGCTGAAAGCTGCCGTCGACAAGCAAGGCTGGGACGACAGCGTAAAGTCGCTGGTTGCGACGCCGTCGGTGCTCGCGATGATGAGCGCGAAGCTGGACTGGACGCAGAAGCTCGGCGACGCCGTGCTGGCCCAGCAGCCGGACGTCATGGACGCGGTTCAACGCCTGCGCACGAAAGCCCAGGCCAACAACAAACTGCCTTCCACCAAAGAGCAGAAGGTCTCGGTGGCGCAGCAGCAGGATAGGGAAGTCATCGTCATCGAGCCCGCGGAACCCGATACGATCTACGTGCCCTATTATGATCCCGGCGTCGTTTACGGCGGCTGGCCGTATCCTGACTATCCGCCATACTACTTCCCGCCACCGTTCGGCTATGTGCCCGGCGCGATCCTCGCAACCGGCATTGCGTTCGGCGCAGGCTACGCCCTGGGGCGTTGGGCATCGGGTGGAAATTATTGGGGCGGTGGCGTCAACTGGGGTGGCCGCAATATCAACGTGAACCGCCCGATCAATATCAACAACGTCAACATCAACGGCAATAACTGGCAGCACAATCCCGTTCACCGCCACGGCGTGCAGTACAGCAACACCAACGTGCAGCAGAGATTCGGTAACAGCAATATTCGTCCCGGAAGCCAGGAGCGCATGGATTTCCGCGGTCGCAGCGGCGATCAGGTTCTCAAGCCGGGCAGCGGCGTGGCCAATCTTGGCGGCGCTGCCAATGCGCCCGGCAACCGTCCCAACATCACCCCCGCCAATCGACGGGACATCGGCAATCGACCGTCAGCCGGCGTGAACCGTCCCGCCAGCGTACCGATGAGCGAAAGTGCCATTGGCAATATCCAATCCGGCAGAGTAACCAACGTGCAGGCTGCGCGTGGACGAGAGAGTTTTGCAGGCAGCGGGGCGGCAGCGCGCTTCAGTGCAGGCGGTGGGGCTGGAGCAGCCCGCGTTAGCGCCGGTGGCGGCGGTGGCGGAATGCGCGGCGGCGGTGGCGGTGGAGGCGGCCCCGGACGCCGCTCAGACATCAACGCCAAGCACGACATCGTCCTGATCGGCATGCTCGACAACGGACTTGGCTTCTATCGCTACGCCTACAATGGCAGCGAAAAGCTCTATGTCGGCATCATGGCGCAGGAAGTGCAGAACGTCATGCCCGGGGCGGTCGTCCGCGGCCGGGACGGATATCTGCGGGTGTTCTATGAGAAGCTCGGGCTCAAGTTCGAGACATATGACCGCTGGGTTGCCTCAGGGGCGCGGATTCCATCCGCGACCGGCCTGATGCACGCGCACATCCAATATTGGTGAGATCGTCATGACCCAGATCGTCTCGTTGCTCGGCAAACTGACCTGCTGGACCGCCGCAACCGTCATCCTCGCGTCGGTGTCCGCCGCCAATGCACAACAATCCTACAAGTCACCCGAGGACGCCGTGGCAGCGCTTGTCAGCGCCACCAGGGATGATTGGCCCAAAGGCGTGGTCCATGTCCTTGGACCCGATGCCGCCGAAATCGTCTCCTCCGGCGACAAGGTTGCCGACGAACGGATGCGCGAAAAATTCCTCGCGGCCTATGACGCCAAGCATCAGGTAACCACGGAAGGCGACAACAAGGCCGTCGTGATACTCGGGTCGGAGGATTTTCCGTTTCCGATCCCGCTCACGCGCAAGGGCGCTGCCTGGCGGTTCGACACGGCCGCCGGCCGCCTCGAGATTTTGTATCGGCGTATCGGCCGTAACGAGCTCAACGCGATCCAGGCTTGCCTCGCCTATGTGGACGCGCAGAACGAATATGCCGGCAAGGAGCGTACCGGCACCGGCAGTGCGATCTATGCACAACACATCGTCAGCCGCCCCGGCAAGAAAGACGGGCTCTATTGGCCCGCGGCGCCGGGCGAGGAGCCCAGCCCACTTGGCGAAGTGGTCGCGCACGCAGCGACGGAAGGCTATGCCATCGGCGGCGGCCGCACGCCCTTTCACGGCTATTACTACAGGATCTTGACGCGCCAGGGTGCGATGGCTGCGGGCGGTGAAATAGATTACATCGTGCGCGGCAAGATGATCGGTGGCTTCGCGCTGGTGGCCTATCCGGCCGAATATGGCAATTCCGGCGTAATGACCTTCGTCGTCAATTACGCGGGCACCGTGTTCCAGAAAGACCTCGGGGAACGCACGGAAAGACTCGCCGAGCGCATGACGTCATTCAACCCCGATCAAACCTGGAAGAAGGTCGAGGTCACCGCGCCAGCGCGGTGACG
>JBKQRS010000273.1:0-8400 GCA_052143915.1 Bradyrhizobium sp.
CATCTTTATGTCGGTGGTTCAACGACCGTTGATAAGACTCGCGTTTTTCCTCCACGTGGACCACCGATCAAGAGATGTGTGCATCTGATAGCCGGTCACCGGGGAGAGCGCGAAATAAGCCGTTAAAACCATCGCGCAGGGAATGCCGGGCTGGCCCGGTGAACCTGTGGTGACTAACTCGCGTGTTCTACCAAGTTACACGCGAGGCCGCGGGTGCCACCGGCACCCGGCATTCCCTGCGCCCTCTGTTTTTTGGGCCCATGGTTCAGGCACGATCCGGGCGTATCGCGTCGCGGGAACGCGGACGTGTATCCAGCCGTCATCGCCTGCCGACCGGTCCGGCCTCTGGCAGGCTCCAGTCGTGAAAACGTCGTCATTCCGGGATGGTCCCAACGGGTCGGCGCTTGCGCCGCCCGATGACAGGCTCCGGACCAGACCGGGAATCTCGAGAATTCCGGGTTCGCTCGCTTCACTCGCGCCCCGGAATGACGGTGGCGATAACCGATTGGGGTTGGACGCGTCAGCGAAATTGGCTAGAAATTCCGCGCCGTCTGTGCGTATCGGGGATACGGAAATGACTTATTGCTGCGGGGTGCTGGTGCGGGACGGGCTGGTCATGATCGCCGACACAAGGACCAATGCCGGGCTCGACAATGTCTCGACCTTTCGCAAGCTTCATATCTTCTCCAAGCCGGGCGAGCGCATCATGGCGATCGCGAGCGCCGGGAATCTCGCGATCAGCCAGTCGGTGCTGTCGACCCTGACCGAAGGGCTCGAAGACCCGAACACCGGCGATGTCGAAACGCTTTTGAACGCACCGACCATGTTCCAGGCGGCGCAACGCATCGGCAAGGCGATCCGCGCCGTACATGCCACCGAGGGCACCGCGCTGCAGTCCGAGGATATCAATTTCGACGTGTCGTTCCTGTTCGGCGGCCAGATCAAGGGGTCGCGGATGCGGCTGTTCATGGTCTATCCCGCGGGCAATTTCATCGAATGCACCACCGACACGCCGTATTTGCAGATCGGCGAACACAAATACGGCAAGCCGGTGCTCGACCGCGCCATGCATTACGATGTCGAACTCTATGAAGCGCTCAAGACCAGCCTGATCTCGATGGACTCGACGATGCGCTCCAATCTCGGGGTCGGCCTGCCGATCGACGTATTGGTGGTGCGTTCGGACGTCTGCGATGCCGATCTCAATCACCGCATCGAGGCGGGCGAGCCCTATTTCCACGATCTGCGCTCGCGCTGGTCGGCGGCGCTGCGCGCGGCGCATCAGAACATCCCACGCCCACCCTACAAGACCGAAACACCAAAAACATAACCAAGAACATAACAAGGCAGGAAGCAAATGACCGAAGCAAAGAACAGAGTAGCGCTGGTGACCGGCGCCGGCACCGGCGTCGGACGCGCGGCATCGCTGGCGCTGATGGGCGCTGGTTTCACCGTCGTGCTGGCGGGGCGGCGGCTGGAGATGCTGCAGGAGACGCAAAAGCTCGGCGAAAAACTCGGCAAGAGCCTGCCGGTTTCCGCCGACATGGCCGATCCCGGCTCGATCGCCGCTCTGTTCGCCAAGGTGATGGACAGCTACGGCCGGCTCGACGTGCTCTTCAACAATGCCGGCATGGGCGCGCCGCCGGTGCCGTTCGAGGATCTCGGCCTGGCGCAATGGCAGGCGGTGGTAAATACCAACCTCACCGCGCCGTTTTTGTGCACGCAGCACGCGTTCCGCATCATGAAGGACCAGACCCCGCGCGGCGGCCGCATCATCAACAACGGCTCGATCTCCGCGCATGCGCCGCGGCCGTTCTCGTCGGCCTATACATCGACCAAGCACGCCATCACCGGCCTGACCAAGGCCACCAACCTCGACGGCCGCGCCTATGACATCGCGGTCGGGCAGATCGACATCGGCAATGCCGCAACGCCGATGACGGACCGCATGGTCGACGGCGTGCTGCAGCCGGACGGCCGCAAGATGCCGGAGCCGCGCATGGACGCCAAGGCGGTCGGCGACGCGGTCGCCTATATGGCGAGCCTGCCGCTCGACGCCAATGTGCTGTTCATGACGGTCATGGCGAGCAAGATGCCGTTCGTGGGACGGGGGTAGCGTCTCCGAAAAGCGTGTGGCTCGCCCTACTCCAGCCGCTCGACGTCGCGCAGCGTCGGAAACAGTTTCATCCACAACAGCGCAGTCAAGACGGTCGCGACGCCGCCGAGCACGGCCGCCGGCATCGCCCCGAACAACGCGGCGGTGACGCCGCTTTCGAACTGGCCGAGCTGGTTGGAGGCGTTGATGAACAGGAAATTCACGGCGCCTACGCGGCCGCGCATCTCGTTCGGCGTCGAAAGCTGAACCAGCGAGAAGCGGATCACCACGCTGACGGTATCGGCCGCGCCCAATATCGCCAGCGCCAGAACCGAAAGCCACATCCGGTGCGAAACGGCGAATACTACCGTCGCCACTCCAAAGATAATGACGGCCTGAAACATGCGCATGCCGACGCGGCGGCGGATGGCGCGGCGCGCCAGCACGGCGGTCATCAGCAAGGCGCCGACCGCGGGCGCGGCGCGCAGAATTCCGAGCCCCAACGGACCGGCCTGCAGGATATCCCGCGCATAGATCGGCAACAGCGCGGTGACGCCGCCGAACAGCACCGCGAACAGGTCCAGCGAAATCGTGCCGAGGATGGCGGGATTGCCGCGGATGAACCGGGCACCGGCGAAGATATCGCCTGGCGTTGCCGAATCCCTGGCAGCGGCGGGTTGGGTGGCATGGATCGCGCCGGTGAAAAGCGCGCCCAGCAGCCAGAACACAACCATGATGCCATAGGGCAGACCGGGCGAGACGGCATAGGCAAGGCCCCCGAGCGCGGGACCGGTGATGGTCGCGACCTGGGTTGCGCCGCTCGACAGCGCGGTTGCCCGCTGCAGCGAGCCTTGCGGCGCGATCAGCGGCAACAGCGCGGCCGTGGCCGGACTTTCGAACGCGCCGGCCGTCCCCAGCAGCGCGGTCGCGATGAAAATCTGGGTCACGGTCAGCCACCCCGCACAGGCACCCCAGGCGAGGAACATCGCCGTCAGCGCTTCGGCCAGCTGGCAGAGCTGAACGACGCGCTTGCGCTGATAGCGATCGGCGGCGTGTCCGGCGACGAAGACCAGAAGCGCGGTCGGCAAGAACTGCACCAGTCCAACCATGCCAAGGATGAAGGCGCTGCCGGTGAGATCGTAGACCTGCCAGCCGATCGCCACCGCTGCGATCTGGCTCGAGAAGCGCGAAAGGCTTCGCGACAGCAGGAAGAAAACGAACGAGCTCCGCTTGAAAGGAGCGTTGCCGGTCAGCGGCATTGTGGAGGACATCGCCGATCGGTGGCCGACCGTCGAGGCGTTGTCAATGGCCGCTTTGACGGCTGCGCATGGCATTGCACTTTGATCTGCGCCGCTGCCATAATCGGCGGGGATTTGGGGGAATCATGCTTCAACTGCAATCAGCGTTCGGCATTTTCGCATTGCTCGCGCTGGCGTGGGCCTTCGGCGAGAACCGCCACGCGGTGTCGCTGCGGCAGGCCGCCATCGGTCTCGGCGTCACCCTCCTCACCGCCGTGGCGCTGATCAAGCTGCCCGTCGTGGCGCACGCCTTCGGTGCGATCAACGATGCCGTCGGCGCGATCGCGTCCGCTTCGCGCGCGGGCACTTCCTTCGTGTTCGGCTATGTCGGCGGCGGCGCGTTGCCGTTCGACCTCAAAGCACCCGGCGCGGATTTCATCCTGGCGTTTCAGGCGCTCCCCGTCGTGCTGGTCATGAGCGTGCTCACCACGCTGCTGTTCTACTGGCGCGTCCTGCCGCCGGTCGTGCGCGGCATGGCCTGGCTGTTGGAGCGCACGCTAGGGGTTGGCGGCGCGGTCGGCCTATCCACCGCCGCCAACATCTTTCTCGGCATGGTGGAAGCGCCGCTGTTCATCCGGCCCTATCTGGCGCAACTGACGCGCAGCGAATTATTCCTGGTCATGACTGGCGGCATGGCGGGCATCGCCGGCACCGTGCTCGTGCTCTATGCCACGCTGCTTGCGCCCCTGATTTCGGATGCGGCCGCGCATTTCGTCATTGCCTCGGTGCTGGGCGCGCCGGCTGCGATCCTGGTCAGCCTGATCATGGTTCCCGAAACCGGCAAGGGGCTGACCGGCGCCGCGCTCGGAGAAGACCCCAAGATGCACGCCTCTTCCACCATGGACGCGATCGTCAAGGGCACGGGCGCGGGTCTCGAACTCCTGCTCAACATCGTCGCGATGCTGATCGTGCTGGTGGCGCTGGTCTATCTTGCCAATGCGCTGCTCGGGCTGTTGCCCGATGCCGGCGGCGCCGGGATCACCTTGCAGCGGATGCTCGGCTACGCGATGGCGCCGGTGTGCTGGCTGATGGGCCTGCCATGGCCGCAGGCGATCACGGCAGGCAGTCTGATGGGCACCAAGACCGTGCTCAACGAGCTCATCGCCTATGTCGACTTGTCGAAACTCGGCGCGGACGCGCTCGATCCCCGCTCCCGGCTGATCATGCTCTATGCGATGTGCGGCTTCGCCAATTTCGGCAGCCTCGGCATCATGGTCGGCGGCCTCGGCACCATGGCGCCGCAGCGCCGCGACGAGATCAATTCGCTCGGATTGAAATCGATCGTTTCGGGCACGCTGACGACCTGCCTGATGGGTGCGATCGTGGGGGTGCTGACATGACCCCTGGGGCGTCATTCCGGGACACGCGTCAGCGTGGACCCGGAATCTCGAGATTCCCCGTTCAGCCCTGCAGGCTGCCCCGGAATGACGCGCCTCATCCCCAGCATCGGCGCCACTTTGTCCATCACGAAAGAAGATCCCTCCGCCGTGAGATGGGCGTGATCCCAGGAAAGCGGAATGCCGTTATCGACCGTCAGCGGACATTGCCGCGCCGGGCAGACGGCATCGACCACCGAAATGTAGGAGAATTTCGCCTGCGCCGGCAGCGCGGTCTTCATCATCTGATCGAGTGTGAAAATTTCCGGCAGCACGAAGTCGTCGGGGCGCGCTTCGATCTGCCGCAGATGCGCGCGCATCAGCATCGACGGCAGCCTCGCCCTGAACTGCACGGCCGGGCCGAGCAGCACCACGGCCATGCCACGTTCATTGAGCTTCGAAATCGTTTGCCGGAGATCGGCGATCATGCCGTCAAAGCGCGGCGGACGGGCATATTCCAGCCAGTCCGCGGACATCACCACGAGGTCGGGCCTGTGGTCGCCAAAGAAGGCATCCATCTGCGCCGCAAAGCCGCGGCAGGACGCATTGCCCTGCGCCGCCGTGTTGAGCGTCGGCATGCAGGCCGCCTGCGTCGCCTGCAGGATATTCACGCTTTGCGGACCGGTCGCCTTGCGCAGACCATGGAAGTAATGCGCGGCGAGGCTGTCGCCCCACAGAAGCCAGTTGGTCTTGCCGGTTGCCAGCGCCAGACAGGAATCGCCGAACACGCCGCCCGCAGGCGCAAAGCAATCTCCGAAGCGATAGAGCGGCTGATAATTGTAGGCGTTGTAGGACTCAAGCTTAAGCGCGGCGCGGTCGGCGTCCGACGGCGTCCGGCTCAACACAAGTCCGAGGACGCCGCCCGCGAGCAGAACGACGCTCGCCAGCCCCGCGACCTGAAAGGCGGCGCGCCGCGTCGGCGCCAGCGATTTTGCGCGGAACGGCTGCTCGACAAATCGCCACGACAAATACGAGATCATCACCGTCAGCGCGAATAACGCGAGCTTGTCGGTAGCATCAAGCACAAGGCTGGTCTTGGAAAAACGCGCGAAGGTGAACAGCGGCCAGTGCCACAGATACAGCGAATAGGAAATCTGGCCGAAGAATTTTACGACACTGAGCGGCGAAGCGGCGCTGCGCTTCAACGAGGGCACGCCGATGCCGCTCCAGATGAACAGGGTTGCGCCGAGACATGGTGCAAGAGCGTTGAAACCGGGAAAGCCAGGCCCCTGGCGCAACGAGAAGATCGGGATCGCGATCAGAACCAGCGCGACCCCGCGGGCGATCTGCTGCGCCAGCGCATGACGCAGCACCGGAAATCCCGGGGTGGCGATCAGCCCGCCGATCAGGAATTCCCACGCCCGCGGCGGGCTCATGAAGAAGGCGTTGGCGGAACGGTCCGAATTCATCAGCCAGATGCTCAGCGCGAACGACGCCAGCCCGAGCGCGCCGAGCATGACGGGCAGCGCGATGCGGCGGCCGCATGCAAGCCGCGCAAGCCCCCACAGCATCAGCGGCAGCGCCAGGTAAAACTGCTCTTCGACGGCGAGCGACCAGGTGTGCAGCAGCGGCTTCTCCACCGCGGCATGGTCGAAATAGCCGGTCTGAAACCAGAAGAAGAAGTTCGAGGTGAAGGTCACGACCGCCGCGACCGAGCGGAAAAACTCCGCGCGTTCGGAGGTCAGAAGATAATGGAAAGACGGGATCGCCGTCAGCGCCACCATGGCGTACAGCGCCGGCAGCAGGCGGCGCACCCGCCGCTCGTAGAATCGCGCAAAGGAGAACGCGCCGCCCTGCAGCTCCGACTGGATGATCCCGGTGATCAGATACCCCGAGATCACAAAGAAGATATCGACGCCGACAAAACCGCCGAACACCGCCGGCGCCTCGAAATGGAACGCGACCACCGCCAGAACGGCGATGGCGCGCAGCCAGTCGATGTCTTCACGATAGTCGCGCCTCACGATCGCTATGCCGCCCAAGCCCGAATGAGACAAGCCCGATTGAGACAAGCCCGATTGAGACAAGCCTGATTGAAGGAGCTCCGGCCGCACGTTGGGCACGCATCGAGGCGCGTATGCGTCATGCCGCGAGTTCGACGGTCTTGAAATCCGCGGGCAGGATCACCTCGAGCAATTCGACGTCGTCGGAATAGTCCATGATCAGGTGCTTGATGCGCGGCGGCTGGGTCCAGCTTGAGCCCTCTTTCATCAGGGTCTCGCCCTGCCCCTCCATGTAGGTTTTGACCCAGCCCTTGAGGACATAGACCATCTGAAAGTCGACGTCGTGGAAATGCAGTTTTGAAACTTCCGCCGGATCACACGGCCCGATCAGGCGGATGACATGCGCCCGCGCCAGGCCCTGGCTCGCCTCGGCGACGCCGAGATCGCGGTATTTCGCGTAGGCGCGCAAGCCGTCGGCTTTGAAATCCTCGTCGCGGTGATGGCTGATGGCGATGCGTTGTTTCGGACGAACGCGCTTGACCGGGGCCGGCGCGCGGCCCTTGGCCTTGAGTTTCTTGCGCTCGGTGGATTTGGCGGCGGTCTTGCCGACAGCGCGCTTGCGTGCCGGCGATTTCTTCTGCGCGGCGGTGCGGCTTGCGGCGCGCGATTTAGGCTTCTGCTTGGCCATTGGCGTTCTCCCTTTCCGTTCGATGCGGAAAGGTTAGCACAGATCGCGCGTCATAGGGTGGGCCAAGGCGCATTCGCGCACGCCCTTGGCATTGCCCCCTAAGAGTATCCGCTCAGTGCAGCCGGAACACGCCGTCGACGGCGCGAAGCTCGGCGGGTTTGATCAGCTTGGAATGGGCAACGGTGACCGCATACAGCGGGCCTTCGAGCTTTTCCTGCCAGAAGCTAAGAAAATCCTTCAGCGCCGGGAAATTCGGAAACAGATCGTAGTTTTGCCAGACGTAAGTTTGCAGCAGTGAGGGATGATCGGGCATCCGGTAGAGAATTTCCGCCGTCGTCAGCCCATAACCCAGCACCTGTTTCCGGAAGTCTTCGGAAACACCAACCCGCGAGACCATGCCAACCTCCATTGCTGGAGCGCATTTTCCGAGACGGCCACCGACCAGGAGCCACCCGGTGGAGATGCGCTCACATGAGAGAAATGTGACGCACGCGACCTGCCCATCACAAGCCTAAATGTTTAACGATCTGTTGAAAAAGTTCGCGTTAGCAGCAGCTTACCGCAGGTGCTAATAAGGGGCTTCGGGCCCTGCTCCGCCCCGTTAACGATGACGGATGAATCTGGCAGGCGTCATATTTGAGTGCCAATTTTTCTGCTACAGGCTCTTGTTCCCCGCACAAGTCTGGCTTATGTCCATTTTGCCCGCTGGCACTCGCCGGCAGCGACTGCTAATTTCCAGAAATTCGAAAACATCTTCAAAAGCTTAGGAGGACTGCATGAAATTCCGTCCGCTTCACGACCGCGTCGTGGTCAAGCGCATCGACGCCGAAGAGAAGACCGCAGGCGGCATCATCATTCCGGATAGTGCCAAGGAAAAGCCCTCGCAGGGCGAAGTCATCGCCGTCGGCCCGGGCGGCCGCGACGAGGCGGGCAAGCTGACCCCGATCGACGTCAAGGTCGGCGACCGCGTGCTGTTCGGCAAATGGTCGGGTACCGAGGT
>JBKQRS010000274.1:0-2668 GCA_052143915.1 Bradyrhizobium sp.
GCGGTTCTTTTCGCTCGTTCCGACGCGAACGGGCCGACAGGCCCGCGAAATCCAAGAGGGCGGCAAGCCCTAGGAGAGCCAAATGCCCAAGCTGAAGACCAAATCCGGCGCCAAGAAGCGCTTCAAAATCACCGGGACCGGCAAGGTCATGTACGCCCAGTCGGGCAAGCGCCACGGCATGATCAAGCGCACGACGAAGCAGATCCGCAATCTGCGCGGCACGGCGGTGCTGTTCAAGTCCGACGGCGACAACGTCAAGAAATTCTACCTGCCGAACGGCTGAACCCCCTTTTCCCGGAGATTCCCCGATGTCACGCGTGAAACGCGGCGTAACGGCGCACGCCAAGCACAAGAAGACCCTCGACAACGCCAAGGGCTATTTCGGCCGCCGCAAGAACACCATCCGCGCCGCCAAGGCGGCGGTCGAAAAGGCCGGCCAATACGCCTTCCGCGACCGCAAGCGCAAGAAGCGCACGTTCCGCGCGCTCTGGATCCAGCGTCTCAATGCCGCGGTACGTCCGTTCGGCATGACCTACAGCGTCTTCATCAACGGCCTGTCGAAGTCCGGCATCACGGTCGATCGCAAGGTGCTGTCGGATCTCGCAATCAATGAGCCGGCGGCGTTCCAGGCCATCGCCGAGAAGGCCAAGGCTGCGCTCGCGGCTTGAGGCGAAGGCCCTAGCGGGATCGAGGGGGGCTCGAGGCTTTCTGCGCCCGGCGTGAATAACGCTGGGCGACGTCGGCCCGGCAGAAGGCCGTAAACGACCGGTACATCGTGCCTTGCTCGTTCCGATACTTGCAGTCGCAGGCCCGCAGTTCGCGCTGATAGAGGTGTTTCTGGGGGTCCTTGAGCCGGGCAACAAAGTCGCCTTCGCATTTTTTCTCGACCACGGCGCCAAATTGGATATCGCCGCTGGTGCCGTATTCGCAGGCCTCGAACACTTTCCTCGCGCGGTCACAGCTCGGAGCCTCGTTCAGCGCGGCAATAACGTCATCCATCATGGTGGACTTGGCGGGGCACGCTTCCTGCGGCGGCAATTTGGCGGCCTCGGCGTCGCACTTTTTCTTGACGATGGCGTTCAACTCGTCGACACGGCTGGCGACATATTGGCAGGTCTCGGACACGCGGCCGGTCGTGCCCCGGCACAGTTCCTGGTCGATGGTCAGGCCACTGCTGTCTTCGTAGCGGCAGGCCTCGAATACCTGCTGCGCTTTTTCACAACCTGGAGCCTCGTTCAACGCAACAACGATATCCTCAAAACGGGTCGATTTGGCCGGGCAGCCTCCCGCTTGCGCCGGTTGGGCGGCCAAAGACAAGGCGACAGCCAGGCCGGCCAGGCAGGGTCTAAGACGCATCGCTTGCTCCTTACCTCGATCAATATCTTGGTCGCAGCGATGGTCAGCAGGGGTTCAAGGGCACGGAACCATCCGTCGCGCAATTCCCAGGCTTTTTGCTTGACCTTTCGGCCCCGGCGCGGCCACAACCAGCGGCCTTTTGGAAGAAGAGAATTGATCCGTGTCCGACCTCGCAACGCTTGAACAAACCATTCTTGCCCAGATCGCCGCAGCCGGTGACGAGGCCGCCCTCGAAGCCGTGCGCGTCGCCGCGCTCGGGAAAAAGGGCTCGATCTCCGCGCTGCTCGCAACCCTCGGCAAGATGTCGCCGGACGAGCGCAAGACGCGGGGTGCCGCGATCAATCTCGCCAAGGACAAGGTCACGCAGGCGCTGACCGCGCGCCGCGAGATCCTGAAATCCGCGGCGCTCGACGCCCGGCTTGCCTCCGAGACCATCGACGTCACATTGCCCCTGCGCGAGACCCCGGCTGAGCAGGGCCGAATCCACCCGCTCAGCCAGGTGATGGACGAACTCACGGCGATCTTCGCCGACATGGGACTTTCGATCGCCGAAGGCCCGGATATCGAGACCGACGACTACAATTTCACAAAGCTGAATTTTCCCGAGGGCCATCCGGCGCGTGAGATGCACGACACGTTTTTCTTCAATCCGAAGCAAGACGGCTCGCGCATGCTGTTGCGCACCCACACCTCGCCGGTGCAGGTCCGCACCATGCTGAGCCAGAAGCCGCCGATCCGCGTGATCTGCCCGGGCCGCACCTATCGCATCGATTCCGACGCGACCCATACGCCGCAGTTTCACCAGGTCGAGGGTCTCGTGATCGACAAGGGCTCGCATCTCGGCCACCTCAAATGGATCCTGCATGAATTCTGTAAGGCTTTCTTCGAGGTCGATCACATCAACATGCGATTCCGCCCCTCTTTCTTTCCGTTCACCGAACCCTCGCTCGAGGTCGACATCCAGTGTCGCCGTGACAAGGGCGAAATCCGGTTCGGCGAAGGCGAGGACTGGCTGGAGATTCTCGGCTGCGGCATGGTCCATCCCAACGTGCTGCGCGCCTGCGACATCGATCCCGACATCTACCAGGGCTTCGCCTGGGGCATGGGGATCGACCGCATCGCCATGCTGAAATACGGCCTGCCCGACCTGCGCGCGCTGTTCGAGGCCGATGTGCGCTGGCTCGGCCATTACGGCTTCCGTCCGCTCGATGTCCCGACGCTCGCGGGAGGATTGTCCGCATGAGCGAACCAGAATACGTGAGTCGGCGAGAATCTCTTGCTCCCTCCCCCCTTGTGGGGGAGGGTCGGGGAG
>JBKQRS010000275.1:0-3044 GCA_052143915.1 Bradyrhizobium sp.
CTGTATATCAATTCGCCGGGCGGCGTCGTCACCTCGGGCCTGTCGATCTACGACACGATGCAATTCATTCGCCCGAAAGTCTCGACGATGTGCATCGGCCAGGCGGCGTCGATGGGATCGCTGCTGCTATGCGCCGGCGAGAAAAGTATGCGCTATGCGTTGCCCAACGCCCGGATCATGGTCCATCAGCCTTCGGGCGGCTTCCAGGGGCAGGCCTCGGACATCCAACGCCATGCCGAGGATATTCTCAAGATCAAGCGCCGGCTGAACGAGATTTATGTCCACCACACCGGCCGCGACTACGATTCCATCGATAAGACGCTCGATCGCGACCATTTCATGTCGGCCGAGGAGGCCAAGTCGTTCGGCATCGTCGATGAAGTCGTGAGCAAACGCGCCGACGAAATTCAGGAAACGAAAACCTGATCCGTGGCAGTCTATTGCATGTAAATGTGAAGCTGTTGGATTAACCATCCCGACGCCGGCTCGCAGCGACGCTCGCGCCATCCGCGCCGTCGGCGCGCGAGGGCGGCGCGACATTCCAACGGCGCATGGCTTGATTTGCGGATGGTTATCGTGGTTGCATTGTCGTCGTCCTCGCGTCGCCGGCCGCAAGGAGCGCCGCGTTCCCAAATCGGGCGCCATCGCCGGAGGGGAGTCGATCGCTACGGTTTGTTAGGGTGGTGCGGTTAGGTTTGCTAGCTTGGGCGTCCGCGAAGTCGTAAGATGGAAGCGGCGGTATGGAGAAGAAAATGGCCAAGGCCGAAGGCGACGCCAAGAACACGCTCTATTGTTCCTTCTGCGGCAAGAGCCAGCATGAAGTGCGCAAGCTGATCGCCGGGCCGACGGTGTTCATTTGCGACGAATGCGTCGAGCTGTGCATGGACATCATTCGCGAGGAGAGCAAGACCTCCCTCGTCAAGAGCAAGGACGGCATCCCGACGCCCCGCGAGATCTGCAAGGTGCTGGACGATTACGTCATTGGACAGCAGCAGGCCAAACGCGTGCTTTCCGTGGCGGTGCACAATCATTACAAGCGCTTGAATCACGCCACCAAGCCCAGCGACGTCGAGCTCGCCAAGTCGAACATCCTGCTGATCGGACCGACGGGGTCGGGCAAGACGCTGCTCGCCCAGACGCTGGCGCGCGTCCTCGACGTGCCGTTCACGATGGCCGATGCGACGACGCTCACCGAAGCGGGCTATGTCGGCGAGGACGTCGAGAACATCATTCTCAAATTGCTCCAGGCTTCCGATTACAATGTCGAGCGCGCGCAGCGCGGCATCGTCTATATCGACGAAATCGACAAGATCAGCCGCAAGTCGGACAATCCGTCGATCACCCGCGACGTGTCGGGCGAGGGCGTCCAGCAGGCCTTGCTGAAGATCATGGAGGGCACGGTCGCCAGCGTTCCCCCGCAGGGCGGGCGCAAACATCCCCAGCAGGAATTCCTGCAGGTGGACACGACCAATATTCTGTTCATCTGCGGCGGCGCCTTCGCGGGGCTCGAGCGCATCATCTCGGCGCGCGGCAAAGGCACGTCGATCGGCTTCAACGCCAAGGTGCAATCGCCCGACGATCGGCGAACGGGCGAGGTCTTTCGGCATGTCGAGCCCGAAGACCTGCTCAAGTTCGGGCTGATACCCGAATTCGTCGGCCGCTTGCCGGTGATCGCCACCCTCGAAGACCTCGATGAAGAGGCGCTCAAGAAGATTCTGACCGAGCCGAAGAATGCGCTCGTCAAGCAATACCAGCGGCTGTTCGAAATGGAGAACACCGACTTGACGTTCCAGGACGAGGCGCTGAATGTCGTCGCCAAGAAGGCGATCGAACGACGTGCCGGCGCACGCGGCCTTCGCTCGATCATGGAGGGCATTTTGCTCGATACCATGTTCGACCTGCCGGGCCTCGACGGCGTCGAGCAGGTGGTAATTGGTCCCGAAGTGGTCGACGGCAAGGCGCGCCCGCTCTATATTTATTCCGAGCGCGCCGAAAAAGCGGGTTAGGTCGGCCGCTTCACTTAACAGTCCGGTGACGAAGTCGTTTTTGATCATCTTGGGGGTTCGGGGGTGATGATGATGATGATGACGACGAGCTTTGCGATTTCGCCGTCAACTGCGGCGATCATTGCGATGGCCAGGATGCCTTCAGTCTAAATGACGAACAAAAGGGCGCTCCTGGCGCTCACAGCCTGCCTCGGGGTTCCGCATCCGAAGAGCGCGCGCATCAGGATGCCGAGATTGAAGCCCGTAACATGAAGCAGATAACGCTTGTAAACGTTTTCCAGAGCGCGCAACCACGCTTGGCGCATGCCGCCGCGCTCGAGGAGATGAGCGAAGCTGCGCTCGACCATCTCTCCGCGCTTGCGCATGGCGTCCGGCCCGACGCCGGATTTCAACCGTGCGCGGTTGCCGTAAACGGCATGGCGCGCCGACTCGTCGCCATGCCAGCGCAGATAACCATTGGCGGACTTCGGCTCGGCGATCCGCGTCTTCCTGACGCCGCCGTCGAGCAGCGGGGCATTGAAAGCGACCGGGAAATGTCGGTATCGCCGGATGCTATCTCCAAGGACGGCGCGGCCGCCCGCGACTCTTACGCGTTACTTCCTGCCCCGAACTACCAGCCAGATATAATTCGGCCCTAGCGAACGTCTCTATAACACAGAAATTTCCGGAACGTCAGAACTTTTGCAATTAACACAGGTCACTTCTGCGTTTTAACCCCTGTCCGCATCGGTTGGTCTTTTGGTGCCGCAAGACTCCGCTTCAGCTTGGTTCTGATTTCGGATAACTGGCAGCGCGGCTCCGGAACGTCATAGTACTCATACAGACCGCATTGTTCGTAAGAAGTGCAAAGGCGCTCGCAATCCGTCGGATTGCTGATTTTATCTTCTTCTGGCACATGCATATAGACATCACTATACACCGCCCCCAACCCATAATTGTACGTTATAGCTCCAACGCTCTGCTTAATGTTGTTCGGCGACTTAACGCCAGAAATCGCGGACCCGTCAATCTTAAGCGTGTTTATTCTTGTAAACAAAG
>JBKQRS010000276.1:0-10462 GCA_052143915.1 Bradyrhizobium sp.
CCCGACCCTCGGATTCGAAGTCCGATGCTCTATCCAGCTGAGCTACGAGCGCGTGAGGGGTCGATTACCAGACTTGGCCGGGCAGGGCCAGCAGCCTCGGGCCCTCGGCCCCGGGGAGCAAACGGGCTTAACTGCGCATCGCGCTGGTCCAAGCGATGGCGCGTCGAATCGGTTTGAATAACAGATCAGAAGCAGGGGTATCGGCGATGGTCCTGTCCGATATAGGTCGCCGAACCCTGCGCGCAAAAGTTGGTCGAAGGACCATCGTAATACGCGAAGCTGCCGGGTTCGACGCCTGGCCCGTAATTGTGATTGTAGCTGATGGCGTAAGGGAGCGCGTAGGCGTGCATGTGCCGGCGCGCTTGTGCCTGGCTCGGGATCGCGGTCAGCGCGGCCAGAATGGCGGCGGCGCAACTGAACTTCAGTCTGGTCATTGGGGCCTCCGGACGAAAACGTGGACATTTTAGGCCAATTGGGGTTCCCATCCAGAGGGAAAATCGCGCAAAAACTGCGGAAAATTTGCCACAGGGGACGGATTTTTGGTTCCCCGGGCATGCTTAACGAAATTCCAACATAGTCCGGCCAGAGTTGCGCGGTCTGGTCCGCCTCAGGACCGATTTTGCCCTTTTGGAATCTTCAGGCTACCGACCGTCCCATGCGCATTACGCTGCTATCCCTGCTGTACCTCTCGTCGCTCGCAGCGGGCCCGGCCCGCGCCGATCTGCATATCACCCGGGATCACGGGGGGTATGTCGAGGAATACAAGGAGAAATACGCGCGCATCCGCGATCATAAGGAGCGGGTCATCATCGACGGCATCTGCAATTCGGCCTGTACGCTGGTGTTCGGCATCGTGCCGCTGAACAAGATCTGCGTGACGCCGCGCGCCAGCCTCGGCTTCCACCAGGCCTATTACGACAAGGCGTTCACCTTCGGCATCAAGGTCACCAGCACCGAAGGGACTTCGGACCTGATGTCTTATTATCCCGGTACGGTGAAGGACTGGATCCGCCGCAACGGCGGGCTCAGCACCGAGATGAAGAAGATCAAGAACGGCGAGGAACTCTGGAAGATCGTCGATCCCTGTCCGGAAGAGTGGTGACGCGCTTACGCCAGCTCGATGGTTCCTGACATCACCGGCACGCAGCGGCCGCCGATATAGGTCGCGGTCACGGTGCCGTTCTTCTTCTCGGCCACGGCTTCCAGAAGGCTCGGCCGTCCCATCTCGACACCTTGCGCGATGGTTTTTGAAATCCGCAAATCCGGGTCCGGCCGCAGTTTGGCCAATAATCCGATGAGCGCAACGTTGGCGCTGCCGGTCGCAGGGTCTTCGGGAATTCCGTGATGGGGAGCGAACATGCGCGCCCTGATATCGAGGCCGCTTTCCGCAACCTGCGTGTAGATCAGAAGGCTCGTCACCGGCTGTTTGGCGATATCACGCGTGAAGATATCGGAACGCGCGGTCGCCGCAACGAGCCTCGCGCGATCTTTCAGCTCGGCAAGGATGAACGGCGCGCCGCAGGAGGCGATACGGGGAGGGTGATTCCTGGTCTCGATGTCGTCGACCGATAAGGAGCAGGCTGCAGCGATCAGCTCGGCCGGAACTTCCGCGCCGAGCGTCAGCAGTTGCGGAGAGGCCAGCCGCGCGCCCGTCACCACCGCGCCTTCCTTCAAGAGCGAGATCGGGACAATGCCCGCTTTTTCCTCGAACAGAACGCTGTCGCTGCCGACCGCGCGGCCATAGCTCGTCCCGGCGCGGGCGAGCGCGAACGCCGTGCCGACATTGGGATGGCCGGCAAACGGCATTTCATAGCGCGGCGTGAAGATCCTCACCTCGGCGGTATGCGCGGGGTCTTTCGGCGGCAGCACAAAGGTTGTTTCCGCCAGATTGAATTCGGCGGCGATGGCCTGCATCTGTCCGCCCGACAATCCCTCCGCGTTCAGGACAACGCCAAGCGGGTTGCCGGCAAATTGCGTGCCTGTGAAGACATCGACGGTGACGAAGTTCAGCTTCAAGGCAGGTGCATGCGCGGCGCGAACATCCATGGCGTTTCCTCGTTCTCGACTTTCGTCATGCGATAGGTGGCGTGCTGCCCCGTGTGTTTCACGATTGCCGCATAGCATATGTTCAGGCAATCAAGGCCGCAAATGAGCAGAGATGTCGAAAAATTGGCCGCGCGCGCGGCGCCGGCGATTTTCGTCGTGCTCTGGAGCACCGGCTTCATCGCCACCAAATACGGACTGAATAATGCCGAACCGCTGACCTTTCTGGCGATCCGCATGGCTGTCGTGGTGGCGATGATGGCGACCATCGTTGCCGTCGCAAGGCCGCAATGGCCCGATCGCATCGGCATCGCCCACAGCGTGGTCGCGGGACTTCTGGTGCACGGGTTCTATCTTGGCGGGACCGCGGTCGCGATCGCGCATTCGATCCCCGCCGGGCTCTCCGCTCTAATTCCGGGCCTGCAGCCGATCCTGATCTCGACGCTGGCCAATCGCTGGCTTGGCGAACGCGTCACGCCCCTGCAATGGACCGGGCTTTTGCTGGGCCTCGCGGGTGTGGTGCTGATCCTGCATGATCGACCGATGAGCGGCGAGGCGGGATGGGTTGGCTCGCCTCGGGCGTGTCGCTGGTCAGCATCACCTTGGGGACACTCTACCAGCGGCGTTATTGCGGCAAGATCGACTGGCGCGCCGGAAACCTCGTCCAATACATCGCCGTGATCATTTTTTTCGCGGCCGCGGCCGGTATTCTCGAGAACCATGAGGTGCACTGGACCCGCGAGTTCGTGCTGGCGGTGGCCTGGCTCGCGGTCGTGCTTTCGATCGGGTCGATCGGACTGTTGTATTGGCTGATCCGCCGTTCGGCGGCCACCTCGGTGGCGAGCCTGTTTTACCTGGTGCCGGCGGTGACCGCCGTGATGGCTTACGTGCTGTTCGGCGAGCGGCTCGATCCGGTCGCGATCACAGGCATGATCGCCTGCGCCGCCGCGGTGTTTCTGGTCAACCGGCGCGCATGAGGACCTGAGGGCCAAGTCCTAAAGCAAAAGCCTCCGGCTCTGGTCCGGAGGCTTTGCGTGGGAAGCCCTCAGCGCTTGGACTTCTTGGCCCTCTTTTTCTTCTTGACGGCTTTCTTGCCGGCCTTCTTGGCGGATTTCTTTGCCGGAGATTTCTTGGCAGCCTTTTTGGCCTTCTTGGATTTCTTCGCTGCCTTCTTCTTCGGCGCTACTTTCTTGGCAGCTTTCTTGGCGGCCTTCTTCTTCTTCGCCCTTTTTACCGCCGGCTTGGCCGCCATTTTCGGCGGCTCGGCCGGGGCGCTCATCATGTCTGTCGTCGGTTCAAGAACGGGTTTTTCGTCGTCCATATCATCCCCCAGGGTTTCTAGAAGCAATAACGATAGCGGGATTCGTAGAGCTGTCAAAGAGACGACGGTGTCGCGCAACTTGCACGGAGCTTGGCGCAGGCCTTGAGCGCGCGTTCGTGCCCCACTGTGATCGATGATCGGTTCGGGGAGGCCTCGCCGAGATCCACGCCCGCGCCTTTGAGCTCGAGCGGTGCGGCGCTCCACGGGCGGTGGATCAGGCCTGTCCACAATTGCGCAAGTTCTGGCACCCAGCGCCCGACATAGGCGCCGTCGGGATCGAACTTCTCGCCCTGCCGGATAGGATTGAAGACGCGGAAATAGGGGGCGGCGTCGGCGCCGGAGCTGGCGACCCATTGCCGGTGGAAGGCGTTGCTGCCGGGATCGGCATCGACCAGCGTGTCCCAAAACCACTTTTCGCCCTCGCGCCAGTCGATCCGAAGAGGGTGCGGCGGACCGGCTGGCCATCAGGCGCTCAACTCAAAAGGCGACGCGTCAGATCCGCGCCGGAAGGAATATTGCAACTTTGGCCCCGAGTGATGCGTACTACATCATGGACATGCGCAAAGAGCGCTGGAGGCCATTTTGAACCGGTATGTCGTTCTTTATCTCGCGACGTTGATCGTCCTCATCCCGATTGATTTTCTGTTCCTGGGGATGGTCGCCAGGAGCTTCTTCACCTCGGAGGTCGGCGACATGCTGGGGGAGGTCAGGTTCGCGCCGGCGATCCTGTTCTATCTGCTTTATGTGGTCGGGATCCTGGTTTTCGTCAGCGGGCCGATAGGGGCCAGCTGGCAATCGACACTGCTCTACGGCGCGCTGTTCGGACTGTTTTGCTACGCGACCTTCGAGCTCACCTCGCTGTCGCTGCTGAAGCACTGGACCTGGCCGGTCGTCGTGGTCGATGTTTCCTGGGGCACCTTCGTGACCGCGCTATCGTCGACCGCGGGCCTATTGATCGCCAACCGGATCGCGCCGAAGACTTGAGTCAGTCATTCCGGGCTCGATGCCGCGCATCGCCCCGGAATGATATTCGCGTTGCTATCCTTCACTTCGGCTGCGGCACAATCCGGATATACGGCTTCGGCGATTTCCAGCCCGCCGGATAGATCGTCTTGGCCTCGTCGTCGGAGACCGAGCCGGAAATGATCACGTCCTCGCCCTGTTTCCAGTCGGCGGGCGTCGCGACGCGATGCTTGGCGGTCATCTGCAGGGAATCGATGACGCGGAGGATTTCCTGGAAATTGCGCCCCGTCGTCATCGGATAGACCAGCACCAGCTTTATCTTCTTGTCCGGTCCGATGATGAAGACGTTGCGGACTGTCTGGTTGTCGGCCGCGGTGCGCGTGGCGACGTCGCCGGAGGCAGAGGCCGGCAGCATGTCATAGAGCTTGGAGACGTTGAAATCGGTGTCGCCGATCATGGGATAGTTCGGCGCTGAGCCTTGCGTTTCGCGGATGTCTTCAGACCACTTTGCATGATTGGCGACGGGATCGACGCTGAGCCCCATCAGCTTGACGCCGCGCTTGTCGAATTCGGGCTTCAGCTTCGCCAGCGCGCCGAGCTCGGTGGTGCAGACCGGGGTGAAATCCTTCGGATGCGAGAACAAGAGCGCCCAGCTGTTACCGATCCAGTCATGGAATTTGATCTTGCCCTCGGTGGTTTCAGCCTCGAAATCCGGGGCCACAGCGCCAATCTGGAGTGCCATATCGCGACCTCATGCCATTCAAGTTACAGGTGAATTTTGATATCAGAATATAAAGGCGGGAATTGCCGAACGGAATGACCGTGGCAAAAAGGGTAGATATTTCTCAAGTCAAGGGAACTCCTAGCACCTTTTTTTGATCCGCGCCCATGCGGCGAAAAAACCGTCTGCCGTAAAAGTTCCGGCCGCCCCGATATTGCCTTTTATGGCGCCCATCACGCACGGCTTGCTTGCGACCCCTCGAACCGTGACCGATGTCACAGCGACAAATCCGCAACCGTCTAAAAGTCTCGGAATCCAAGTTTCGAATCATTAACCACTCGTTTACGCCTGCAGGCAAATGCTGGCCCAGAACAAGAGACTGAGAAGAGTAACTACCAATGTCTGCCCCCCTAGTGACCGCTGCCGAGCCGACCACCGTCCTCGAACCGTCCGACATTTCCTGCCGCAGCACGGCTGCCCTTGCCCTGACCGTCGTGCGCGACGGGGTGATTACCGGCGAAGGGCCCACCACCAGGGGCCGCGTGCATTTCTCCCGCGCGCTGGATGCCGATGACGCCGCCTGGTGCGAGCGTATTCTGACGGCGATCGCGGTCGAGCATCAGCCGGTTAGCCGGGCGGAGGCCGAGGCGCTGTTTGAGATCGACGACGCCGCGGCCGAGCGCAGCGACAATGGGCGTTTCGACGACCTTCTGGCCAAGGCGGTGGTGCATCACGCGGCCTCGGCGTCCGGCCTGCCGGTGCCGCCGCGCACCGTTGCCCTGTCGCCGGAAACCTCAATCGAGAGCTGGGCGCCCACAAAGGCGGTCAATGTCGATACCGAAGTGCTGGAGTGGATCGCAAGCCAGATGCGCGGCAAGCGCCGCGGCAACCGCACCCTGATGACGCTGGTGGCCACCATCGTCGGCGCGGCCCTGCCGTTCACACAGCTGCCGAACGTATTCGACATCGGGATGTGAACTCAGCGCGCAACGGCTGATATCGAAACGGCGGGGTTACTTCCCCGCCGTTTTTTGTTTGCCGGCCTCGGGATCGAGCCCGACGGTCCGGCCCGCAAAGCCTGCCGCGTCGAAATAGCGCTGCGATAACACGCGCTGGAATTTCACCACCGTCTTGAGACCGTTCGCCGCCGGCTTGGAGGCGATGGTTCCATCGAAGGCTTTGGGGACGATTCCATTCGGCAAGGCCTCCGACATCACCCGGCCGGTCAATCCGCCCGCATTTGCCGGGTGCAAACCCAGCAGCCGGGCGATGGTCATGCCGACATCCGCATTATTGACCGGCAGGGGATCGGTGTAGCCGGCTTTGAAATCCGGGCCGATCGCCGCCACGAAATTCAAGGTGTCGCCGCGGCCGAAACTGCCATGCATGCCCTGGCCCTGACGCAGCACGGTATCGGCGACCTCGACCGAACAATTGGTCGGCTCGTCGCATCCCTCCACATAGGAACGGAAATTGACCACGATCGATGGGGTGGGCGTGACCGCCTTGCCCTTGAGGCCGATCTCCGACATTGGCAGCGTGCCGCCAAAGCGCCCGAGCTTGTCGTCGACGAACAGTCCGCTGACGTAGTCCTGTTCCAGCAAGGCCTTGATGGCGCGCTCGGCGAGCTTCCTGTCCCCTTTTGGCAGGTAGATCAGGTCCGATCCGCCATTGGTGGCCACCACCAGATCGGGTTTTGTGGGGTCCTGTCCCAACAGGGCGTTTCCGGCCTTTGGATGCGCAGTGCCCGCCACCCGCGCATTCCTGTCGTTCGGGTCAAACAGCGGCAGATCGAGCGCCTTGGCCAGATCGATGGCCAGAAAGCCCATCGGCAGGAAATCCTTCGGCGTGTCGTCATAGCTGATCTTTGCCGCAGGACTGGTCTTGCTCTGCTTTGAGATCGTCGAGAAGCCGTGATCGGAGGCGATGATGATGTCGGTGGCGGCGGCAAGCCCGAGATCGTCGAGCGCCTTGCGCAGCTGCGCCAGATTATTGTCGGCATTCTTGATGCCGGCGAGCGAAGTAGGGCCGTTGATGCCTGGCGTGACGGTGTTGAGGCTGTCGCCGTTGTTGTGCTGGCTGCCGTCGGGATCGCGCGACCAGAACACCAGCACGAAGGGCTTGTTGCGCGCCTTGAACACCGGCAGTACGACCTTGGAGGTGACATCGGCGAAATAGGCCTGCTGGGCGGTATTCGGAACGAGGGTGCCCGGTGTACGGGCATCGCCGGCCTTGCCGTTGTCGCCGCGCGAAGGGGTCGCGAGCGGAAGACCGGCCTCGATTAGCCCAGCCTTCATCTCCTCGGAAAGCGGAACGCCGTTCTTGCCACCGGTGGCGTCGTCGATCACGATCGAATGCAAGCCGTCGGCGCCGGTCTTGTCGGTATGATCGAAAATCAGGGTGGGACCGAGTTTGCCGAGCGCCGCCGTGCTGAACCCTTTGGCGCGCGCCATCCTCAGCACGGTGTCTTCATTCAGATAGTCGCCGGCGAAATGCTCGTCGGCGTCGAGGATCACCGGATCGGCTTCGAGGAATGGCGTGACCGTTCCGCCGGCTGCCCCAACAGGATAGCCGGTATAGATCGTGTTGGAGAAGTCGCCGGTATCGCCGAGGTAGTGCCCGGTGGCCATCGCCGACGCATTGGCGGTGGTGAAGGTCGGAAACAACGCGTGGGAATTCCTGAAATTGACGCCGTTATCGCGGACCGCGGCCATTGCAGGCGCGGTCTCGGGCGTCACGATCCGCCCGCGCAGCCCGTCCGGTACGAACAGGATGATATTATGCGGCGTGCTGTTTTGTGCAAACGCCGTGCCGGCGGAAACCAAAATCAGGCCAGCGGACAACATCACGACTGAACGGCGCATTCAAATCTCCCGGCGAATCCGATTGGCGGCCTTTTTTGCCGTTGTGTCTGTCTAGGTTTGCGCTGTGACAGAATTGTTATGGGCTTTGAGCCGGCTGCCGGTTCGTTGGCGGCGCGGGTACCGCGACACGGAGAACTAGCCGAAGGTCTTGTTCGTCGCCCTCAGTCGCTGCGCCAGGACGCGCATCACCTTCAGAGCAAAATACGGGGTCTGACTTACAAGAAACAGGAATTGCTTTTCGGACACCGCTACCAGTTCGACGTCGGTAACCGCGACGGCGGTCGCGCTGCGCGGTTCGTTGTCGATCAGCGCCATCTCGCCGAAAATGCTGTCCGCACCAAGTTCGGTGATTGTCCTGTTGCCGATCTGGATTCGAACCTGGCCGCTTTTGATGACAAAGAGTTCGCGGGCTTCGTCGCCTTCCCGAAAGATGACGCTCCCGGCCTTGAACAATTGCGAATCGATATTGTTGCCCGTCAGTACGCCAAAACCCGCATCCGGCTTCATTGTCGGCCCCATTTGATGGATTCAAGGCATGCTAGAAGCTTGGGGGTCGTCGAGCAACAATGTCCGGGAATTTGTATGACTCCGACCTGGCCCGACCTTCGCGCTCAAAGCTCACGGCCCGACCGGGGCTTGCTGCTGCAAGGCGGCAGTTGCTAGGTGCGTCGCGGCCGACAATTATACGCCTTGCGAAATCCGGCGGCCTTGGCATCGTCCTCGGAACAGAACCAGCGATCCGGATGGGTCAGCGCAGGATAACTGCGGCACGCCTGCAGGTGATAAATGCCCACATTGCCGGTGACATGCGCGCGCAACGCAAATTTGCCTTTGACGCTGCAACCTGAAGGCATCGCCGGCTCGTAGGGGAATAGCACATCACGTATTTCGCGATCCTTGTCCGCCCGGCATGCCCCGCCGAGCAGGGCGCCGTCCTTTCGTCCCCCGCGGAATTCCTGTGGCGCTACGAAGCAGCCTTTCCAAAGCCCCCGGCGGTTATCCCTGGCATCGGCTTCATCCGCCTTGAAGCGGCCTCGTGCAGAGGGTTCGAAATTCAAGGCAAGTCCCTGGCTGACAAGGAGTTGGTTCAGGCTGCTGGTTCCACCCTCGACGGTGCAAACACCGATGTGCCACTTCTTGTAGGTGGCATCTGGACCGAGATCCTCGCAACGGACCTCGTGGCCACCAATCAGGCTCGCCAGCCGGTCGCGTGCGTCAACACCGCAAGCCCATGTGTCGGCGTGGTCGTCGATGCAGATCTGGTCAAGCGCCGGTGCATCTATGCCGTCGAGCCGATAGGTCACATCGGCGAGGTCAATGGTCCCGCCGTCCCTGACGATCGGGCTGGCGGCGAAGCTTTGGCTGGCTGCGAAAATCGCCAGTATCAGGATAAGCCAGCGCATCGACGGCAGGACTCTTGCGATGAGAGGGTGGGATAACAGGATTTTATGGTCCGGGTGAAGTCCAGACCGCACTGATTCCGGCCAGTCGTCGCGGGACCGGCCTCCGTGCGGGCCATCTCATGGTAGCTGCAGGAGAATCGGTTTTCCGGCATATCAGCCGTTGCCTCCGCTTGGTTTTGCTGTACGACGGAATTGTTACGTCCGCCCCCGCGTGCCAGATTGTGGGCGCACGGTCCCGCCCCAGAGGTTGCAAGTAAGCCAGCAAATGTTCAAACGAATTCTGATCGCAAATCGCGGCGAGATCGCCTGCCGGGTCATCAAAACTGCCCGCCGCATGGGGATCGAGACGGTAGCCGTCTATTCCGAAGCCGACCGCGACGCGCTTCACGTCGAAATGGCCGACCATGCGGTTCTGATCGGACCGCCAGCGGCTGCCGAGAGCTATCTCGTGATCGACAAGATTGTCGAGGCCTGCCGCAAGACGGGCGCGGAAGCCGTGCATCCCGGCTACGGATTCCTGTCCGAGCGCGAGGCCTTTCCACGGGCGCTGGCCGCGGCCGGCATCGTGTTCATCGGCCCTAATCCCGGCGCGATCGCCGCGATGGGCGACAAGATCGAGTCCAAGAAGGCGGCGGCCAAGGCCGACGTCTCGACCGTGCCGGGACATCTCGGCGTCATCGAGGACGAAAGGCATGCCGTAAAGATCGCCGACGCGATCGGCTACCCCGTCATGATCAAGGCCTCCGCCGGCGGCGGCGGCAAGGGAATGCGGATCGCGTATTCGACCTCCGAGGTCGCCGAAGGATTTGGCCTGGCCAAAGCCGAAGCCAAGGCTTCGTTCGGTGACGACCGGGTGTTCATCGAGAAATTCATCGTCGATCCCCGCCACATCGAAATCCAGGTGTTGGGGGACAAGCATGGCAATGTGATCTATCTCGGCGAGCGCGAATGTTCGATCCAGCGCCGCAATCAGAAGGTGATTGAAGAGGCGCCCTCGCCACTGCTCGACGAGGCCACCCGCCGCAAGATGGGCGAGCAGGCGGTCGCGCTTGCGAAGGCCGTGAAGTACGACTCCGCCGGGACCGTCGAATTCGTCGCCGGCCAGGACAAGAGCTTTTATTTTCTGGAAATGAACACACGCCTGCTG
>JBKQRS010000277.1:0-6786 GCA_052143915.1 Bradyrhizobium sp.
CAACGAAGCCGGCATGAAGCAGATGGACGACAACATCGGCTACGTGCTGAAGAAGCTGGAAGACATGGGCCAGCTCGACAACACCCTCATCGTCTTCACGACCGACAACGGCGCCGAGACGGTCACCTTCCCCGACGGCGGCATCACGCCGTTCAAGGGGCAGAAGGGCGAGACCTGGGAAGGCGGCTACCGCGCGCCGATGGTCGTGCGCTGGCCCGGGCATATCAAGCCTGGCACCGTGAAGGACCAGATCTTCGCGTCACTCGACTGGCTGCCGACGTTGGTGGAAATCGCCGGCGGCGCCAAGGGCAACGACCTGAAGGCTCAGATCGAGAAGGGTTCGTACCCCGGCATCGTCAAGACCACGCTCGACGGCGTCAACCAGCTCGCCTATCTCGAAGGCAGGTCGGAGAATTCGGCGCGGGATTACTTCTTCTATTACGCGGGCGCGACGCCATCGGCGGTGCGCTACAAGAACTGGAAGTTCTATTACACGATGGCTCAGCCAGGAGGGGCCGGTTGGTTCGAACCCCCCGTAACCTATCACTGGACCCTCGTCGCGAACATCAAACGTGATCCTTTCGAGCAGGCGGTCGGCTTCGGCGACACCAAGTCGAATGCGTACTTGACCGGTCAAATGGCCTCTCCAAGCACATCCTACCTGTTCGACTGGAACTTGCTGCCCATCGGCCAACTACTTTGGGAGAAAGAGCTGATGTCGTATCAGGAGTTCCCGCCGCTGCAAGCGCCGGAGACCTACAACTTGAGCGGAATCCTCAAGGCAATGCAGTCGGCGAAAAACCACCCGAGCGACTAAGTCCTCGCGGCGAACTTGAAAAGTGACAATGCGGGCGGCCCAGCGATGGGCCGCCCGCGAATCACAAATCCTAAGCAAGAAATCCTCGCCCTTAACGCAGCTGCATGGTTTCAGCGCCGCGCGTGCCGAACGTCAAGGAACCTCCTAAGTTCAATTCAATTCCAGGGAGTGAAAATGAGCTTGATCCGAACCATCTGCCTGAGCGCGCTGGCTTCGCTCACTTGCGCGATCGTACCGGCCTCCGCACAGCAACCGCAGAAACCCAACATCCTCGTCATCATGGCCGACGACATCGGCTACTGGAACATCAGCGCCTACAACCGCGGCATGATGGGGTATCACACCCCCAACATCGATCGCATCGCCAACGATGGCGCCATCTTCACCGACTATTACGGCCAGCAATCCTGCACCGCGGGTCGCGCCGCGTTCATCACCGGGCAGAGCCCGTTGCGAACAGGGCTCCTGAAGGTGGGATTGCCGGCGGCGAAGGAGGGATTGTCGGACAAGGATCCGACGATTGCCGAACTGCTGAAGCCGCAGGGCTACGCGACAGGACAATTCGGCAAGAACCATCTCGGCGATCGCAACGAGTTCCTGCCGACGGTGCATGGGTTCGACGAGTTTTTCGGCAATCTCTATCACCTTAACGCCGAGGACGAGCCGGAAAATCCGGACTACCCGAAGAGTCCATCTTTCAGGGCGCAATTCGGTCCGCGCGGCGTCATGAAATGCGTCGCCGTCCCCACCGACACGCCCGGCGACGATCCCCGTTTCGGCACATGGGGCAAACAGAAGTGCGAAGACACCGGGCCGCTCACCAAGAAGCGCATGGAAACGATCGACGAAGAATTCCTCAACGCGTCGATGAACTTCATTGACCGTGCCAACCGCGACAAGAAGCCGTTTTTCGTGTGGTTCAATCCGAGCCGGATGCACATCTGGACCCGTCTCAAGATGGAATCCCAGGGCAAAACCGGGCTCGGCATCTATCCGGACGGCATGGTCGAACATGACGGGCTGGTTGGGCAGTTGCTGAAGAAACTCGACGACCTCGCCATCGCCAACAATACGATCGTGATTTACACCACCGACAACGGTGCAGAAACCTTCACCTGGCCCGACGGCGGCACCACGCCTTTCCGTGGCGAGAAGAATACCAACTGGGAGGGCGGCTATCGTGTACCGGCGATGATACGCTGGCCCGGAGTCGTGCCGCCGCGCACCGAGATCAACGACATCTTCTCTGCGGAAGATTGGGCGTCGACTTTGGTCGCGGCCGCCGGCGAGCCCGCTATCAAGGAAAAACTATTGCAAGGTTATGATGCGGCGGGCAAGCAATTCAACGTTCACCTGGACGGCTACGACCAGCGCGATCTGCTCTCCGGCAAGGGCCCTGACAAGCGCCGCGAGTTCTTCTACTGGACCGATGACGGCAATCTGGCGGGCCTTCGCTACGAGCAATGGAAGGCGTCATTCCTCGAGCAGAAGGCCGAAGGCTTCGGCGTGTGGCAGCAGCCGATGGTGCAACTGCGTCTGCCCATGCTTTTCAACCTGCGGTCAGACCCGTTCGAGCGGGCCCAGCACGAGTCGGGTGACTACGTGCGATGGTTCATCGAGCACGCCTTTGTACTCGTCCCGGCGCAGGCAATCGTAGGGCAGCATCTCCTGAGCTTCCAGCAATTTCCGCCACGTCAGAGGCCTGGCTCATTCTCGGTTGAACAAGCGATGGAGAAGCTCAGGGCTCCGCCGGCAAACAACTAGCATAGGTGGCAAGATATCCATCGGTGCCTATCGAGTTCAATTTTTTGATTAATTTCGTGGTTGGAGAAAAGCGGCGATGTCCAAAATCCTGGGCTTAGCTATCGGACTATGGGTGTTGCCGTCGGTTGCACTGGCACAGCAGCCGAGCCCCGAGTTGATGATCGGGTGGCTAAGTTATTCAGCCGGCACTATCAGTCAGGATTTGAGCGTACAAAACAACGGCTGGCGGCCGATCAAAACCGTTAGAATTGGGTGCCGCTTCGTTCATTTCTTCAAGAATTACTCCAAAAAGCTCGGATCTGGCGTGGCCGAAATCGACAACATCGCCTCAAGCGCTATCGGGTACAAGACGATGATAATCGCGAGCCAGACCTCGCCCACTGGCGCGACCTGTCATATCATCTCCTTTAAGTATCAAACCTGATGTTCTATCCTGGCTGACCGTTACGGTCATTGAGCTCCGCGCCAAGGGCAAGTAGGCCAAAAAACCTTTTTAGAACCTGCTGCGGATGAACAAAGGGCGTGCTTCAATGACGAGCGGCGACGTCACTCCAGGTTCACCGTGTTCTTCGACCTAAAGGGGCTGGGCCATGAAATATAGCAAGCGATCATTTGCCGTCGTCGCCGTACTCGTCGCAGTGCTTGTGTCATTGAGTCCGGGAGCCCTCAATGCGCGCGACGGGGATTTCGCCTCTCGCACCTTCGCGGCGGCTGAAACCGCCAAACGGCAATGTACAAATACCTGTCGTGCGCGATATCGCGACTGCCTGTCCCAAAAGCAGATACCATCCTTCGAGTGTCAGGGCGTCTACCAGGATTGCACTCACTTCAATTGTAGTGCTCTCCAGTGATGATTTGCGTGCTTTTTGCCGGATGCGCAGCGCGCGCCCGCGTGCAAAGGTAGAACTAGCTCAATTTTTTCTGGCCATTTGGACCATCGGATGCGCAAGGTCGGAAAGGTTCAGTTTGCCACGCTGTTGTGGTCGTGTGGACTGCTGGCATCGACGGTCTGCGGAGCCCAAGGCGCGGACCTGCCGGTGAAAGCGCCTGCGCCAGCCTCAGTGCCAACGTGCTTCGCCAGCGTAACCAGCTATTTCCAGGCGAGCCCCGCAGAATGCCCGCTGACATGGAACGGCATAACGCTTTATGGGACCATCGACACGGGAGCCGGCTACCAAACCCAAGGCGTGCCCTACAACGGTAGTTATCCCAACGGCGTGGAAGAACTGATCTCGAAGAACAGCAACGGTTCCCGCTATACGCTGCTTCCAAATGGGCTCGGCCAGTCCCACATCGGAATCAAGGGAATCGAGCCGATCTCCGGCAACTGGTCATTCATATTCAATTTTCAGACCGGCTTCGATCCCTACACCTTGGAGCTTGCCAACGGGCCGAAATCGCTGGTCCAGAACAACACCAACCCGCTCGACGCGCAAAGCGCGAACGGCGATTCCAGCCGCGCCGGGCAAATGTTCAACACCATCGCCTATGGGGGCCTGAGTAATCCGGTCTGGGGAACGTTGACCGTTGGCCGGCAGGATTCGCTTATTTTGGATGGCCTGGGCCGCTATGACGCCATGGCCGCGGCACCCGCTTTCTCCGTGATCGGAGCTTCCAACACGGCGGGAGGCTCCGGCGATACGGAGGATGCGCGTTACGCAACGTCGGTCCAATATGCGGCCAATATCGGCGCGTTTCGACTGGCCACGCTTTATCAGTTCGGTGGGTACAGTCAGGGCAACGGTTCGAATGGCGCCATCGAGGCGCAAGTCGGGGGCGACTTCGGAGGATTCTCGTTCGACGCGGTCGTCAGCAAGGTCAAGGATGCGGTGTCGCTGTCGAATTATGCCATGTCGCCTCTGCCCGCGGGCGTCTCCTTGGACAATTTAAAGGCGACGCTTTCCAACGACACCAGCGCCGTCATCATGCTGCGATATAGGTACAGGGTCGTGACGTTCTACGGTGGCTTTGAAGTTATCCAATTCCAGGATCCCAGTGACGCCTACTCGCAAGGGTTCACCACTCTCGGTGGATACACTGTGCTTCCGGGAGCGGTTAAGACGACCGACTATGACATTAACAAAATCTTGCGCGTGTTCTGGATGGGCGCGAAATATGCCGTTCGCGACGATTTGGACGTAGCGGGTGCCGTGTATCACTACAATCAGAATAACTATAACGCGGGCACTTGCACGAATGGCGGGCTCTCGGCCTCGAGTTGCGCTGGAACGCTGGACGCCGCATCGGCCATGATCGATTACCGCGTAACGAAGCGGCTCGATATGTATGCAGGCGTGTTGTGGACGAGAGTCGGGGGAGGCCTTGCTAGCGGGTATCTCAATTTTCAAAACATCGGCCCCACTGCTGGTCTTCGTTTCCAGTTTTAAGGCCGACGCTAACGCACGCGCGGAGGGAGAGGCCGTTTGTCACGGCTAGCGTCGGTGATGGGTCCCCGCGTTCGCGTGGACCACCCCGCGGGAAAGATGCGCTGCACCTACCCCGGATTGGCCTTCAGCCCCGCGGCCTCGATCCCCGCGATCGCGCAGATCTCGTCATTGTCCGAGCTGTCGCCGCTGACGCCGACCGCGCCGAGCAGGGCGCCGTCCTTCTGGATCAGCACGCCGCCGGGCACCGGCACCAGGCGTCCCTGCGCCAGCGTGTTCACCGCATCGACGAAATAGGCCTGCTCCTGCGCCCGCTGGAACAGGGCGCGCGAACCCATGCCCATGGCGAGCGCGCCATAGGCCTTGCCATGCGCGATCTCGGCCCGCATCAGGCTGGTGCCGTCCTGCGCCGCTGTGACTTTCACCGCACCGCGCGCGTCGAGAATGGTGATGACGAGCGGTTTGAGTTTCTTCTCGACCGCTTTCGCCAGCGCTACGTCGAGAATCTTGCGGGCGACGTCGAGGGTGAGTTCAGCCATGAACGGGTTCCTTTGCGATGGGGGAGGGATAAGGTTTTGAGCGTGCACTGTCGAGGCTCATCGCCAGCGCGCGGGCGACATGAAGGGCGGCACGGTTCGCGCCGTCCTTGATCTGGTGCCGGCACGAGGTGCCGTCGGCGATCACAAGGGTTTTCGCATCGGCGCGCCGCACGGCGGGCAACAGCGAGAGTTCGGCCATCTCCATCGAGGTCTGATAGGTGTCGGCGCCGTAGCCGAATGCGCCGGCCATGCCGCAGCAACTGGATTCGATGATCTCGACCTTCAGTTCCGGAATCAGCCGAAGCGCCTGCTCGACCGGTTTGAACGCGCCGAACGATTTTTGATGACAGTGGCCGTGCACCAGCGCCTGGCCGGCGATCGGGCCGAGCGCTAGCGCGAGGTGCCCGGCGGCGGCCTCGCGGACCAGGAATTCCTCGAACAACAGCGCCTGCGCGCTGATACTCTTCGCCGTCTCGTCCGATCGCAGCGACAGCAATTCGTCGCGCAGCGTCAGCAGGCAGCTCGGCTCCAGCCCGACGATCGGCACCCCGCGCGCGGCAAACGGCGCGTAGGTCGCAACCAGCCGGTCGAGCTCGGCCCGGGCATGATCGACCAGGCCTGCCGAGAGGAAAGTGCGCCCGCAGCACAACGGCCGGCCGTTGTCCGCGGGTCTTGGAATGTGGACGCGATAGCCACCGGCGACCAGCACGCGCAGCGCGGCGTCGAGGTTTTCGCGCTCGTAAATGCGGTTGAAGGTGTCGGCGAACAGCACGACCTCGCGCCCGTTGCTTGGGCCGAAGACTTCGCTCGCGGGCTCGAAAACGTCGCGCCGCCATTCGGGCAATGCGCGCTGTGCGCTGATGCCGGCCACGCGTTCGAATATCTTCCGCAACAACGGGCTGTTGTTGCGCCAATTGGCGAGCGGGGCGAGGCGCGCGATCAGCGGCGCATAGCGCGGCAGAAAACCCACCAGACGGTCACGCAGCGAAAGCCCGTGTTTTGCGTTACGCGCGGCAAGCACCTCGATCTTCATCTTGGCCATGTCGACGCCGGTCGGGCACTCATGCCGGCAGGCCTTGCAGGACACGCAGAGTTTCATCGTGTCCATCATCGCCTCGGATGACAGCGCGTCCGGTCCGAGCTGGCCGGAGATCGCCAGCCGCAGCGTGTTGGCGCGACCGCGCGTGACGTCCTTCTCGTTGCGGGTGGCGCGATAGGACGGGCACATCACGCCGCCCTCGAGCTTGCGGCAGGCGCCGTTGTTGTTGCACATCTCGACCGC
>JBKQRS010000278.1:0-11587 GCA_052143915.1 Bradyrhizobium sp.
GGCTGAAGGCGGCGGTTTGCTAAACCGTTATAGGGTTGTAAAGCCCTATCGAGGGTTCGAATCCCTCCGGCTCCGCCATTTCCCGCGATTTTGCTTTTCCTCCGAACAGAATAACCAGCCGGCACCATCGATCTGGGTCGTTGCGTCATGATGACGAGACTTGCCATCGCCGGCTACCGTTCTCTGCGCGACATCAGAGTGACCCTCGGACCACTCAATGTCGTGACCGGGGCCAATGGCAGCGGCAAGTCCAGCCTCTATCGCGCTCTGAAGCTTCTGGCAGACATCGCACAGGGCCGCATTATCCAGTCGCTGGCGACCGAGGGTGGCCTGCAATCGACGTTGTGGGCCGGCCCGGAGGCGTTTTCCCGCGCCATGAAAGCCGGTACACAACCGGTCCAGGGCCTGGTTCGCAATCCGGTTAGCCTGAAGCTGGGATTTTCCGGAAACGATTACGGCTACGCCATCGATCTCGGCCTGCCACGGCCGGATTCGCTTTCGAAATTCTCAAGCGACCCGGAAATCAAGGTCGAAAGCCAATGGACCGGCGAACGGCTCGGCCGGGCCAACGCATTTGCCGTCCGTAACGGACCTAGCGTCCGGATTCGAAGCGACAGCGGCGAATGGCGGCAGGCCTACCAGCATCTCGCATCATTCGACAGCATGATGACCCACTGCAGCGACCCGCGCGACGCGGTCGAACTGCTGATGCTGCGGGAGCGGATGCGGGACTGGCGGTTCTACGATCATTTGCGTACCGACCGGGAAGCGCCTTCGCGCAAGCCGCAGATCGGCACCTACACGCCGGTGCTGGCGAGTGATGGATCGGATCTGGCGGCAGCCGTGCAAACCATCCGCGAAATCGGCGACGCGAAGCAAATGGACGCCGCCATCGCCGACGCATTTCCCGGCGCGCGCGTCGAGTTGGCCAGTACAGACGGATATTTCGAACTCGAAATGTACCAGCACGGCCTGCTTCGGCCGCTCAAGGCCTCCGAATTATCGGATGGTACGCTGCGCTACCTTCTGCTTGTCGCCGCCCTGCTCTCGCCGCGGCCGCCGGCGTTGATGATCCTCAACGAGCCGGAGACGAGTCTGCATCCGGATTTGTTGCCACCGCTGGCACGTCTGATCGCTCAAGCATCGAAGCGGTCTCAGGCCGTGGTCGTTTCACATGCCACCGCGCTGGTTGCCGCGCTCGGCGCCGACGCCGATTGCAGGCAGATCGTGCTGGAGAAGCACCTCGGCGAAACCATCGTCAGGGACGGCACGCCGCCGGATTGGACCTGGCCGCAGCGATAATCGAGCCGTGGCGGTTAGTGCGCCGTCATCCAGTCGCGGGCCTCGCGCTGGGCGGTGGCGATCTCGACCTCCGACATCAGTTCGGCGACCTCGCGGCGCATCTGGATGGCATCGGTGCGGCCTTTGACGGCGGCGAGATTGAACCACTTATGCGCGGCGACCAGGTTGACCACGCCGGAGCGGCCGCTTGCCCAGTATAGCCCGCGCTCGAACAGCACGTCCGGAATCGCGGTTGCTTGCACCGGTGTCGCGTTATCCAGATCGAAAAGCCCTTGAAACATCTGTCATCCCCTTTTTGTTTTTCTTGGCCTGCCCTGCTGCGAGCGCGGCCCCCGTCCATCTGCAAGAACGTCCCGTTATTCCAACGCGCGATTGATGCGCTCGCCGTTTGCCGGCTTGTTGGGAGGATCATGACCGATCAAATTTGAAGGACAGTTTAAGCATCGCAATGAATCCGGCGTAAACGCCTAGCCGGCGCGAACGCGCGTCAAATCAAGGGACCGCTTTGGCACGCCGGGCGCTAGCGGCACCGGCTTGGAACGAGGGCGTCGGCGAACACGTCAGGACCAGATTTCACTTTAAGCCTTGGAGCCCGTTAGGAGCCTTGGAGGCCGTGAAATTACGGACCGCTGAGATCCGCACCGAACGAAGAAAACCTGTTTCTTCTGCCGGACCGTGCTTCGAGCGAGCGAGCTCTTTCGAAATTACGATCCAGCCGTTTGACCTGATGTCTCGCCGACACCCTCTTTCGCCGACAAGAGCCGCTCTTTCAAAATCCGCTTCTAGGAAGCAAACCGTCCGGAAGGCTCGTGTGACGTGCCGGCATCAAGCCGCCGGCAATTTTCTTCAAGCGAGATTTACTTCTTCTTCTTGGCGACCTTGCGGGTCTTCTTCGCAGTCTTCTTCACTGCACTCTTCGCCTTCTTTGCCTTCTTAGCTTTCTTGGCCATGTTGCCCTCCTAATGTAGTGAGATGGCTTAATCGCTGCGTGCACTCGGGAATCGAAATGCACTGCATCCCGAATACACCAACACATTGAAAAAAACAGCGTCCCGCTTAAGGAAGTGTTTACGCGGCGAGGCGCGAGTGCGCGGCGCGCATTCATCGGCAGCACGAGAAACCATTCACGCGCCGATGCAAATACTGCGCGAAAAACCGCAACTGGCGATTGTCAACGTTGCAACAAGCGGCTGTGCTGCAGCGGTTTTTGTAATTCGAACATCCGACGATCAACGCGATGACGAACTCATCGCGCGTCATGGCAGCTGCCCAAATTCTTGTTGCGCGGACTCTGAGTCGCGAATTTTGGCAACAAAAAAATTTTTGTGCTCACCGGCTTCGCGCCTCATCGCCGCTCGCCAAAACCGGTTTTCTGCGCGAATCCCGCGTGGCCGATTCGGAAGGCCGCATGGTCCTGCGCACGCGATGCATCGTCGCTTATGGTGAATGATTGATGCACGCGCGCCGCCTGCGGGCGAGCGGCGATACCTGCGGTCGCGAGGCGCCGGATTCAGATGCCGAGCTTGGACTTCAGGAGATCGTTCACGGCCTGCGGATTGGCCTTGCCGCCGGATGACTTCATCACCTGACCGACGAACCAGCCGATCAATGCCGGCTTGGCTTTCGCCTGCGCGACCTTGTCGGGATTGGCGGCGATGATGTCATCGACCACCTTTTCGATCGCCCCCAAGTCGGTGACCTGCTTCATGCCACGCGTCTCGACCAGCGAGCGGGGGTCGCCGCCCTCCTGCCAGACGATCTCGAACAGATCCTTGGCGATCTTGCCGGAGATGGTGCCCTCGCCGATCAGATCGAGGATGGCGCCCAACTGCCCGACCGAGACCGGCGACGCCGCATAGCTCTTGCCTTCCTTGTTCAGCCGGCCAGCGAACTCGTTGATGATCCAATTGGCTGCGACCTTGGCGTCGCGGCCGGGCATCGCGGGGGGAACCACGCCGGATGCGGAAAAGGAATCAGGTGCCTCGCCAAGCATCGGGCCGACGACCGACGCGTCGTTTCGATTCACAACCGATTCAAAGAAGTCCGCGCTCTCGCGTTCGGCCACCAGTACGCCCGCATCATACGGCGAGAGGCCGAACTCGGCGATGAAGCGCGCCTTCTTCTGGTCCGGCAGCTCCGGCAGGTTGGCCTTCAGCTCATCGACATAGCCTTGCGTAAATTCCAGCGGCAGCAGGTCGGGATCGGGGAAATAGCGGTAGTCGTGCGCTTCTTCCTTTGAGCGCATCGAGCGGGTCTCGCCCTTGTTGGGATCGAACAGCCGGGTTTCCTGGTCGATGGCGCCGCCGTCTTCGAGAATGCCGATCTGGCGCCGCGCCTCGTATTCGATGGCCTGACCGATGAAGGCGATCGAGTTCATGTTCTTAATCTCGCAGCGGGTGCCGAGCGCTTCTCCCGGCTTGCGCACGCTGACATTGACGTCGGCGCGCAAAGACCCCTTCTCCATGTCGCCATCGCAGGTGCCGAGATAGCGCAGGATCGAGCGCAATTTCGTCACATAGGCCTTGGCCTGCTCCGACGAACGGATGTCCGGTTTGGAGACGATCTCCATCAGCGCGACGCCGGAGCGGTTCAGATCGACGAAGGACATCGTCGGGCTCTGGTCGTGCAGCAACTTGCCGGCATCCTGCTCCAGATGCAGCCGCTCGATGCCCACCGTGACGCTGTCGCCGCCCGCCAGCTCGACCACCACCTCGCCCTCGCCGACCACAGGCGATTTGTACTGGCTGATCTGGTAGCCCTGCGGCAAATCCGGATAGAAATAGTTCTTGCGGTCGAACACCGAGCGCAGGTTGATCTTGGCGTTCAGGCCAAGTCCGGTGCGCACCGCCTGCCTGATGCAGGCTTCGTTGATGACCGGCAGCATGCCCGGCATCGCCGCATCGACCAGCGAAACATGGGTGTTGGGCTCGCCGCCGAATTCGGTCGAGGCCCCGGAAAACAGCTTCGAGTTCGAGGTGACCTGGGCATGGACCTCCATGCCGATCACCATTTCCCAGTCGCCGGTGGCGCCCTTGATCAGTTTTGAGCTCGTCGCACTCATGCTCTTCCACTCCCGAGCAGCGCGGAAGAAATCCGCTCCCATTCGGCCTCGAGCGAACCGGTCGCCACCGGCTTGCCGGCCTGGCGGTACCAGTAGCCGGCGTTGCCGAGGTCGCCTTCGACACGGTGCAGATAGGCATGGACCCAGGCGGCATCAGCGGTCGCTTCGTCCTGCACGATCTTGTGCGCCTGATCCCACCCGCTCCTGGCCGCCCACCACAGCGCCGCCAGCGGCGCGTCGAACTGTGGCGCCGGTGCTGCGCCCGAGAGGCTCGCTTTGAACTCCGCCATGTTCACCACCACCTCGCCGGGGTGAAGCGTCCGGCCGCCTGCTCGATCACCTCGCCGAGCGAGAACAGCGTCTCTTCATCGAACGGGCGGCCGATCAGCTGCAGGCCGAGCGGCAGGCCTTGCGAATCCTTGCCCGCGGGGATCGCAATTCCCGGCAGTCCCGCCATGTTCACGGTCACCGTGAAGATGTCGTTGAGATACATCTCGACAGGATCGGCGCCGCCTTTTTCGCCGACACCGAATGCCGCCGATGGCGTCGCCGGCGTCAGGATCGCGTTGACGCCCTTGGCAAAGCAATCCTCGAAGTCTTTCTTGATCAACGTGCGGACCTTCTGCGCGCGCAGATAATAGGCATCGTAATAGCCGGCCGAGAGCACATAGGTGCCGATCATGACGCGGCGGCGCACTTCGGCGCCAAAGCCTTCGGCGCGGGTGTTCTCGTACATTTCACCAATGCTGCGGCCGGGTACGCGCAGGCCGTAGCGCACGCCGTCATAGCGCGCCAGGTTCGAGGAGGCCTCCGCGGGCGCCACGATATAATAGGCCGGCAGCGCGTATTTGGTGTGCGGCAGCGACACCTCGACCAGTTCCGCGCCGGCGGCCTTCAGCCAGGCCGCGCCCTCGCTCCAGAGCTTTTCGATTTCGGCCGGCATGCCGTCGAGGCGATACTCCCTGGGAATGCCGATCTTCATGCCGTTTACGGACTTTCCGACCGCGGCCTCGTAATCCGGCACCGCGCGATCGACCGACGTGGTGTCCTTGGGATCGTGGCCGGCCATCGAACGCATCAGGATCGCGGTATCGCGCACCGTGCGCCCGATCGGTCCGGCCTGATCGAGCGAGGACGCAAAGGCGACGATGCCCCAGCGCGAACAACGCCCATAGGTCGGCTTCATGCCGACGGTCGCGGTGAACGCCGCCGGCTGGCGGATCGAGCCGCCGGTGTCGGTCGCGGTCGCGCCCATGCAGAGCAGCGCCGCCACCGCCGAGGCCGAGCCGCCGGAAGAGCCGCCCGGCACCAGCGTAGTGTTGGCGCCGTCGCGCCGCCACGGATTGACGACGGGGCCAAAGCACGAGGTCTCGTTGGACGAGCCCATCGCGAATTCGTCGTTGTTGAGCTTGCCCAGCATGACGGCGCCGTCGCGCCAGAGCTGCGACGTCACCGTAGACTCGTAGGTCGGCACGAAATTGCCGAGAATCCTGGAGCAGGCGGTGGTGCGCACGTCCTTGGTCGCGAACAGATCCTTGATGCCGAGCGGAATACCGGCAAGCGGACCGCCCTCGCCTTTACTGATCTTCGCATCGACCTCGCGCGCCATGGCCCGAGCCTGTTCGGGCGTTTCCAGCACAAAGGCGTTGAGCGCGCGCGCAGCCTCGATCGCCGAAAGATGCGCCTCGGTCAGCTCAAGCGACGTGAATGATTTGTTCGCGAGGCCATCTCGAGCCTCCGCGAGGGTCAGCGATGTCAAATCGGTCATTTATTAACCGGGCTGCAGAAGAAGGGAGACAGCGTCTTGTCGTTGGCCGGGTCGTCGCGCAACGCCTTGTTGCCTGCCTTGTCGGCCGCCTCCAGCGCATCGAGCACGGCGTCGACCGCCTTGTCGGGATCGGCGGCCTTGCCCTGGCGCTCCATGGCGTCGAGATAGTTCATATAGGCCTGATAAGCCTTTTCATCGTCGCAGAGCAGACACATCGGATTTCCCGTCTAAACAGCACTCGTTTGTTTGACGCGTTTTCTTCACGCGAACCGTTACCACTTCGCTTGAAAACGCTTTTTCTTCACGCGAAGCGGTATCCACTTCGCTCGAAAACGCTACTTCCTATTCCACGACCTTCGGCACCAGAAAGAAATGCCCCTGGGTCTCCGGCGCATTTCTGACGATGTCGTCGGCGATTTCGCCATCAGTGACCACGTCGGGGCGCTTCTTCATTTCCATCGGGGTCACCGAGGTCATCGGCTCGACACCCTCGACATTGACTTCCGACAGTTGCTCGACGAAGGCCAGCATCGCGTTCAACTCGCTCTGCAGATGCGAAACTTCAGTTTCCTTGACCGCAATCCGCGCGAGGTGCGCGATACGGCGAACGGTGGCGGCATCGACCGACATGATATAGGGCCTTTCACGGCAAAACTCAGTCCGCCGTATAGCAGAGGGTGGTTTTGCGCTGCAACCGCGGGGGACGTCCCCTAACCCGCCAATCGGCTCAGCCGCGCCAGCGCCGCACCGGCCAGCGCCCGAGTCAATTCGGCCGCCGGCATCTCGCGGCCGAGCCGCACCGCCTGTCCGGCCCAGAGATTGCTGAAATCGAGATTGCCGAGCTTTTCCGAAGCTGCCTTCAGGGGCGCCAGGCCCGTCGCGGCATGGGGAAAGGCCGGCGCATCCGGCGAAATCGGGCCGATCTCGCGCATCACGCGGTTGGCGACCCCGCGCGCGGGGCGGCCGGTCATCACGTTGGTGATCACGGTGGAATCGTCCTGCGCCTGGGCGAGCGCGGTCCGCGCCAGTGCAACGACCTTCGACTCCGGGCAGCGCAGATAGGCGCTGCCGATCTGGACGCCTGCCGCCCCCAGCGCGAAAGCCGCCGCGATGCCCCTTCCGTCGGCGATGCCGCCCGCCGCGATCACCGGGACCCTCACCGCATCAACCACCTGCGGCACCAACGCGAAGGTACCGGGCTGTTCGGCGATATTTTCGGTCAGGAACATGCCGCGATGGCCGCCGGCTTCCGCACCTTGCGCGATGATGACGTCGGCGCCGCGCTCCTCGAGCCAGATCGCCTCCTTCACAATGGTCGCGGACGACATCACAACGCAGCCGGCGGCCTTGACGCGCCTGACGAGCGCCTGATCGGGAAGGCCGAAATGGAAACTGACGATTTCGGGCCTGAGCTCCTCGACGAGTTCGCACATCGCCGCGTCGAACGGCGCGCGGTTGGCGGCATTGATCGGCGCCGCCGGGTCGAGCCCCAGCTCTCTATAATAAGGCGCAAGCCGTCCCTTCCAGGTGGCCTCGCGCGCGGGATCGGCATCGACGGGCCGGTGGCAGAAGAAATTCATATTCACCGGCGCGGAGACGCGCTGGCGGATGATGTTGATCTGCTCGCGCGCCTTTTCGACCGATAGCATCGCGCACGGCAGCGAACCCAGCGCCCCGCCCTGCGCCGCCGCGATCACGAGGTCCGCATCCATCACGCCCGCCATCGGCGCCAGCACAATCGGGAATTCGGTCTTCAACAGGTCGATCAAACGGCGGTCCGGCCACATGGTCTGCTCATTCAGAAAAAAGGGGAATTCAGCGCGGGCATCGTTGCGGGCGCCTTGCGCGAGAATAGCACCGGCAGCCCGGATGAGCTATGCATCCACCGACCGCCTTTGACCAAAGCGCCGCAGCGCGACCATGGCCCAGATCGCCTCGACCAGCCCGAACGGCCAGGCGCCCTGCAGAAATCCGTAAGTTGAACCCAGCGCGCAGGCGACCGCGAAAGCGAGGACGAACCAGCGGCTGCGATCCTCCAGCGCGTAGCTCACCAGCATCGCGGTGACCGCGAACAAACCGAAGAGTGTCAACCCGTCCATCGTGATTTTGTCACCTCCGCTTTGCAACGATCGCATCCCGCATGTTATGCGAACCCATGCCTGCCCTCATACTACCGCTGATCGATGCCGCTGCGCACTGGCCCGAACGCGGCGCGCTGATCGGCCTCGATCTCGGCACCAAGACCATCGGGGTCGCAGCGTCGGACCCCGACCGCCGGCTTGCGACCGGGGTCGAGACCATCCAGCGCAAGGCGTTCAAGGCCGACGCCGCGCGCCTGCTCGCCATCGCTACCGAGCGCGCCGCTGCAGGATTCGTGCTCGGGCTACCCATCAACATGGATGGCAGCGAGGGACCGCGCGCGCAATCGACCCGTGCCTTCGCGCGCAATTTTTCCAGGCTCACCGATCTCGCCATCGCGCTGTGGGACGAGCGGCTTTCCACTGCAGCGGTCGAGCGCGAATTGATCGGGATGGACATGAGCCGCGCCCGGCGCGCCGAGGTGATCGACGAACACGCCGCGATCTTCATCCTGCAGGGCGCGCTCGACCGGCTGGCAAACGCGCGCGACGCCGGCTGACAGAACCGCAAAACTCTATCCCGAGGAGACAAGCAAGAAGGTCTGCACGACCGCGGCCAGGTTGTTGGCGCCGTGCACGATCACCGTGAGCCAGGTCGATTGGTAGCGGTAGCGGAGATAGCCGAGCAAGAGACCGATCGAGAAGACCTCGCCGAAGAAGTACCAGTCATATTGCAGATGCAGCGCCGTCCACACCAGCGACGACAGGACGATGGCGCCGGCGGGTCCGAGAAACGACTCCGACCAGCCGCGGTAGAGAAAGCCGCGCGCGAAGAACTCCTCCGACATCGGCGCCGCGACGCAGAATGCGATCACCAGCAGCCACAGCGCCCCGTCGGCGCGCGCCGATTTCAAGACATCCATCATGAAACCCGGCGTCGATTCCCGCCCCGTCACGCGCGACAGCAGCTCCCATCCCAGGACCAGGACCGTGAGCGCAACGACACCGATCGCGAGATTTTTCCACGAGGTCCAGCGCAACGCGAGATAGTCGGCGAACGGCGTGCCTGACAGGCGGGTGGCGAGCCAGAGCGAGCCCAGAACGGCGGGCAGGCCGGTGATCACGGAGAGCGAAATCGTCAGCCCTCCCCCCAGCACATGGACCGCGGCGGCCACATCAAGCGGCCCCTCCTGCCGCAACACGAACCAGGCCACAACCGCCATCTGCCCTGCGAACATCGCGCCAAAGACCACGAGGCCCCACAGCGCGGTACCCCAGAACTTCCAGATGCGGGGCGGGCGCTCAACGGGAATGACCGGCGCGAGTGGACTTGCGGGATCGAGGGAATCCATCAGCTAACTTTCATCAGGGTAACGCCCGCTCCAACAACCGGGCGACGTCGTCGCGCTTGAGATCAACGGCGCCGTACATGCTGGCGTGATTCCCGGCAAGACGGGTAGCCGCGAACAATTCGGCATGACGGGGCGATACCTGGTTGAGCGCCGCCGCGGCGGCCAGTAGCGCAAGCTTCTCCACCGCCAGCCGCGCCACGCGCTCGGAGTCCGGCCTTCGGAAGGCCGTCCCGATCAAGGCCGCCGCATCGCCGACGCCAGGCAGGCCTGCGGTTTCCGCGGCGAGATTTTGCAGGATCGCCGCGGCCGCTTCGACCTCGCGCGACAACGCCCGCAGCACGTCCAGGCACATCACATTGCCCGAGCCTTCCCAGATCGCATTGACGGGCGACTCGCGATAGTGGCGCGCCAAAATACCCTCCTCGACATAGCCGTTGCCGCCGAGACACTCCATCGCCTCATATAGAAAACCCGGCGCGCTCTTGCAGACCCAGTATTTGATCGCGGGCGTCAGGAGCCGCATATAGGCCGCCTCACTTTGATCGTGCGGCGCGCGGTCGAACGCGCGGCACAGCCGCATGACAAGAGCAATCGAGGCCTCGACATGCAGCGCCATGTCCGAGAGCACCGCCTGCATCAGCGGCTGGTCGGCGAGGTGCTTCTGGAACACGCTGCGATGTCTTGCATGATGCAGCGCGTGGGCCAGGCCCGACCGCATCAGGCCGGCGGACGCGATCGCGCAATCCTGCCGCGTCAATTGCACCATCTGGATGATGGTGCGGATACCCTTGCCCTCGTCGCCGACGCGCGTGGCGTAGGCACCTGCGAATTCGACCTCGGACGACGCGTTGGAGCGGTTGCCAAGTTTCTCTTTCAGCCGCTGAAACTGGATCGCATTGATCGACCTGTCCGGCTTGAAGCGCGGCATGAAGAAGCAGGTCAGTCCTTCGTCGGCCTGCGCCAGCACCAGGAACGCGTCGCACATCGGTGCCGACATGAACCACTTATGGCCGGTGATGCGATAGGCGTCGCCGTCACGCTCCGCCCGCGTCATGTTGGAGCGCACGTCGGTGCCGCCCTGCTTCTCGGTCATGCCCATGCCGAGCGTCATGCCGCGTTTTGTCGGCCACGGCGCGAAGGTCGGATCGTAGGCGCGCGTGGCGATGACCGGCATCGTCTTCGCCAGCAGGTCCGGTTGTGCCGCCAGCGCCGCCACCGACGCCCGCGTCATGGTGATCGGGCACAAATGCCCGGTCTCGACCCCTGCTGCCATATAGAATTTCGCGGCGCGCACGACTTCGGCAGCGCCTCCGGCCGGCCGGCCATCGGCGGTCCAGGTCGAATTGTGCATCCCGGCGTGCGCACTGCGCGCCATCAATTCGTGATAGGCCGGGTGAAACTCGACTTCGTCGCGGCGGTTACCCCTGGAATCGAACGTCCGCAGTTTTGGCGTGTTCTCGTTGGCGATACGGCCCCGCTCGGACATGGCGGCCGAACCCCAGTGCTGCCCGAACTCGGACAATTCCTCTTGCGCGGAGGCCCCGCCATTGGCGGCGACCGCATCCGACAACGGGCGGTCCAGCGCGAACAGATCGACATCCACAAACGGCGGCGACTGGTTGAGCACCTCGTGGGTCGCGAATGAAACCTGCGTCATGGCCGCCCTCACCGTCGATGCGCCCGCCGGCAGACTCACCCGCCGCGCCTGGTTATCATAAAATCATACGCGGGACCGCCCGCGCCCGGCAGCGAAAAATGCCACCACTCCTTGGAATAATTTACAAAACCTTGCTTTGCCATTGCAGCGACCAACAGGTTTCGCCAGCGGCGCTGGGCTACCGTGATCGACCGCGCCGCGGTATGCGCCTTGAGATCGGAACAGTCATAGCCGGTGCCCATATCGACGCTGGCTTCGGGCGCGCGGGCGGCCGCGGGCACGGTGCAATCGGCATAAGCCTTGTTGGGATCGAAGACTTGCGAATTGTCGGCCTTCAGATCGACCAAGGTAAGGTCCACGGCCGCACCC
>JBKQRS010000279.1:0-4409 GCA_052143915.1 Bradyrhizobium sp.
CGAACTGAGCTAAGGCGAAGGCCCGCGCCTGGCCCCAGATGTGTTGAAGTTCCGGAGCCAGGCGGGGTCGTCGGCGAAACCGCTTACTTGCGTGCTGCGCAGGCGTACATATTGATCTCCATGCCAACCGGCACTTCAACGATCTTCGGTGCGTTCCAGGTCATTGATTTTTCTCCACGTTACGGCGCAAACGCCGACGGCACTCCATTTTTCTCCGTCGGAGCAGCTAAGAAATATCCCAGTCGGCGGCGACCTCACAGTCGATGCAAGAGCCGCGAATTTGATCGCGATCAACTTTTGGCCGAATTCGGATCGACTGCGCTGTTACCAATCGGAACGCATCGTCTCTTAGACGATGTCAAAGTCGACCGTGCGTCTTCTTGGTACCTTGAGAAAAGCGCGTATCGGCGAGCCCATTAAAGACGTCCCTGTCGAGAATCTTGACGTGGTGACGATCCCGAGTGGATATGATTTTCCCAGACACTAGCGTGCGAAACGCCCGGCCGACGGCGGCGAGAGTAAGCCCGAGATAAGCGGCAATGTTCGAACGATCCATCGGGAGATATATTTCCGAGGCCGACTCACCTCTTATGACTTGCAGGTGTTCTTGCAAGTCTAAGAACATCGCGAGCCTCGTTGCTGCTCTCTTCTGGGCGAGAAGAAGCGCATGGCGTTGCGCCTCACGGAGTTCCTCGCAGAGTTTGATGATGATATCAACGTCTAGATCGGCATTCCTATCCAGGACACGGCGCACCGCCGGCAACGGCATCTTGTACGCGATGACCGGTGTCGCGGCCCTCGTGGCGTTGGTATAACGCCCTTCTTCTGACAGGCCGAAGAGATCGCCGGGATAGAGAAACGAAGTGACGTGCTCTGTGTTCGCAAGTGTACGGTAGGCGGTGACGACCCCGCTTATGATATTGAAGACTGCGTCGGTGGTGTCGCCTTCATTGCAAATCTGCTCGCCCTTCTTGAACCGAACGATCGATGCGATCTTTGCGAGTTGAGCCCGCTCGTCATCGCTAAGTAATTGATGCCGAGCGGGTTGCGGATCATTACGCGGCACCCACGGGTCAACCGCGTAGATTGCTGGTCCTACCATGCGCTTCGTGTCGGTCGGCATGTGCTGTGCCTCCCATTTCTGGGACTACAGGCATAGTAGCGGTATCCCACCAGAATTTGATCGCGATCAAACTCCGGTCCGTCCGGAGGTGGCGACAAACGGCTCAAATCACCATATTGGCGCAGGGAACACAGTGGCCTAAACTATCAAAATATGTCTTTCGGACGCAACGATTGACCAGAAATTATGCACGAATTGAAGCTTGAGCGCATACTGGTAAAAGGCGATCCTGAGGCGATGTAATCGCGATGCTGCAGGATGTTGCGGACAAGGGATTTTTGACGGAAGCGCGCGCGCGCGAGAAGACGCTATGACTCGAGTTTTCGCTGACAACAAAGCGACAGCCGGCGACCCGAAGGACGGGCTCGCGGTGCTGGGGAAGCAAAGCTCGACCGCGGAGACTTTTGGGATTCCACTGGCGGTGCTTGCGGAACTCACGCATCGCTGCCCGCTGCAATGCCCCTATTGCTCCAACCCGGTCGAGCTCGATCGTGCAAGCAGCGAACTTTCGACCGACGAGTGGAAAAAGGTTTTGTCCGAGCTCGCCGAGATCGGCGTGCTGCAGATTCATTTCTCCGGCGGCGAGCCGACCGCGCGCAAGGATCTGGTCGAGCTGGTGCAGCATGCGAGCGATATCGGGCTCTATACCAACCTGATCACCTCAGCCGTGCTGTTGACGCGCGAAAGGCTGAAGGCACTGGCTGACGTCGGGCTGTGCCACGTACAGATCAGCTTTCAGGGGAGCGAAGCAGCCATCGCCGACCGTGTCGCGGGCTTCAAGGATGCGCACAAGAAGAAGATCGAAGTCGCGAAATGGACGCGCGAGCTCGACCTGCCGCTGACCGTGAATGCGGTGATGCATCGGCAGAACCTGCATCAGCTTTCCGACATCATCCAGATGGCGGTCGATCTCGATGCCGATCGGCTCGAGGTCGCCAATGTGCAATATTACGGCTGGGCCTTGAAAAACCGCGCCGCGCTGATGCCGACATTTGCGCAGCTTGAGGAGACCAGCCACATCGTCGATGAGGCACGGGAACGGCTGAAGGGCGTTCTTACTATCGACTATGTCATTCCGGATTATTACGCGCTGCGGCCGAAGAAATGCATGGGCGGCTGGGGCCGGCAGTTTTTCAACATCTCCCCTGCCGGCAAGATCCTGCCCTGCCATGCCGCAGAAAGCATCACAGGCCTCGAATTCGAATCCGTGCGTTCAAATCATTCGATCGCCTGGATTTGGCAGAACTCCGAAGCCTTCAACCGCTATCGCGGCACGGGCTGGATGCCGGAGCCGTGCCGCTCTTGCGAATTCAAGGAAGTCGATTACGGCGGCTGCCGCTGCCAAGCCTTTGCGCTGACGGGGAGCGCTGCCAATACCGATCCTGCCTGCATGCTGTCGCCGATGCATGAGGCGATCTTCAAGCAGGCGGAGCTGGAATCCGCATTCGGCAAAGACCGCTTCATCTACCGCAATTTCGCCGGCGGCACGCCGGAGCCGAGCGACGATGCCGCCTGACGCGGGAGCGGAAGACGCCGCGCTTGAGGCGGCGCCTTGTGAGCTTGGCGAAGAAGCCTTCCACGGCGTTGAGCCAGGACGCCGAGGTTGGGGTGAAGTGGAACGGCTTAACTTGGGGCGCTTGACGAGCCAACGATCTGGCGAACGGTCGCGTATCATGACTGCCACGTCGATAGCCCGAATAGTCGTGCCGTCTCTGGTGCTGGCATGTGGTGCAGCACTTGTCTTCGGCATCACGCACGTAAGGCGCGAGCCGCCGGTTGAAACCAGAGCCGCAACCGCCGCGCCGGCGATTTCGCCGCCTGCATCAAGCGCTCGAGAAGGCGCGACCGCGCTCGCAACGGCACAAGCTGAAGCAAACGCAGTAGCTGCCCCACTTGCCGTATCACCCCGCTCGCCGGACACCGATGAGTCCGTGCCCGTCTTCGACATTGCCCGCGTTGAGCGAACGGGTGACGCGGTCATCGCCGGCAGGGCTGCACCAGGCGCGATCGTGGAACTGTTGCGCAACGGCGAGATCTATGATCAGACGGTCGCAGGTGACTCCGGACAATTCGTCATGATCCCTCCCCGGCTTCCCCCTGGGAACTACGAACTGACGCTGAGGTCCAGACAGCCGGACGGCAAGCAGGCAACATCCAAACAGAGTGTGGTAGTCGCGGTAGACGAGATGGAGTCCAGCTCCGGCGCGGTCCGATCGCGCGCCGAGGGGCCGTTCAATGTTCCGGAAAAGGCGGTAGCCAACCGGTTATGGCAGGATCACGTCGGTAGGTCTTCTCAAGCGCGCCAGCTCTCCCAGGCTCCTTTGCACATTGCGAGGCGGCCGGACTTCGCTGTTTCGCAGCTGCTGAACGCGACTGCCGCCACCCCTCGGTCAGATGGAGGCTCACCGTCCACCGCGGTCGTGCCCGAGACCGCGACCACGGTCGTATCTCGTGGCGACAGCCTGTGGCGCATCAGCCGTGTGACCTACGGCGCGGGCATGCGATACGCAGTCGTTTACAAAGCGAACCGGGACCAAATCCGAAATCCAAATCGTATTTATCCCGGCCAGATCTTTGTCCTTCCTATGAAAGCGCGCTGAAAAGTGGCGGTAATTCCAGCGCCTGCACGAGGGATGGTTGCGCGCCCTTTTTTGCTGCGCTCGACCATGCGCGGCTCGCCATCGCCATGCGACGGTGCGCTGGCCGTCGGACGCGGAGCACAGCAAAAAAAAGCGCGTGCCAAAATCACCCCACAACCACATACACATCCTCATCAAGGCGACAAATCTCGTAGACGCCCGGCATTAGGTTTTCTCTACACACAGGACAGGCGGGGCCGCTCTTCGGGCGACCCCGCCTGTGGGCGTGCTCAGAAATCCATGTCGCCTGCGTGCGGGTGGTGGTCGTGCGGGTGAGCCGGGGTCGCCTCCCGCTTCGGCCACTCCGCGACCATGGCCTCGGTGGTGATCATAAGGCCGGCGATCGAAGCAGCCCCCTGCAGCGCTGCGCGCACTACCTTGGTCGGATCGATAATCCCCTTCTGCACGAGGTCGCCGTACTCGCCCAATTGTGCATCATAGCCGTAGGTATAGGTCGACTTCTCGAGGATCTTTCCGACCACGACCGAGCTGTCGGCGCCGGCATTGGTGGCGATCTGTCGCGCCGGTGCGCTAATCGCCTTCTTGATGATCTCGACGCCGTACCGCTGCTCCTCATTTTCGCGCTTGATACCTTCGATGCTCTTGATCGAGCGAAGCAAGGCGACGCCGCCGCCGGGCAGGATGCC
>JBKQRS010000280.1:0-2820 GCA_052143915.1 Bradyrhizobium sp.
TGGACACCAGGGAGGCTCAGGAGCTCACGGGTCGCGGTTCAACCGCGACTTTCACTTTCCGGGACAACAAGGCCAACACCGGCGTGGTCATGAAGGTAGTCACGAGGGCCATGATCACCATCATGGAAAACAAAGTTGGCGAGATTACACCCAGGTCAAGGCCCACGTTTAAGATCACCAGTTCGACCAGGCCGCGTGTGTTCATGAGGACACCGACCGAGAGCGCGTTCCCCCAACTCATTCCGCTGGCTCGCGCGGCGCCCGCACAGCCGAACAGCTTTCCAAGAATGGCCACCAGCACAATCAGTGCGCAATAGAACCAGAGCGTTCCCCCACTTAAGAGGTGGACGCTGGTGCGCAAGCCCGTCGTCGCAAAAAACAGCGGGAAAAGAAGAACGCTGGTGATCGTCCCCAGGTGGCTGGCGAGATTGCGAGAGAAACTTTCGCTTCTCGGCAGAATCGCCCCCGCAAAGAAAGCGCCGAAGAGAGCGTGGATCCCGATCCGTTCCGTGGTCCAGGCGGAAAGGAATAGAAAGAGGACCGCAAAAGCCAGGGTTTCGCGCGAGCTTTCCTTCTTGAACGCTGAATAACGGCCGAGCAGAGGACGAACAACCCACGTCATCACGACCAGGTAGGCGATGAGCTCGGCAAGAGTGAACCACGGAGAAGTCCCCCTGCCCGAGTGTACCCATGCAATTAATCCTGCCAGAAGGCACCAGGCGGTGACGTCGTCGACCGCGGCGCAACTGATCGCAACCATGCCGACCGAGCTTTGTAGGAGATTGCGCTCCTCCAGAATCCGCGCCAGCACCGGGAAGGCTGTGATGCTCATGGCCGTCCCCATGAACAAAGCGAACACCGGGAGAGGAACCCTTGCACTCGACAGTCGGGGGTACAGATAGATCGCCAGCGTCGACCCCGCTACGAGCGGTACCAACACGCTGATGTTGCTGGTGAGGATGACGGCGTGGCCCATTTTTCGGACCTCGTGCAAGTCCAGTCCAACGCCCACCTGGAACATGAACAACAGCAGGCCAATCTGACTGAGAAAATATAGCAGCGTCAGCCCGCCCGGGGGAAACAGCGACGCGAATACCGATGGCGCCAGCCAGCCCAGCAGGGAAGGGCCCAACAGAATTCCGGCAAACATTTCGCCCACCACTCGGGGTTGATGCAGCTTCTCGAATCCCCACCCCAGCGCGCGAGCGACGGAGCATACAACGACAATGTCGAGCAGCAAGATTTGGAGGTCAGGCAATTCTAGGATCTCCCGGTCTTGGCAGCAGTGGTCTGTTGTTTCCGCAGATCCGATTGTGCCTTACGATAGCGGAGTTCTTCCTTCAGGCTGTAGCCCCAATGGAGAACCCGCAGTCCAGCGATGACGAGTTGAAGGCCAAAAAAAGCGGCAATCCATGCTTCGCCTCGACGCGTCCATGCGAACCAGAACAAAGGACACGATGTTGCAATCGACACCAAGCCCCAGCGCATAAGCCGTCGCGACTCAGCTTGAGAGTCCAGTCGGTGCTGGTGCCGGCGGTTGGCGAAGGTTGCGACCGGCGGGTTCGCCCGTCCATGGCTGTCAAAGACGTCGCAGCGCAGATTAGTGATGTCCTCAACTTTCTGGCAGCAGTACTGCTCGGCTTCCTCCAGCGAATCGAAAATAAGGCAGCGACCGATCATCCCCGCATTAAAGTAGTCGCCATCACTCGTTATCTCGGCGCCCGACTCGATATCGCTAAAAAACGCAGCATACTGTCCGGGCTGGATCACTTCCATCCAACTGGACGGCTTGCGATTTGGGTCGTAGCGCGCGACTTCCTGCACTGGCGCTCCGAAGCGAAAGATAGAGTTTATCCTGCGGCAGGTTGACGTGACATCGCTTACGTCGGCAATGCTCAGGGTGGTTTGTTTATCAAATTCTAGACAAACCGAAGCACCGGCGCTGGCGGCAGGGCGCCAATTTCGGCGGCCAGGAGGTAGTAAAGCGCAAGCCCCTCCAGGCAAGGAGGGTCGAGATAATAATGGATGTTATGTGTCAGGTAGACGCGAATGGCTTCGACGCTAAGGCCGAGGCGTGGCGCCCACTCCTGCGCGATGGCTTCAAGTTTTTTCGGCGACAGCCCATGATCCCGTGACTTTTTGAAGACCTCCGCGATCGCCCGCCCATTTCGTCCGGCGAGCGCCTGCTTTCGAATGGCCCAGAAAGCGAAGACGAATGATTTCCCCGTGCGTGCCACCCACTCCTCCGCCAGGTCGAGCGTGAAGTAGCGCGTCCGGTCGATCTGCAGCGCCGGGTCTCCGATGAGCAAAGCCGCGTCGCAAGCCCCGAGCATTGCATCGAGATCCGGAGCCATCGGCTTATAATCGCGTGCTCCGCCCAGCCATTTTGCAAACAGAATCTTGGCCAGCGCGACCGACGTCATCGAAGAAGTATCGAGCGCCACCGTGCGCACCTGCTTCCACAACGGCTGCTTTGACAAAAGATCAACGGGCAGTTTGCTAACCAGCAGGATCGACCGTACCGCCCGGCGTGCCGCAATCGCCACCTCCGGAATGATGACGAGGTCCGGAACCGTCGCATAAGCCGCAGCCGGAATGATGCCAATATCGGCCGTTCCCGTACGCAAAGCCTCGGCGCAGTCCGAGGGGATGGTGTAGGAAATATCGAAGTCCGCGCCTGCCTCGGCATGCTCAAAATCCCACATGAGAGGCGCCGTATTCAGGTAGGAAATGGCCGAGATCTTTAACCGGCTCATCACTTTACAAATTCTACCAAAAGTGATGTGCGCGCCATCCTTGACAGCGTTTGTGTCGTGGGCT
>JBKQRS010000281.1:0-15311 GCA_052143915.1 Bradyrhizobium sp.
AGCTGCTCGCATCCGTTCTCAAAGACGAACTTCGCTTCGTCCTTCGAGAGGATATGCGAGGTGCCGTAGTACTTCTTCGACAGTTTTTTCTTCCGCCTTGCCACTTCGCCAGACAGACGAATGATCACATCGTGTTCATAGGTCTTTCCGTCAATCGTGATGGTGCCGAATGTAGTGCGTTCGATCTCCATGGCCTGACCTCTTCATGATCTCGGCACGAGGCTCCGACTCCGCGTCGGCAGACGAGCCCGGCATCGATGTCAGGGCACTCGCTTCCCTCGCCAGACTCCCAAGTCGATCCAGCAAGTGTCCGCCAGCTTCGGCGGAGGCAAGCAACCACGCTGCCGCCACTTTTCAGCGCGCTTTCATAGGAAGGAAAAAGATCTGGCCGGGATAAATACGATTTGGATCATGGATCCGGTCTCGGTTCGCTTTGTAAACGAACGCGTATCGCGCGCCCGTGCCGTAGGTGACACGGCTGATGCGCCACAGGCTGTCGCCACGGGATACAACTCTGGTCGCAATCTTGGGCTCGAGCACAGCGGACGATGAGCCTCCATCTGACAGAGGAGTGGCGGCAGTCGCGTGCAGCAGCTGTGAAACAGCAACGTCATGTCGCTTCGCAATATGCAAAGGGGGCTGGGAGAGCAGGCGCGCTTGAGAAGACCTACCGGCGTGATCCTGCCATAACCCCTTTTTCATCGCTGTCTCTGGAACATTAAACGGCACCTCGGGGCGCGATTGAACCGTGCCGGGGTTGGACTCCACTTCGTCTAACGCGACCACCACGCCCTGTTTGGATGTTGCCAACGTACCGTCCGGCAACCTGGACCTCAACGTCAGCTCATAGTCACCAGGGGGCAGACGGGGAGGGACCATGACGAATTGTCCAGATTGATCTGCGACCACTCCATCAAGGCGCTCGCCGTTTCGCAACAGTTCCACGATGGCGCCTGGCGCTGCCTTGCCAGCGATGACCGCGTCGCCCGTTCGCTCAATACGGGCAATGTCGAAGACGGGCGCGGAATCCTCGGTGGCTGGCGTGCGTGGCGATACGGCAAGTTCAGCTGCCACGGCGTTTGCTTCAGCTTGTGCCGGCGCCGCGGTTGCAGCGCTCGTTTCAACCGGCGGCGCGCGCCTTATGTGCGTGACACCGAACACAAGTGCTGCAGCGCATGCCCCAACAAGCGCCAGAGACGGCACGACTATTCGGGCTATCGATGTGGCAGTCATGATATGGGACCACTCGCCAGATCGTTGGCTCGTCAGCACCCCGAGCTTAATCTTGCGCCGATTTGTTCCGGTCTTCAAGTCCGCCTAACCGGGTATCCATCGGTCAATCGTGCTGACCAATGCACGTCGCGGTGCAACCTTCACACTTTGGACCGGAAGCGACAGCGCCTGTTGAAATGTCAGCTTCTGATGCTGTGGACGCTCCTCCACCGGCCGCAACAGACATCAGGTGGGGAAATCCCGGTCAAGAGCTTTGCGCCGCGCGCCAGCCTGAGCAACAAGTAGCGTGATGGCCTGAGCGTAGCCGAAGCGCTAAGAAGAGACATTCAATAAAACAGACAGGGGAACCAAGTGCGGGGCTATGTCCGGTCCTGCCATTTGCGCGGCAATTTGTGCGGAGAGGCCAACCTTCCGGCCAGATATGGTCATGGTATCAAGACTTCCTGCAGGACCGCCTGACGCATTGCGGTTATTGGCTGGACGCCGTGTTTCGCTTAACGGCTGATCGGTCGAATCCACTCGTTGATCGTCAGCACTGTCCGATTCTTGAGCCATGGGACGACGGCCACTCATTTCTCCCTCGCCTTTTTGCAGCATCGCGTCGATCGTGCCGCGGATAGCCTCGGGTCTTGTCACCGGCAGGACCTGCTTGGCGGCCCATACGTCGATCGCCTTGATCTGTTCGGACTGCAAGCGGACGCCGACAAGCATTCCCGTCGCCGCGGCCAAAAGCGTCAAGGAGAAATCACAGTATGAGCAGTCTATCCAATGCCATTCTTAAACCGCAAGGCGTGTCGCGACGGGTGACACAGAGCCCATCGCCGACTGGCGAGGGCCAATACCGAGGAGGCTGATGATCGGGCATGTTCGTTCGCGCGCACGTCACTGCGCAGTAAGCGCCCCCAATCTGTGCTGTCTTGCAACGCCTCCTGAGGATTGTTGGCTTTACCGGCGAGCCAAGTACAGGCCTTGCCGTCCCGCGCGGTCAGCGAATCTCGCTCCGGAGACGAAGCCGACTTGATCTGCACGGGTTCCAAATCAGGAACCTGACAAGCGCTCAGCGCAAGAATCTCCGGAGGTGTGAGGCGGATCACACCTCCACGCCGCACTTCGCACTAATCAGATCTGCAAGAGTTTCCTAGATTTCAACCGAACAGGAGATTTCGCATGAAGCTTCTGATCATTATTTTTTTCATCGCCGCCGTCGGTCTGGGAGCTGCTGTGACCGGCATCCCGCGATCACACACGGTCTCGACGATCGGGCGTGCCGGAATAGGAACCATGTCGACATTGCAAGACATGCAAAGCGGCCGGAGCACAGAAAAGCTCCCGGTCGACGACTTTGACGATCGGTCATTGGTCTTTCCGCGGGAATCGAAGCGCTAAGCAAAAGGCCACCCAGCAGACCCTCAGCCAGGGCTCGCAAATAGATCCAGGCCTGAAAGAACCTTCGAGGTCGAACGAAGGCTTGGTCGAGAACCTTACGGGCCCAAGAAAGCGGCCGGAATCGGGTAGCCGTGCCCCAAAAGGCCAAGCGATTCCAGTTCGCCACGATGGGCGTCTACTTCCAGAATGGCCAAGAGAAACACCAGCACGACCGCGGTATAGATAAGGGACGGTGACGTTTCAGCAGGCAAGTCATCAGGGCGGGGCGGTATCGCATCGCGAAGTGATCGCCACGCCGACATGAAATGCAGATACGTCTTAGGTCGTATTTGCATGACGTCGTCCTCGACGTGTCACATGAAGCATAGGATCAGGCTATGCCGGGTTCAAGCCGACGACAGCTATTGCGGCATTGAGTAGCGGGACCATTCTGTCCCGCAGCGCAGCATGGAAACCGAACAACGGCTTCGTTGACGAGACCGAGCGAGCGCAAACATCCGGCGTAACCGCCGGTGACATGCTCGGACGACTTGTAAACCGCAGATGGATTGGGTCCCAAGTCTCAGCATCAGTCTCCGCATCGTTGCCGCTCTGCTGGCGATTCATTCAGCGCCGGCCCAAGCGCAACTGACAGGTCACGGTGGACCCGTGCGGGCGATTGCGATTTCCGAAGATGGCAACAGCGTTCTGACGGGCAGCTTCGACACCGCCGCCATCCGATGGTCGCTCAAGACCGAATCCGCAGACCAGGTCTTCCGTTTTCACTCTAATGCGGTGAACGCGGTTGCCTTCCTGAAGGATGGACGAATGGTGACTGCCGGTGCGGATGCGAAGGTAGCGATCTGGACGCCCGGTCGGCAGCAGCCGGATCGGGTTTTCGAGGGCCATGGCGCGCCGATCGTTTCACTTGCCGTCTCGCCGAATGGCGCAAGATTAGCTTCTGCCTCCTGGGATCATACAGTTCGCGTGTGGTCGCTCGCGGACGGTGCGCCGCAGGTGCTGGAAGGGCATGCGCAGAACGTCAACGGCGTCGCATTCACACCGGATGGCCGATCGCTGGTGAGCGTGGGTTACGATCGTGAGCTGAGGATCTGGCCATTGGCGGGCGGCACCCCAAATGTCATCACACTGGCCTCACCCCTTAACGCCGTGGCAGTCGCGCCTGACGGCGAGATTGTAACGGGCGGTGCCGACGGGAAGCTGCGCTTCCTGACGGCGGAGGGCCAGGAAAGCGGCGAGGTGCAAGCTGGCCCGACGCCGATCGTGGCGCTGGCGATCTCTCAGGACGGCACATTGATCGCTGCTGCCGGAATTGGCGGCGTCGTGGCCGTCATCGACCGAAAGGCGCGTAACATCGCCCGAACGCTGGTAGATCCAGGTTCCCCCGTGTGGTCGGTCGCTTTCTTGCCGGACAACGCAACATTGCTGACGGGCGGCGCCGACGGCAAGATCCGGCGCTGGAATGCGCGGACCGGCGACCCGATCGGCTCATCGTTGCAAGCCACGCCGCGTGATCCGCTGGCTGCTTACGTGGGAGATCACGGCGCCGAAGTATTCAGGGCGTGCGTTGCCTGTCACACCCTGTCCGAGACGGACGCGCAACGCGCCGGCCCCACGCTTGCGGGCTTGTACGGCCGCAGGATCGCGTCGCTGCCTGGTTATCGCTTCTCCGACGCGCTTAAAGCGATGGACATCGTGTGGACGCCCGAGACCGTGTCAAGATTGTTCGAGCTTGGTCCGAACGCCTATACGCCCGGCACAAAAATGCCGGAGCAGCGGATTGGATCTGCGGAGGATCGCAAGGCGCTCACGGATTTCCTGGCGCGCGCCACCGCCAAGTAGCTAACGCTTGGTCTCACGTTCACGCAAATAATCGTCCGTCGTGCGCGGTGGCGCGCGCTCAGGCACGCCGGCAAACGGGTCGAATTGCTGTTCGCTCATTGTGATGACGCGGCAGTCCGCACACATTCTTACCGTATCCAGGCGCTTGTCGCCCGCCGGATACATCCAGTGCCGGCCCTCGAGTTTCGCAGCAATCTTCTCGATCGTGCTCTTGACTCCGAAGGGCTTGTTGCAGCGCATGCAAAGCGCCGGCTCTTCTTCCTTGATGATCAGGGGCGGAGCCCTCGCGGCACGGAAATCGATCTGCGGCTTCAGCGTGATGACCTTTTCCGGGCATGTGCTCTGGCATAGCCCGCACTGCACGCAGGCATCTTCGACGAATTTGAGCACCGGACGTTCAGGATTGTCGCGAAGTGCGCCTGTGGGGCACGCCGAGACGCAGGAAAGGCAAAGTGTGCATCCGTCCGTATTGACGGTGACTGTACCAAACGGCGCGCCTTGGGGCAACGCAATGACGTCGGTCGGTGCCGGCGCGACGCGGTGCAGTTCCTGAAGGGCGAGGCGAAGCAGGTCGCGCCGCTTGCCCACTGTTCTGAAGGTTGCGGGACGCTCCACGGCCGGCGCCGGCTCAATCGCGCGAAGCGCTTCCCCGAGTACGTCAGGATCGTTCGTTTCGACAGTCGCAACCCGGCGCCCCAAAAATCCCAGCCCGGAAACAATGACATCAGCCATCGCTATGGTTTGGCAAAGCCCGGAGACGTCGTGCAGAGGTTTCGCGCGGAGGAGAAAGCGCATTGCTGCTGCGCCATAGGCAAAGGATGCCGCGACGGCTTCCAATCCAACCTGCGTCACCTCGTTGACCGTAAGCGGCAGCACATTGGCGGGAAGCCCGTCGCCGTGGCGGGCGAGCGCGTCGATCAGCGCGCTGCCATGCTGACTGTCGTGCACAAGCACGACGGGATTGGAACCGCCGGCTTCGCGGTAGGTCAAAAGCATCGCACGTAATTTGTGCAGCAGCGCATCTGCGGGCGGCAGGGCATAGGATGCTGCGCCCGTCGGGCAGGCCGCGGCGCACTGACCGCATCCGGCGCAAACCTCGGAGTTGATTTTGACGTGGTCGCCATCCGGCGTGATCGCTGCGGTCGGACAGAGGTCGAGACAGCGATGGCAACCCGTCAGCTTCGAGCGCGAATGGACGCAAATCTCCGCGGTGAAATTGACGTATTTCGGCTTGTCGAAGCTGCCGACGAGGTCGCGCGCCTTGAGCACCGCACGCAGCATCGCGGTCGGGTCCCGCGGATCGGCGCGGAGATAGCCGTCGCGCAAGTCATGCGCGGGAAAAAGCGGCGCTCCGCCGGAGAGATCAAGGACGATGTCGCAGCGCGAAGTCAGACCGTTGCGCGGAGCTTCGAAGACGAGCGCGCCGCGCGAGGAGGGACGGGGGGCCGAATAGTCGTCGACCGTCAGCTCAAACGCCCCCAAATAGCCCTTTGCGTTGCGGATCGTTCCATGGACGATCGGAAACGATGTCGTTGCCGGCGGCGTGATCTGCGCCGGCTTTGTGATCATGACCGTCACGTCGAGGTGATCGGCGAGCAGTTGGCCTGCTTCGACCGCAACTTCGTCGCGGCCGTAGATCAGGATTACCCCTTCGCTCGATAAGGTGACAAATGGGAAAGCAGGCGCAGGCTCGGACGCAGCGGCGAGCAGCGCCGCCATTTTTGGGCCCGCCTTCGTCCCCTCCGTGGACCAGCCCGCCGTCTCGCGAAGGTTGACGAATTCCAAATTCCCGGAACGTCCTTCCGCCTTATCGGAAAACAGTGGGGCCTCCTGCGTGCAGCCGACGATGAGCGGTCCTTCCGCTTTTGCTGCGCTACGAAACCGATCAAGCTCGGCTCGGCAGAGTTGGCGGAACTCGGCGATTTCGCTACTGCGGCATCCTCGCTTAACGGCGGCCGTATCGAGGCGCATCGTGTCTTCGCACGAGCAGATCAGGATTGTGTTCGACGGATCCGGCATGCGCAGCTATTTACCTCCTGAAGAGGTCTGGGAACGACGGTAAGCGGACTCGCGTCGACCCTTCTGCTCGATTAAGTTATTCTCACAAGAGAAGAAAAGGAAGCTGGAGGTCCGATTGATACCGACAGCCCCTAGGCGCTCATCGGTCTTGGAGCCGATCAATCCGCCTCCGCCATTCACGCTGGTGAGGCTGCGCGAGAGTCATGATGCCTTCGTCCACGCCATCGATATCGCCGACGAGAGCGGGGCAGGTACGCTGACCTATGTGGGACGGTTCGATCTTGCCGAGTTCGCAGTCGTGCTTGAACCCGGCGAGGCCTTGCGCACCGCGCGTCGCGCTTTCTACGCGGGAATGGTAGCGCTCACCGACGCCTTGCGAGCGTATGCGCCGCCGAACAAGGAGATCGCGATCGACTGGCCGGACGCGATCCGTGTCGACGGCGGCCTTGTTGGCGGCGGGCGGCTTGGCTGGCCCTCGTCCGCAAAAGAGGATGAGCCTCCGCGCTGGCTGGTGTTCGCCGCCATGATCCGGACAGTTGCGATGGCCGACACGGAAGCCGGCGTGTATCCGCTCGCTTCAGCACTCGACCAGGAGGGTTTTGGTGAGGCCGGCGCGGTTCAAGTGACGGAGAGCTTTGCGCGGCATCTGATGCGCGCTCTCGACGCCTGGCAAATCGACGGATTCGACGGCATCGCGCGCGAATTTGTAGGACAGCTGTCGCGTGAACGGAAGACCACGCATGCGATCGCTGACAACGGCGATCTTCTGGTGCGCAGGATCGGCACAAACAAGACAGATCGGCACGACCTGAAGACGAGCCTGCTATCGCCCTCCTGGTTCGATCCAAGACTCGGAGGACCGCACTAGTGAAGCTCTTGCGCACCATCGCGCTCGATCCATCCGACACCTTCGTGTTCGACGTGGCGGCCGACCCGGGCGATTGGGCGGTGTCGGGCGCGTTCCGCTTTTGCGATCGGGATCCGGCGAAGCTGAGCGGCAAGGACCGCTCGGCGTTTCGAAGCGGTTTCCTCGGAGTGCAGTCCTGGGGCTGGTCGACGCTGGTGCAAATCGTCCACGCTACTGAGGACGATCGCCGGACGTTGGTGGAACTCCTTGCGGGGCAGCTCGTGGAGCGGTTCGGGGCGCCGGATCCTGCTACGGCGCGCCTTGCTGCGGAAGAGGAAGTCGCCTTTGCGCAATCGCTCTGCACGCTTCCCATCAGTGCGCTGATCGCGGTCCGCCGTTCGGCGAGCGATGGCGAGGTCCGCGAGTCATTCCGCAGATTGCAACTGCGTGAGGACCAGCGTCACGGCAAGGCGTTCTCCTTCATGGAGATAGAGGATGACATCGAGCCCGACAGCGCTCTCAACCTTGCGAACATGAGGGAGGAGCCGCCACGACGATGAGGGATTTCTGGATTGCCTGCGGCCACCACCTGCTCGATCACAATGCGAGCGGCGGACTCGTGGTCACGGATGAGTTCCTGAAGGCCTATTTCGTGCGCCCCGAACTGATGCCGCCGGACGACGCTTGCGCGGTCGAGCGCAGGCTGCACCAGGAGCTGCTCGCTGACCCGCGCCGGGCAGTCGCTGCGGAGGATGTTGTCGCGATCGCCGACGCGGATGCGCGGGAGAACTGGCAATTCGTGCTGGCATTTCGCAAGCTTCTGCTGCGTGAGCCCACGTTGGAAGCGGCCTATCTTGCATTGGTTAGGTCAAGATCCGTCAACTTGCCACCGCTGTTTGTGAACCACCTTGTTCACGTGATCCTGCGAAATGCGCTTGATGGCTGCGAGGACCCGTTCGTGCTGCGCGCAGCTGAACTGTTCTTCCGGCCGCAGCGCATCGTGCCGCACGAACACTCGCTGCTGTTGGGTGACGAGGAAATCATTGGCGGGCCAAGCCCGACGCCCGTGTTATCGCTGATGTCCATGTTGGGGGCGACGACCGACGCCGAGGTCGACGTCCTCAGCGAGGGGAATGCCGACAGCTACTGGAAGCGCAGCGATCAGTTCGATCTTGCGCTCGATTTCACCGGCGGAACACGGGGGCCGGCTGCGCTGGCGGACGCCATGAAACTCTGGATCCTTCATTTGCTTGGGGTTGACGTCGTAATCGAGCCGCTGACCGCCCTGCGCGATGCGAAGCTCACCTGGTATGTTGGGCTCGATGCTGAAGCCACCCGGACGGGCGACCGGCTTTGGCATGGAGACGCACTGGACGACCGCACCGCAAGCCGTGTGCTGGCGCTGTTTCGGCTCACCTTTCCCGATACCGGCCTGGTCGTTGATGCCGTCGGGCGCGAGCCGGTCTATCTGATCCTTGCGATGACTTCCGATCAGCTGGTGCGGATGAAGCCGCAGAATCTGTTGACGGGGTTGCCGATCAGACACCTGGAGGCTGCAACGTGAGCGCCGGCGTCCTTCCATTGTTGCGCATTCCGGTCGGCGTCGTGGTTGAGCGCCGCAAGGCGGATTCCCCATGGATCGATTTTGTCTGGCGCGGCATCGGCGTGTTACCGGATGAGCCGGAGATGACGCCGTGGACTGTCCTACGGGAGCAAGAGGGAACGACGCTCTTTTATGCCGGGAGCGCGACGGTCGATCTCTATCGTTCGGAAACCGAGCGCTACCGCGATAATCTTGGCACCCGCGCTCCCAGTGTCTGGATCGTATTGACTCCTTCCGAGGGCGCTTGGCCCTACGCTGTTTCGGCCGTCACCGCGGACCCCGCGGAAGGGGAGGCATTCACGGAAGCCGGTGCTAATCTGGTCGAAGCCGTGCCGATGCCTGAGGTGCTGCATGAGGCGATTGAAAATTTCATTGCCGAGCACCACGTCGAGACGGAGTTCGTCAAGCGCGAGCGGCGACGCGCCGATCCGGAGGCGCTTGCGCGAAGTCACCACGAAGGTGAGCACGAATGAGCGACGAGCAATTCCTGGCGCGCTGGTCGCGTCGCAAGCAAGAGGCGAAGGCCGGTGACGCTGAACCTGCGCCGCAAGAAGCTGATGAGGCGTATCGGTCGGCGTCCTCCGACGGTGCCGCGACAGAGTCAGTTCCCGCCGAGACGGAACTTTCGAACTTGCCCCCAATTGAATCGATTGATGCGCCTACCGACATCACGGCCTTCTTGCGCAAAGGCATTCCGCAGGAGTTGAGCCGTGCGGCACTTCGTCGCGCTTGGAGCGCCGATCCCGCCATCCGCGACTTCGTGGGGTTGGCGGAAAACGCCTGGGACTTCAATGACCCGAACGCCATGGCTGGCTTCGGTGCGCTTGACTATTCTGCCGAGCAGGTTGACGTACTCGTCCGCCGCATCGTTGGGGGCGCGGTGGAGACCGCTGAGAGCCTCCCCAACCCGCTCGCAGAGACTGCCGAAGACGCTAAGCGGTCGGCTCATGCGGAGGCCGGTTTCACGCAATCATCAAACCCGGTGAAGGCGATCACGGATACTCGACCGTTCGACGAGTCCGCAGCCGCGGAATTGCCGTCAAATTCTGCTGCATCGCAACCGTTAGCTGCGAGTGAAGGGACTTCACTTCCGCACCGCACACATGGGGGAGCGTTGCCTCAGTAGACTGCGACTAAATGCGATAGCCTCAAGCTATGGCTATCAATTGACCGCTCCCCGACACGCGCCTAGTCTTTGTTAAGCAAACGCAATCAAGCGCTTGGCCCCTAGGATGGGAGGTCGGCGTGCGCGATGCGGGTCTTGAACGTGCCATCGATGTAGCAGGCGGCGTTGTCCAGCTTGCCCGAAAAATCGGTATTGCCCAGCCCTCAGTGTCGAACTGGAACCGGGTGCCCGCGCAACGTGTGATTGCGGTCGAAGGCGCAACCGGCGTGTCGCGCAAAGTGCTTCGTCCCGATCTCTATAGCGAGCCTGCTGTGACGGACGGCGCGGTTGATCCGATCGATGCCGGGCGCGCGGAAGAATACGCGCTGCTTGCAACCTTGCTCTCCTCCGCGCCGTCAGCTGCATTACTCGAACAAATCGCGCAACTGAAGGGCGATGCGACCCCGCTTGGCCGCGCTCACGCGACCCTTGCAGACGCCGCATCGATTGCGGTCGCAACCGAGGTCGAGCGCGAATATTTCGATCTGTTCGTCGGTCTCGGCCGTGGCGAGTTGCTGCCTTACGCATCCTATTACCTGACCGGCTTTCTCAACGAACGCCCGCTGTCGCGCCTGCGCGACGATCTCGCCGCGCTTGGCATCGAGCGGGTGGAGAACAATTTTGAGCCCGAGGATCACGCGGCGATGCTGTGCGAGATCATGGCGGGCCTTGCTTCCGGCCGCTTCCTGGTATCGCCGCAAGCACAGCGCGCCTTCTTCGAGAAGCATGTGTCCCGCTGGATGGGACGTTTGTTCGTCGACATGGAGAAGGCGGAAAACGCCAAAGTCTACCGGTCGGTCGGGACGCTTGGACGAGTCATTCTGGAAATTGAATCTGAGGCTTTCACGTTCGCCAACTGACCAGCGCCGCTGGTCCGGGAGAGATGCGATGAGAGACGAGAAGAAAACGACAGTTGGCCGCCGCGACTTCCTTCGCAAGGTAGGCATCGGCACGGTCGGCGCGGGAGCGACGCTGGCAACACCGTTGATGACACCCGCGCAGGCTGACAGCGAGACCGACCAGGAGAAACGCAAGGCGCGTTACAGGGAAACCGATCACGTGAAGGCGTACTACCGCGTCAATCGCTATCCGGGTTGAGAGGAGGCGGCCGTGCTGATCAAAAGAACACAACAGCGTTCCGAAACCGCTTCACGCGGATCGATCGCGGCAGGCTTGTCCGGGCAAACCGACGGTCTCGACCGCCGCACCTTCCTACGCCGGTCCGGCCTTGCTGGCGGCGCTCTCGCCGCGTTGGGTACGCTGCCGATTGGCAGCGTACGCAAGGCGAAAGCGGCGGCGGCAGGTCCCCTCACCTTGGGGGCGACCGTCCGCAAGAGCGTCTGCACACATTGTTCCGTTGGCTGCACAGTGACGGCGGAAGTCCTCAACGGCGTCTGGATCGGGCAGGAGCCGAGCTGGGATTCCCCGATCAATCGCGGATCGCATTGTGCCAAGGGAGCTTCAGTGCGCGAACTCGTTCACAGCGACCGAAGGCTTCGCTATCCGATGAAGCTCGTGGGCGGACAGTGGACGCGCGTCTCATGGGACACTGCGATCAACGAGATCGGCGACAAGTTGCTCCAGGTTCGCGAGAAGTCGGGCCCGGATTCCGTCTATTGGCTCGGCTCGGCCAAGATGACCAATGAGGGCGCTTACCTCTTCCGCAAGCTCGGCGCGTTCTGGGGCACCAACAACACCGACCATCAGGCGCGCATTTGCCATTCAACGACGGTCACCGGCGTCGCCAACACCTGGGGCTATGGTGCGATGACAAACAGCTTCAACGACATCCGCAATGCGAAGACCCAGGTCATCATGGGCGGCAATCCGGCCGAGGCGCATCCGGTATCGCTTCAGCATCTGCTCGAGGGCAAGGAGCTTCAAAATGCCAACTTTATCGTCATCGACCCGCGCCTGACGCGAACCGCCGCCCATGCAACCGAATATGTGCGCATGCGGCCAGGCACCGATATTCCGGTGCTCTACGGCATGATGTGGCACATCCTCCAGAACGGGTGGGAGGACAAGGAGTTCATCAAACAGCGCGTCTATGGGTTCGATGATCTCCGGAAAGAAGTGGAGAAGTGGAATCCGGAAGAAGTCGAGCGCGTCAGCGGCGTTCCCGGCGAACAGCTCAAGCGCGTCGCCAGGATGTTTGCCACGGAGAAGCCGTCAACGCTGATCTGGGCCATGGGACAGACGCAGAAGACCGTCGGCACCGCAAATGTACGGGCGAGCTGCATCGCATTGTTGATGACTGGCAACGTCGGCAAGGCCGGCGCGGGCGCCAATATCTTCCGCGGCCATGACAACGTGCAGGGAGCGACGGACGTCGGGCTCGATATCGTCACGCTGCCGTTCTACTACGGCCTCGCCGAAGGCGCGTGGCGGCACTGGTCGCGGGTTTGGGAAGTCGACTACGACTTCCTGAAGTCGCGCTTCGACTCCAAGCAGATCATGGAAACCCCCGGCATCCCGCTCACCCGCTGGTTCGACGCGGTGACGCTGCCGAAAGATCAGGTCGCGCAGAAAGACAATGTGCGGGCGGTATTCGTGCAGGGCCATGCCAGCAACAGCATCACCCGCATTCCGGAATCTCTGAACGGTCTAAGGGCGCTCGAACTGCTGGTTATCGCGGACCCGCATCCGACCACCTGGGCCTCGCTCGCCGTGGAGGCCGGGCGCAAGGATGGCGTCTACATCCTTCCGGTTGCCACTCAGTTCGAGTGCAAGGGTTCGCGCGTTGCCTCGAACCGCTCGCTGCAATGGGGCGAGCAGATCGTAAAGCCGGTATTCGAATCGAAGGATGACCTCGAGGTCATCTATCTGATGGCGAAGAGGTTCGGATTCGCCGACAAGATGTTCAAGAACATCAAGGTCGAAAGCAATCTGCCGGTCGCAGAGGACGTGCTTCGGGAAATGAACCGCGGCAGCTGGTCTACCGGCTATTGCGGGCAATCGCCCGAGCGTCTCAAGGCGCACATGAAGAACCAGGCGAAGTTCGACATGCTGACGATGCGGGCGCCCAAGGACGATCCTGAAGTCGGCGGCGACTATTACGGCCTCCCCTGGCCGTGCTGGGGCTCACCGGAAGTCAAGCATCCAGGCACGCCGCTGCTCTACAACACAAATCTCGGCGCGATGGACGGTGGCGGCACGTTCCGGCCGCGTTTCGGCATCGAGCGCGAGGAGAAGCTTCCCGACGGCACGACGCGAAAGGTCAGCCTGCTGGCGGACGGGTCCTATTCCAAGGATTCGGAAATCAAGGACGGCTATCCGGAATTCACGCTTGCCGTGCTGAAGAAGCTCGGATGGGACAAGGATCTCACCGAAGCGGAGATGGCGACGATGAACAAGGTCAATTCCGCCAATCCCGAGACTGTGTCGTGGTCGCTCGACCTGTCGGGCGGCATCCAGCGCGTGGCGCTGAAACACGGCTGCGTGCCCTACGGCAACGGCAAGGCGCGCATGAATGCGTTCGGCCTGCCCGATCCCATTCCAGTCCACCGCGAGCCGATCTACACGCCGCGCGTCGAGCTGGTCTCGAAATATCCCACGCTCCCGGATGCCAGGCAGTTCCGCCTGCCCAATATCGGCTTCTCGGTGCAGAAGGCCGCGGTAGATAAGGGGATCGCCAAGCAATTCCCGCTCATCCTCTCCTCGGGTCGTCTCGTCGAGTACGAGGGCGGTGGCGAAGAAACGCGCACCAACCCGTGGCTCGCAGAACTGCAGCAGGACATGTTCATCGAGATCAGCCCGGCCGATGCCGCCGATCGCGGCATCAAGGACGGTGGATGGGTCTGGGTCACGGGCGCCGAGAGCAATTCCAAGGCCAAGATGAAGGCGCTTGTTACCGAGCGTGTCGGCAAGGGCGTCGCTTGGATGCCCTTCCACTTCGGCGGATGGTTCGCAGGCCAGGATCTTCGCGGCAACTACCCGAAGGGGACCGATCCGATCGTTCTCGGCGAAAGCGCGAACACGATCACCACCTATGGATACGATCCGGCGACCGGCATGCAGGAGCCCAAAGTCACTCTCTGCCAAATCGCGGCGGCATAAGGAGCAACGACCATGGCACGTATGAAATTCCTCTGCGACGCCGACCGTTGCATCGAATGCAATGCCTGCGTGACCGCCTGCAAGAACGAGCACGAGGTGCCTTGGGGCATCAATCGCCGCCGCGTCGTCACCATCAACGACGGCAAGCCCGGCGAACGTTCGGTGTCCATGGCCTGCATGCATTGCACCGACGCGCCCTGCGCCGCGGTTTGCCCGGTGAACTGTTTCTACACGACGGCCGACGGTGTCGTGCTCCACTCCAAGGACCTGTGCATCGGCTGCGGCTATTGCTTCTACGCTTGTCCGTTCGGCGCGCCGCAATATCCCAAGGTCGGCAACTTCGGTTCGCGCGGCAAGATGGACAAGTGCACCTTCTGCGCCGGCGGCCCGGAAGCCGACAACACCAAGGAAGAGTACGAGAAATACGGCGCCAACCGGCTGGCCGAAGGCAAGCTGCCGCTGTGCGCCGAGATGTGCTCGACCAAGTCGCTGCTCGCCGGCGACGGCGACGTCATCGTGCAGATTTACAAGGAGCGCGTGGCCAAGCGCGGCTATGGCTCCGGCGCCTGGGGCTGGCAGACCGCCTATCGCGAGACGATCGCGATCTGATTGCACCGCGGCGGTGCGGCTATTTCGCACCGCCGGTTTCGCCGCCGAAGAAGACTTGCGTTGAAGGAGAAATCAAATGGCGAAAATCTTTGCAGCGATGCGCCTGATAGCCGGAGTATTGGCGCTCGCCGTCGTCGTCGCGACGGCCATGCCGGCCGCGGCGCAGCAGCCGAACTCGGTCAATCCGACCGCCGCGGCGGTCAAGGAGCAGCAACTGCTGCAGCAGCTCAACAAGATCGAGGGCCGCGGCTCCATTCCGGACGTGAAGTCCTACGTGCTCGAGCATCCGGCTGGCCGCGCGTGGCGCGAATATCATTCCGTCACGCTGAAATGGATCGCCGGCATCGCCATTTTCGGCATATTGGCGGTGCTCACGGCGTACTATTCATGGCACGGCACCATGCGCATTGAGGAGGGTCGCTCGGGACGCACCATGCTGCGATTTATCGCATTCGAGCGCTTCGTGCATTGGCTCACCGCCGTCACCTTCGTCGTCCTGGCGATCACCGGCCTCAATATCAGCTTCGGCCGCAGCCTGATCTTGCCGG
>JBKQRS010000282.1:0-5047 GCA_052143915.1 Bradyrhizobium sp.
CGGCATCGTATCTCTACCCCCGACCGGGCCAGACCGTCCCGGTTCGGAAAATGGTCTTCGCCCGTCACTTTGCGCCGTGGAACGTCACCATGAGCTATGGGCTGTATGTGGATGACGTCAATGCAGACGTAAATGCGTTGCTGCTGCGCCTTGGCGCGATCGGCGCCGGCGTCATGATGCTGATGTCGTTGTTGTCGTGGTTGATCGCCCGGGACATCCTGGGAGCGCTCGACCGACAGAAGAACCGGATGCAACGCATCGCTCACGGATCGCTGGACCACGCGGTCGAAGAAACCGAACGCGGCGACGAGATCGGGCGCATGGCGGAAACGCTGGAGATGTTGCGGCAAACGGCAATGACGGCGCGGGCGCTGGAAGCTGAGCAGGTAGCGACGAAGCAGCAAGCCGAAAACGAAAAGCGTGAAGCACTCATTGCGCTGGCCGATCGATTTGACGCTTCCGTGGGCCGGCTTGTTGGACTGATGGCGTCGGGTTCGACCGAACTGGAATCGACGGCGCAGTCCATGACCGGTACGGCGGAACGCACCAACCACCAAGCGACCGTCGTCAGCGCGGCGGCGACGGAAGCCAGCACGCGCGTGCAAACGGTCGCAGCTGCGGCGGAAGAATTGTCCTCGTCGATCAGCGAAATCAGCCGTCAGGTCGCGCAATCCGCCGATATCACCGCCCGCGCCGTCGACAACGCGCACCGCACCGACACCATCGTGCGCGCCCTTGCCGAAGGAGCTCAGCAGATCGAGCAGGTGGCGGAGCTTATTTCAAGTATCGCGGGCCAGACCAACCTGCTCGCGCTCAACGCCACCATCGAAGCCGCCCGCGCGGGCGAGGCCGGCAGGGGCTTCGCGGTGGTGGCGGCCGAGGTCAAAAGCCTTGCGAGCCAGACTGCGGAAGCCACCAAGCAGATCGGCACCCGCATTACCCAGATCCAGAGCGCGACCAAGGAGGCCGTCGAGGCAATCCAGGGCATCACCGCCACCATCGAGGAAGTCAGCGTGATCGCAACGGCGATCGGCTCCGCGATCGAGGAACAAGGCGCGGCTACCGCGGAGATCGCGCGCAACGTGACGCAGACGGCGCATGCGACGCAGGAAGTAACGACGAATATTGGCGGCGTCAGCAGCGCGGCCCATGAAACCGGTGACGCCGCCGGCCTCGTTCTTACCGCAGCCTCCAATCTCTCCAAACAGGCCGAGCAACTGTCCGGCGAGGTCAACACCTTCCTGGCCGGCGTGCGCGCGGCGTAGAGCGTTTTCGAGCGAAGTGGATAGCGGTTCGCGTAGGGAAGACGCCTCAAAACAAACGATCAGAGCCGATCGGGTCCGCCGTCAATCAGTTGTTGTTTGACGGAAATTCGACCGGCTTGTCCTGCTTGCCGGTGTTGAAATCCCAGATTTTCCTGGCTACCCCCGGGAAGATCGCGGAAATCGGATTGACGCGAAGCGTCGGCTTGTCGGGAGTACCGACGACCTCATAGGTGACGCCGAACAGCCCTTCATTGCTGCCGCCACCCAGGACCAGTCCGAAAAGCGGAATTTGGCCGAAGATGTTGTTCAGCCCGTAAATCGGAACGAAAGTGCCGCTCATGCGCACCTGGTTGCCGGGGTAATCGATGCTGCCCTCGATGGTCCCGCCAATCGTGGGACCTCTCAGAACGCCTTCCCGGATCGTGAGCTGTCCATTCTGCCGAGTAAACTCCGCGCGCAGCCGCGAAAAGCCGATACCGCTTTGGGCTCCGGCCGGGCCGCCCGCCGCCAGACGATCAAGAGCCCCCTCGCCCTTGACGGTGAAATCCTTCACGTTGAGCAATCCCTCTCTCGCGCTGGTCTCGACTGTCGGAGGATCCATTGCCAATTGAAGCTGGCCGCCCACGACTTTGGAATAGGTGTCGGTGAAGCGGAGGAACGCGCCGGCGTCATTGGTCTCGAGATAAATCACCTCGTGCCCCTGCGCGCGGCCGCGCAAGTCCGCCGTCAGCGGTGTATCGCGTCCAAGCTTGCTGCTGAACGCAAAGCTTCTGATCGTTCCATTGCGCCGCGACAGCTTGGCATCGACGCTGCGCAGCGCCTCGCCAAAATAACCCGCGACCGCGCCTAACTTTACGTCCACATCGAGATCGACGTTCTTGGATTTGCTCTTGGGATCGGCTTCCTTGCCCGAGATCGCCGATTTGAGAAAACCGCGGCCGTCGAATACATCGCCGCGCATGGTGACCTTGAGCACGCCGTCGGGGCCCCGGTCGGCCCGCAGCGAGGTCTTGTCGCCCTCGGAAGGAGAATAGGTCGGGAAGTTCGCATTCATCACGTCGCCGTTCTGATCGACCTCGAGCGCCCCCTTGATCGACACGCCGCCGCCTTCGATGACGATGTCGTCGAGGCGGGTCGACTGCGGCTTTTGAACCACGTTGAAAGTCGCGTGGCTCGTTTTGCCCGGCAACTTGACCCAGCCCGGCAGGATATTGTCGAGCTTCAGCGCGGTCAGATCGGCATCGATGCCGACGCGGGTGTCGCCGCCGATCTTGCCGATCAGCTTGACCGGAATGGCGCCGCTGACGGCAGGTCCGAGGTCGAAGCCGAGGCGCGTGCGGCTCGCATCATCCAGCGTCGCCGCCAATTTGATATCCGCGTCGCCCTCGTTCGGCTTGCGGTAGTCGAGCGAAGCGGGCTGCCCATTGATCTTCACATCGCCCTTGACCTGATAGCCTTGATTGTTGGCGACAACCTTCAGCGCATTGGCCTCCAGCTTCTGATTCATCACTAGGCGATCGGCGGCAAATCCGCCGAGGTCGGCAGTAATCGCGTAGGTTGTGTCCGCCTTGGTAATTTGGCGCTTGATCGGCAGACCGAGCGTGACAAGCGCGGAAACCGTTCCCTTGCTCGAATTGGGATCGACCAGGGTGCCGGAAAATTCGCTGAGCTTGTCCGATGCAAGAACCTCCGCGGCCGCCGGCACCGGGCCGTCGATCCGGAACTTGACCCGGGCCGGCGATGGCTTCGGCGCCATGTCCGGCACCTCGAACACAAAGTCCGAGATGTTGAGTTTGCGACCCGCCGGCGTATCGGCCACGCCCTGCCCGATCGTCACCGTCGCGGTACGGCCCGTCACATGCGCTTTCAAATCCGCGTCGCGCACCACCGGCAGATCGTCCACCGGCCGCAACGCCACGCCGTTTGCGACGATGTTGACGTTGAGGCCGTCGTCGGGAATCGGCGGTCCTCGCCGTGAAAGGTTTCGAACCGGCGAATTGACGCCGACCTCGATGCGCTGAACTGAGCCACGTTCGACCCGGTCGATCACCCATTCGCGCACTTCGGGAACGATCAGGGTGGGCCATATCCGCTTCAGGGCGGACGCCGACATTGGCGTCCCGGCAAAACCGAGCGTCAGACGCGGTTCGGCCGAATAATCGATGCTGCCGGTTCCGGCGACGCCGACGTCGCCGTTGCTGAAGTCAGCCTGCGTCAGGAGCACGCGCCGTTTGTCGGTGTCGAAGCGCATGCCGACGGCGACGCGGTTGAAGATCAGCGGCGGTTCGTTGTCGATCCCGGCCAGCAGGATGGTGCCGCCGCTCAATCCAAACTGCCAGTCAGCCACGTTGTCGTTGGGCGGTTCGATATGGGCGAGCAGCGTGATCCTGTTCTGCCCGGAAATGATCTTGAAGGGCGCCAGCAATACGCGCCGCCCGGAATCCCATTCGACGTTCACTTCCGCCGAATCGATCGCCATCGGATAATCGGGCGTATCGCTGTCGATGATGTCTCCGGCGCCCACGGTAATCTTGCCGCGGAAATAGGTCGGCAGCCCGTCACGGCCCAATTCGCCCTTCAATTCGCCGCTCAGCGGCAAATTCGCGCTGTAGGTCAGGTCCTTCAACCGCAATGCCAAGAGGATATTCGTCGTCGAGATCTTGTCGGCCCGTATATCCACCGATCGCACGCCGTTCGCGGGAGCTCCCACCGCTACATGCAGCGACCAGGCATGCTTGCCCTCTTCGCCGACGCTGAGCGCTACCCCGCCCCCGCTGGGCCGCCGCAGGCTGAGGGTGATGTTCTGGAAATTCCACTTGTTGCCGCGCTGCTGGTCGTCGACGGTCAGGTTGCCGTTCTTCAAACCGATTTCATTGAGGTTTTGTCCATCAAAGCCGGTCAGGCTCAGGCTATCGAGCCAGTCAAGACCGGCAAGCAGTCCGCTTTGAGCGCTGTCGGGAGCTGCCGGCGGAGCGGCGGATTGGGCAGAAGGTGAAGATGCAGAGGGAGCCGCGGATGGCCCCGCCTGGCGTGGAAACGTGGCCGGAATACCAGCGTCTTTCTTTGAAGCGACGCCGGTCGCAAGCGGCCGCGCATTGTCGCCTGCGGAAACGGTGACGTTGCCGTCCGGCGTGATTCGCACCGCGAGCTCGGCATCCACCAGGTTGAGGCTCTCGGCGCGAAGACGCCCCATCAACAGCGCGGAGCCCGAAAGCTTCACCTCAGCCTTCGGCGCGCTGGCCACGATCGCATGGTCACGATCCCGCACGATGATATCGCGGATGCGCACCGCGATGCGAATTCTGCCGGCACGTTCGATCTGCGTGCCGCCGACCTCAACGGTATTTCCGTGGCCTATATTTTCCTCGATGGCGGAAGCCAGCCAGGGCGTGGCCATTTCGAGGTTGATCGGACCGGCGCCCAGCCGCCACCACAACCCGCCAAAGCACCCGGCGAAGATCGCCAGCAGCGCCGTGATAGCGATGGCAACACGTTTAATCCAGCGTTCACCGGCAAGCCAGTGCCTGAACGCGCCGAAGCGATCGCTGAGCAAATAGAAGCGCGAACTCGACCGCGACAACAGCCGGCGTGCGCGATGGCCCGCCGCCTCATCGTGTTCCTGATCCCAACCGGCATCATCCCACTGCGGCAGCTGGACGTCAGCACGCGGATTTGACCCCTGGGGCGACGTGTTTCTTACCATTGCCTCTCGGTGCTGAAGCTGATCGCAAGATTGATCGCCGTCAGGGCCTCGTCCACGCAACGAGGGCTCCCGTGCCGGC
>JBKQRS010000283.1:0-11840 GCA_052143915.1 Bradyrhizobium sp.
CAGCGGCTCAAGCATCAGCACCAGCGGATAACGCTTCCGGCCGAGCAGCTTCTGCTTCAGCAGATAGCCACCGATAAGCATTTCCTTGAAGAACGGTATTGCCATCACAAGTTTCTTTCTGGACTCAAGTAGAGGAGTGGATCAGCTCGCCGCCAGCTCTGCCGGAAGCCGAAATTCAATATTTTCTTCGCGGCCAGGAAGCACCGACACCGCGACCGGTCCGATGCGCCTCAGGGCCTCGATCACGTCGTCAACAAGCACTTCCGGTGCTGAGGCACCGGCGGTGATGCCGACGGCCTTGGCGTCCTTCAGCCAATCCGGGTTCAACTCGCTGCCGTCAGCGATCAGGTAACTCGCAACGCCGACTTCAGTGCCGATTTCGCGCAACCTGTTCGAATTGGAGCTGTTGTTGGCGCCCACCACCAGGATAACATCTACGAGCTTGCTGAGGTCCCTTACCGCAGATTGGCGGTTCTGTGTCGCATAGCAGATATCCCGGATGTCCGGGCCTTGAATATCCGTAAAACGTTGCTGGAGGGCCGCAATAATGTCCTTGGTGTCGTCCACGCTGAGCGTGGTCTGGGTAATATAGGCCACCGGCGTGTCCGCCCGGATCGTCAAGGCCGCGACATCCTCGACGTTCTGGACCAGCAGCACCGGGCCGGGAACCTGGCCCATGGTTCCCTCAACCTCCGGGTGGCCGGCATGGCCAATCAGGATGAGCGCCCGGCCCTTCGACATATAGCGTTTGCCCTGGTTGTGAACCTTGGTCACCAGCGGGCAGGTCGCATTGAGGACCGGCAACCCGCGCGCGGCGGCTTCCTCCTCCACGCTCCGCGCCACGCCGTGGGCGCTGAACACGGTGACGGCGTGCGGTGGCACTTCGGAGAGATCCTCAACGAAGATGGCGCCCTTGTTCTTGAGGCTCTCGACTACGTACTTGTTGTGGACGATCTCGTGTCGCACATAGACCGGCGGGCCATATTTTTCGAGGGCGCGCTCGACGATCTCGATCGCGCGCACGACACCCGCGCAAAACCCGCGCGGTTGCGCAAGATACACTTCCATGGGACGCCCGTTACGCAAGTTGCACCACTCTCATTCTCTGTGTCTCCATCCGGTGCGGATATCTGCAATATCCGCACCAACCCCCTAACGACATGGCGGCGCAGGGCTTTGTGTCAAAAAATGATCGGCTAGAAAAGGCGGATCGCAAGAGGGGCCTGCCCCGAGCGCAGAGGTCAGGCGGCGCCGGCGTCTTATTCGGTATTATAATACAGCAACCCGCAGACCGAAGCGGGATAAACCCTCCCCCTCACTTGTTCGTCACTTTGCGCGGCTAATCCGTCTCAAAGCGCCCACGGGCATGGTTTTGGCACGATTTGAGCTATTTTTGCCCGTCCCCGAAGAAAAAAAGCTCAAAAACAACATTAGATTGGCTTACGGAACTCCGCTAGATAGCGGGCGTTTCCGGCAGGCAGTTAACACTAGAAAGAAAAAATGTGCTGACAAGTATTGTTGTATCGATTGTCAAAGCCTGCACACGGTTTGCCGCCACCACTGTCCTGATCGCGCTCATTCTTGCGGTCGCGGCGGGCTTCTATACTGCCCGGAAGTTCGAAATTAACACCGATATCAATACGTTGATTTCGCCAGATCTCGATTGGCGCCAGCGCGACATTCAATTCGACGAGGCTTTCGATCGGGACAGGACGATCCTGGCCGTCGTGGAAGCGCCGACGCCGGAACTGACGAACTCCGCGAGCGCTGCGCTTAACCAGAAATTGGCCGGCGATACCAAACATTTCGAATCTGTCCAGCCACTTGGTTCGGGAGAGTTCTTTGAAAAGAACGGGCTCTTGTTTCTTCCGGTGGACCAGGTTGCCCGTTTCACCAGCCAGTTCGAATCCGCCGCGCCGCTGATCGAAATCATGGCCGGCGATCCCTCCTTGCGGGGATTGACCGGTGCGCTGGAAACCGGATTGGCCGGCGTCAAGCGCGGGCAGGTCAAGCTTGATAGCACCGAGCGGCCGTTCAACCAGATCGGCCAGACGGTCGAGAACGTGCTGAACAATGGCAACGCGACTTTCTCCTGGCGCGAACTCGTCAGCGAGAAACCTTTGACCGACGCTGACCGGCGGGCCTTCATCGAGTTCAAGCCCATTCTCGATTTCAATGCGCTGGAGCCCGGGAAGGCCGCCACCGACGCCATCCGACAAGCCGCCAGCGACCTTAACCTCGCCGGGGATTATGGCGCGCGGGTCAGGCTGACCGGGCCGGTTCCGATCGCCAACGAGGAATTCGCAACGGTTGCGGACGGTGCCGTCGTCAACGGGATCGGCACCGTCCTCGTCGTGCTGTGTATTCTCTGGATGGCGCTGCATTCGGCGAAGATCATTTCTGCGGTATTCGCCAATCTCTTCATCGGCCTTTCGATCACCACCGCGGTCGGCTTGATGATGGTGGGGTCGCTGAACCTGCTTTCGATTGCGTTCGCCGTTCTGTTCGTTGGATTGGGCGTGGATTTCGGCATTCAGTTCAGCGTCCGCTACCGGTCGGAGCGATTCAAGAGCAACGATCTGCAGACCGCGCTCGAGAAGGCGGCCGAATATTCCGCGATCCCGCTGTCGCTCGCCGCGATGGCGACGGCGGCTGGATTCCTCTCGTTCCTGCCGACCGACTACAAGGGCGTTTCGGAACTCGGCAAGATCGCCGGCGTAGGCATGCTGGTGGCCTTTTTCTCCAGCATCACCGTGCTGCCCGCGTTGCTGAGCCTGCTCAATCCTCCCGGGGAAAAAGAGCCTGTTGGCTACGCGTTCCTGGCGCCGGTCGATCACTTCCTCGAAAAGCACCGCGTGATCATCATCGTCAGCACCCTTCTGGTTGCGGTTGCCGGCCTGCCGCTGCTCTATTTCCTCAGATTCGATTTCAACCCGATCAACCTGCGCAATCCCAAGGTCGAATCGATCGCCACCTTTCTCGATCTGAGAAAGGATCCGAACACCGGCGCCAACGCCATCAATGTGATGACGCGTTCGGAAGCCGATGCGAAGAAGATTGAAGCCCGGCTTGAAAAGGTACCGGAAGTCCTCCGGGTCATGTCGCTGGACAGTTTTGTGCCCGAAGACCAGCCGGAAAAGCTGAAGCTTATCGCCCAGGGCGCCAAGGTTCTAAATCCCGCGCTCAACCCCGAATCCGTTGATGAACCGCCGTCAGACGCGGAAAATGTCGAGGCCTTGAAGGGAACTGTGGAGAGTCTGCGGAAGACCGCCGGCGACGCAAAGGGGCCGGGAGCTGTGGCGTCGCGGCGGCTTGCCGATGTCTTGTCAAGGCTCGCCGATTCGAACGAGGCCGTCCGCAACAAGACTCAAGCCATTTTCATCACCCCTTTGAAGGTGGTGCTCGATCAACTCAAGAACGCGCTGCAGGCCAGGCCGGTCAGCCTGAAGACGTTGCCGGCTGACCTGGTGAACAGCTGGAAAGCCAAGGACGGCTTGATGCGCGTCGAAGCGCAGCCGCGCGGCGACCCCAACGACAACGACACGCTGCGCAAATTTGCGGCTGCCGTTCTGGCGGCCGAGCCGACCGCGATCGGCGGACCGGTATCGATTCTCAAATCCGGCGACACCGTCGTCAAGGCCTTCATCCATGCCGGCCTGACGGCGCTGGTCGTGATCAGTTTTCTGCTCTGGCTTACCCTGCGACGCGTCACCGACGTGCTGTTGACGCTGGTCCCGCTGCTGGTCGCGGGAGCGGTGACGATGGAAATCTGCGTGCTGATCGGGCTGCCGCTCAACTTCGCCAATATCGTCGCGCTGCCATTGCTGCTCGGCGTCGGCGTGGCATTCAAGATCTACTACGTAACGGCGTGGCGCGCCGGAAAGACAAATCTGCTGCAGTCGAGCCTGACACGAGCGATATTTTTCAGCGCGATGACGACAGCCACGGCGTTCGGCAGCCTGTGGCTCTCGAGCCATCCGGGGACGGCGAGCATGGGCAAGCTTCTGGCGCTCTCGCTCGTCACCACGCTGGCCGCGGTGTTGCTGTTTCAGCCTGCGCTAATGGGCAAACCGCGCGATCTCGGGGAGTAGGCAGATATCGCCGACCGGATCAGTCGCCGCGGCCATCGCCTGCTTTGGACCGGAGGTTTTCGCTGCCGGGTTGAGGGACCCTGTGGTCTTCGGCGCGCCCGGAGCCTTCGGCGCCGCCTTGGCCATGGTGTTTGAGGGGCTTGAGGGAATTGGCCCCGCGACGCGGGTCCAGGTCTCCCCGCCGCAGAGAAAGCCCAGCACGCAGCCTTGAATTTCAAGCTGGTCGGATCCGACGGGCTTGATCGTCGAACTGTAGAATTGTCCGTCCTTGGCGTTATAGACTTGGCCTTCCCACTGATCGACCCCGGCCTTCTTCTTCATGTCGATCAGGATCGGCATGCCCAGGGTGGGCCTGCTCTTTTTTGAGACATCCGGATTGTTGGTGTCGCGCCCGCCCGGCGACTTCTCCCACGCCACGACGCCCCACATGCTGCCGTTGCATTCTGCGACCCGGATGTTGGCGACGCCGTCCGCAACCCGCCAGTCGCCCGTCGGATCCGCCGCCAGGGCGGACGCAAGACCGGTCGTCAAAAATATCGCGGAAAATATTACTTTGCGCATGATTTTTCGTGGGCAGTGCAACATGGCTTGAACCTGTGCTTAAATGGGTCTTCCGAAGGAGGGCAAAACGCCGCATTGAGCGTTTTCAGTTGACGGAACGGCCAACAATCGAAGTATGTAGCTGATGCCATATTCAAATCTAGACGTTCCCGCGATGTTTGTAGACCGGCAGTCGCAGCGCAGTTCCATGCATGCGCGCCATTTGAACGAACAGCTGGTCCGGGTCCTGAAAACGATCGGCTATGATGTCGGCTTTCAGAAGGGCCAAGGCCAGTACCTGTACGATCGCGACGGCGCTCGCTACCTCGACTTACTCAGCGGATTTGGCGTTTTTGCGATTGGGCGAAACCATCCAGCGCTGCGCCAGGCATTGAAAAGCGTCCTCGATAGCGATCTGCCCAATCTCGTGCAGCTGGATGTCTCGACTCTGGCCGGCGTGCTCGCCGAACGCCTGCTCAAATATGTGCCATATCTGGACAAGGTATTTTTTGCCAATTCCGGGGCGGAATGCGTCGAAGCTGCGATCAAATTCGCCCGCGGCGCGACCGGCCGGCCCGGTATCGTCTACTGCGCGCACGCCTACCATGGATTGACCTACGGCGCGCTGTCGCTGACCGACGATCCCAACTTCCGCGGCGGGTTCCAGCCGCTGCTGCCCGGATGCACCTCGGTCCCGTTCAATGACCTTGCCGCGCTCGAGCAGGCATTGTCGTCGCGCGAGGTCGCCGCTTTCATTGTCGAGCCGATCCAGGGCAAGGGCGTCAACATGCCCACCGACGAGTTTCTCCCCGGTGCCGCCGCGCTCTGTCGCAAGTACGGCACCTTGATGGTGGCGGACGAGATCCAGACCGGAATGGGTCGAACCGGTCGGTTCCTCGCCGTCGAACACTGGAATGTCGAGCCCGATATCGTTCTGCTCTCCAAGGCGCTGTCGGGCGGTCATGTTCCGGTCGGCGCCTTGCTTACCCGCAAGGGCATCTTCGACAAGATCTTCAATCAAATGGATCGCGCGGTCGTGCACGGATCGACCTTTGCGAAAAACGATCTCGCCATGGCGGCCGGAATCGCCACGCTCGAGGTTCTGAAATCGGAGAAGCTGATCGAGGCTGCCGCCAAGCGCGGCGCTGAGCTTCGGCTCGCTCTCACCCGAATGGTCCCAGGCTATGAGCTCTTGAAGGAGGTTCGCGGCAAGGGACTGATGATCGGTCTGGAGTTCGGGCCGCCGAAGTCGTTGCGGTTGAAGGCTTCATGGAATGTGCTCGAAACCGCCAACAAGGGCTTGTTCTGTCAGCTTATTACCGTGCCGCTGTTCAAGGATCACAAGATCCTGACCCAGGTCTCCGGCCACGGCAGCCACACCATCAAGCTATTGCCGCCGCTGACCATCACCGAACAGGACTGCAACTGGATCGAGACAGCGTTCGATCAGGTGATCGCCTCCAGCCACAAGGTTCCGGGCGCGATCTGGTCGCTGGGCAAGACGCTGGTCGACAACGCGGTGCGCAGATCGGCCTAGCCCTGGGCCTTCCCTGACTTATTTCCATTCGTTCGCTCATCGCGGCTTGCGTCGCCATCGCTCGCGCAAGGCACGCCTGAGTGCGACGGCTGCTTTTTTACGGATCAGCGCGAATCCTCTATGATCATCGTTGCGCCTTTCTCGGCAATCATCGCGGTTGGCGTATTGGTATTCCCCGAGGTGATCGTCGGCATCACCGAGGCATCGGCCACGCGCAGTCCCGAAATCCCGTAAAAACGCAGGCGCTCGTCGACGACGGCCATGGGATCGCCGACTGTGCCCATCTTCGCCGTTCCCACGGGGTGGAAAATCGTGGTGCCGATATCGCCGGCGGCTTTCGCCAGCGACGCATCGTCGTCACCGACCGAGGGGCCCGGAAGATATTCCTCGGGATGATAGGGCGCGAGTACAGGCTGCTTCATCAGGCGGCGCGTGGTGCGGATGGCATCGGCGGCGACCTGACGATCTTCGCCGGTCGAAAGATAGTTCGGCGCGATCGAGGGCGCCTGATCGGGCGCGGCCGCGCGAATCCGCACGGTGCCGCGCGAGGTCGGCCGCAAATTGCAGGCGCTCACCGTGATTGCCGGGAAGCGGTGCAGGGGGTCGCCGAATTTGTCAAGCGAGAGCGGCTGCACGTGGAACTGGATATTGGCGCGTTCGCGATGGGGATCCGAGCGGGTGAAAATGCCGAGTTGCGACGGCGCCATGGTCAGCGGGCCACGGCGGCGGAATGCATAATCGAGGCCCATCAGGCCGCGCCGGACCAATGAATAATAGGTCTCGTTGAGCGTGCGCACGCCGTAAACCTTGTAAATCGCGCGCTGCTGCAGATGGTCCTGTAGATTCCGCCCGACGCCTTGCCGGTCCAGCACGCTCTCGATCCCAAGCGGCGTCAGCCATTCCGCCGGCCCGATACCGGAGCGGTGCAGCACCTGGGTCGAGCCGATCGAGCCGGCGCACAGGATCACTTCGCCCTTGGCACGGGCCTCGATGACTTCGCCGCCTCTGGCGAAGCGCACGCCGGCGGCGCGGCCGTCCTCGATGATGAGGCGGTCGACCAGCACGTCCTTTTCGAGGCGCAGATTGGTGCGCTTCAACGCAGGCTTCAGGAAGCCTCGTGCCGAAGACCAGCGGCGTCCGCGCTTCTGGTTAACGTGAAAATAGCCGACGCCCTCATTGTCGCCGGTGTTGAAATCCGGAATTTTCCGAATTCCCATCTGTTCCGCCGCGTCGCCGACCGCGTCCAGAATGGCCCATGACAGGCGCGGGGCTTCGATCCGCCAGCCGCCGCCGGTGCCGTGATGTTCGCTCTCGCCCAGAAAGTGATCTTCGAGCCTGCGGAACGCGGGGAGCACGTCGTCGTAACCCCAGCCGGTCAGCCCGAGTTGGCGCCAATGGTCGTAGTCGGCAGCCTGTCCACGCATCGAGATCATGGCGTTGATGGCGGAGGAGCCACCGATCACCTTGCCGCGCGGATAGGCCAGCGAGCGGCCGTTGAGACCGGCTTCCGGTTCGGTCCGAAACATCCAGTCGGAACGCGGGTTGCCAATGGCGAAGAGGTAGCCGACCGGGATGTGGAACCAGATCCAGTTATCGCCGCCGCCGGCCTCCAGGATCAGGACCCGCTTCCTCGGATCGGCCGACAGGCGATTGGCGACGATGCAGCCCGCGGTGCCCGCGCCCACGACGATATAGTCGAAATCACCTTCAAGCCGCTTCATGAAACCATCACCACGCATTCACCATGCATTCCTGGGGCAGCCAAGGCCTTATCCTCGCCGTGGGTCCCTGTACAGCGCCCGCGCGGAGTATTGGGCGGATCGTGGCTGCGTGCTAGACAGGGGAAAACAGCAGAAGTCTGGACCGAGCTCTCCCATGCCCATCGTCAATCGCGTCGCCGACCTCCAACCCGATATTCAGGCCTGGCGCCGGGATATCCATGAACATCCTGAATTGCTGTACGACGTTCACCGCACGGCGGCATTCGTGGCGGAGCGGCTTCGGGAATTCGGCTGTGACGAGGTGGCTACGGGTCTCGGCCGCACCGGCGTGGTCGGCGTCATCAGGGGACGCAAGCCGGCCGGCAACGGCGATATCCGGGTGATCGGGCTTCGCGCCGATATGGATGCGCTGCCGATCGAGGAGGCGACCGAACTGCCTTATGCCTCCAAGACGCCGGGCAAGATGCATGCGTGTGGCCACGACGGACATACCGCGATGCTGCTGGGCGCGGCCCGTTACCTCTCGGATACCAGGAATTTCGCAGGCGTTGGGGTCGTCATCTTTCAGCGGGCGGATGAGGGCGGCGCCGGCGCCGCGGCGATGATCAAGGACGGGCTGTTGGACCGCTTCGCCATCGATCAGGTCTACGGCATGCATAACGGTCCCGGAATTCCGGTCGGTTCGTTTGCCATCCGGCCCGGTCCGATCATGGCCTCCACCGATTCCGTCGATATCCGGATCGAGGGGCGCGGCGGGCATGCCGCGCGCCCGCATATTTCGATCGATTCCGTTCTGGTCGGCGCGCAGCTGATCACCGCCTTGCAGTCCATCGTGTCGCGCAGCGTCGATCCGCTGGAATCCGCGGTTGTCTCGATGTGCGAATTCCATGCCGGCAACGCGCGCAACGTGATCCCGCAGACCGCCGTGCTGAAAGGCACCGTCCGTACGCTGACGCCCGAGGTGCGGGCGCTGGTCGAGAAACGCGTGCGCGAGGTGGTCGACGGCGTGGCGCGCATGACGGGCGCAAGGATCGATCTCACTTACGAACACGGCTATCCGGTGGTGGTCAACCATGCCGCGCAGACGGATGTCGCGATAAAGGTGGCGAAGGAAGTTGCCGGCGACGCCAACATCCGTGAGATGCCGCCTTTGATGGGCGGCGAGGATTTCGCCTATATGCTGGAGCAGCGGCCGGGCGCGTTTATTTTCTGCGGCAACGGCGACAGCGCGGGCCTGCATCATCCCGCCTATGATTTCAACGACGAGGCGATCGTCTTCGGCACCTCGTACTGGATCAAGCTGGTCGAGAACACGCTTGCCGTGTGAAGCCTCGCGGCGGAATTTCAAGGCTGTCTCTCCAGCAAAAGGCCCGCGCTAGCCACGCGGGCCTTTGTTCGTTGCGTCGGATCCGCCGTATCAGAACAGGCGCGAGAAAATCACGTACAATGCGCCCGAGATTAGGATCGCGGCCGGCAGCGTCAGCACCCATGCCATCACCATGTTGCGGATGGTCGCTATCTGCAGTCCCGATCCGTTGGCGGCCATGGCTCCGGCGACGCCGGATGACAGCACATGCGTGGTGGAGACGGGAAGGCCGAACATGTCGGCGGCGCCGATCGTGGCGGCGGCAACCAGTTCCGCGGACGCGCCTTGCGCGTAGGTGAGATGGGTCTTGCCGATCTTTTCGCCGACGGTGACCACGATGCGCTTCCACCCGATCATGGTGCCGAGGCCGAGCGCCAGCGCGACCGCAATCTTCACCCAGTTCGGGATGAACTTGGTGGCGCTGTCGAGCGAGCCCTTGTAGGCGTTCAGGATCCCGATCTCTTCCTTGTTCAGATCGTTTTCCTTGTCCTTCATCAGGAAGCGGATCGCCTCCGACATCAGATACATGTCGTTGCGGGTATTGCCGACCGCTTCCGCCGGCACCTTGTTGAGCGAACCGTATTTCTGAACCTGGTCGCCGACATCCTTCACAAGCACGGCAAGCGACGGATAGGTGCCTTCGTTGAGGCTGTGCTGGGACACATATTGGGTCACCGCCGGACGCGGGTCGCCGATGATGTTGTGGCCGGCGCCCTTGGCCGCAATCACGGCGGAGGCCGCGTCCGAGGTCTTCTGGAACAGCGCCACCTGCGATTCCGGCAGCGCGCGGTTCAACGCATAAGCCGTCGGCACCGTGCCGATCAGGATCAGCATGATCAGGCCCATGCCCTTCTGGCCGTCATTCGAGCCGTGCGCAAAGCTGACACCGGTGCAGGTCAGGATCAGGAGGCCGCGGATCCACAGCGGCGGCGCCTTGTTGCCTTCCGGCGCGGCATAGAGCGCGGGATTGCGAACGATCAGTTTCAAGAGCATCAGCAGAATCGCCGCGCAGATGAAACCGACCAGCGGCGACAACAGCAGCGCATAGCCGATTTCGACAGCCTTGCTCCAGTCAACGCCGGAGGTGCCGTCGCGGCCGCGCATCAGCGCATTGGCCACGCCGACGCCGATGATGGAACCGATCAGGGTGTGCGAGCTGGAAGCCGGCAGGCCGAAATACCAGGTTCCGAGATTCCAGATGATCGCCGCGATCAACAGCGCGAACACCATCGCGAAGCCGGCACTGCTTCCGACTTGAAGGATCAGCTCGACCGGCAGCAGCGAGACGATGCCGAAGGCGACGGCGCCGGTGGACACCAGCACGCCGAGGAAATTGAAGAACCCCGACCACATCACCGCGAACTCGGCCGGAAGCGAATGGGTATAGATCACGGTCGCAACCGCGTTGGCGGTATCGTGGAACCCGTTGACGAACTCGAACCCGAGCGCAATCAGCAAGGCCACCATCAAGAGCAGATAGGGCAGGTAGGTGGTGACCTTGGTGCCCGTGGCATTGACATCGACATAGATGCTGTAGGCCACGAACAGCAGCCCGACGGCGAGAATGCCGAAAAAGATGATCATCGTCAGAGGGTTGAAGCCCTTGTCGAGATTGGGCCGTGAAGCAGGCTGGATTGGCCCTCCGTCTGTCCCGTCCATCGGTTGGTTGAGTGCTAAATCGCTCATGCTGACGCCCCTGATACAGTGAGCGTTCATCATTGACGCAGGGATTTGAAGGTTAGATGACAGCCCGCGGAGATATCCAAGGTGAATGGCCGGGAGGGCATAAATCCACCTTTCCCGCGACGCGACGCGCCCGGGTTGTGCAGAAACTTCCGCCCCCTCAAAACAGAGGGCGCAGGGAATGCCGGGCGCCTGGTGCGCCCGTAGCCGCGCGTGGTGGGTAGTAAACACGCGCGTTAGTCACCACGGTCACACCGGAAACACCCGGCATTCCCCGCGCAATGGTTTTACGGCTTATATCGCGCTCTCCTCGGTGACCGGGCTTGTTTGCCACCGTCATTGACGGAGGTGCCTCCACCAACTTGCTGCCAGCGTCGGGGCATCAGGACCACACGACTTCGCCGTCCGCCTCACACGCCGCTCGTCTGGCGTCGCCAAAGCGTCCATCGCATCCCGCAACCCAACGTCGGTGACGATCATGATACGCCCCTCTTGTGGGACGGGATGGCGGAAAGATGCCGGTGATTTGGGGACCAGATCAATGACGCGGAGCCGCGGCAGATTGGCACGACGGGCAAATCATCCACAGCAGCGCAGGCGGTCAAGAACCAGAGTGTGACGCCAAAGATTCGATGTTGTCGGCAGTCGTCCGCTTTGGTGCGTATTCCGGACTCACGTCGGGCATCGCATGAGGTCCGAAAAGTGCCCATGAACAGACGTGCGCGCCTTTTTAAGGGACCTCGCCAACTGACTTGGCCAAGGAGGCGGAATCACTGCTGATTGCCTCTGCCGAGGGTAACGAAGATGTCGCGAAGCTGAGACAATACGGCTCATGCGGGTGGTTTCGGGGCGTCCTCCTCTGGTGCGTAATCTCGGCCTGCGATTTGTTGGCGCTATGCGGG
>JBKQRS010000284.1:0-5947 GCA_052143915.1 Bradyrhizobium sp.
CCGAACCCGAAGGGCCCTCCTTCATCTCTCGTACAGTTGCGCGTCGCCGTTTGGACCGGCTACGCTCGTGACACACGACCCAAAGCGGAAGTGGCGGTCCAAGGCAACATTGCCCCTAATGTGAACAAACTCTGCGGTAAAACATGCGCGCATCCGTTCTCTGGAGGCAGGCATAAAATACATGATGTTGCGTTCCTTCGCCGCCACGGTACTTGCGGCTCTCGTCGTTACGCCTGCGGCCGCTAACGAGCCCAATTTGCTGACACTGACCTATGCGCCCTGGATCAAAACCTGCTTGAATGAAACGTGCTTCGTATGGAGCGAAGGCCACTCCGATTGTGCGTCGGTTGTTTCGGCCGCACTCATTGAGCGGCTCGGGGAGCCGAAAAAGACCCTAAGCATTACCCTACCACCTCGAGTGAATACGGAGCGCGGTGTTCGTATCATCATCGATCAGAGCGAGCCAATCGAGCGGCCCAATGCGGGCTGCCGCGCTAACGGCTGCATGGCGGAATACGAAGCTGGAGCAGAACTCGTTGCTAACCTAAAGCACGGGCGCATTCTCGCACTTGAGGCGGTGGACAAAGCCAATTCACCGATCAGCCTCGCAATACCGCTTGTTGGTTTCGCCGATGCCTATGATAGTGCATCTCATGAGCCAAAGGTGTTCGAGACGACGGCCGACAAACTGCAAGCGGAAATAGATGAGCGTAAGACACGCTGCGAAACGGTAAAGTAACTCATTGTTCGGATTGGAACGGCATATGTACCGGTCTGTGATCTTGATGGTGCTTGCAATTCTACTTCGGCCGACATCGGCACAGACAGCGCAAAACGAGAACCAGCGCGAGGACTCAATCCGAAATTCCTGCACACCTCAAGAATACGAAACTTATTTGCAGGGCGTCGTCAGGTTGCAGCAGTCGTTAGTCAATGCTCGCACGGGCGAAATTCCCGTCAGCGTGTTGCTCCAAGAGAAGAATCCTGAATTCTCGAAGGTACCGCCGCGATGCCAACAAGCCATTAGATCGATTGAAACTGTCACGCCACCGGGCGGACGGTGCACCTCTCAGCAGCAACAAGAAATGATCGCCCATAACGGCGCGGCGAAATGGCCACAGCCAGTGAGAACCGACTGTTGGAATTTCTGAGCATTGGCGCTTAGGGCCCTAAGCGACTTCCGGGTTTGGCACGTTTGGGACATGCCGCCCGACACCGAAAATGTCTGCTCCCAGGGGAAGACCGGAAGTGATCTGCCGGTCAAAGCGGCGCGATTGACCCACTGAAAAAGAGCGGCCGTCCTCAGGTCATGGCGTCTGTCCCTAATGTTCCAGGCTCTATGTTGATAAGCACATGACCCGAATGTCCCCATGCATAAATAACATTTTATAAAAATCTCTCGGAACGGGCGACGTGGCCCCCGATTATCATCCAAAAGCATGATTACTGCCCACCGAGCCGGGTAGACGACGATGTCAGCTTTTGCAAAACCGATATTATCCGCAACTATAACTCTCTGGATTGCGATCGGTTTGCTGTCGTCGGTTCCAGCCTCTTCCGAAACTCCTCAATCGAACCCCGCAGTGCGAAGACAGATCGCTGCTTCGTTTCAGCCAGGCGATCTTGTTAGGCTTCGTTCAGGCGGACCTTTGATGACTGTTGACAATACAACGGGCGATCAAGTGGATTGCTTTTGGAGCGGGTATGATGGTCAGCCTTATGCTGAAAGTTTCCCCATCGCGGTGCTCCAGAAGTTTTAATCGTCAAATCGTTTTCGCGTTCAAAGTGCGGGAACCGCGCTGCCCACCAAGGGGCTTAGCGCCAGAGGGACCGTGGCCAGATAAACCCACGTACGGGATCTATCCCGTTTGGTGTGGACTTTGTGCACTTTGTCGCAGCAAGGCGCTACTATGGGCGTGCGTCACTGCGTCGGAAGGACAAAGATCTGGCCGGGATAAATCAGGTTGGGATTGCGGATCTGCTCCCGATTCGCCTTGTAAATGACGGCGTAGCGCGTGCCCGCGCCGTAGGTGTCGCGGCTAAGGCGCCAGAGGCTGTCGCCTCGGGAAACAGTGGTAGTCGCGATCTTCGGCACGACCACGGTGGAGGCCGAACCTCTGTCTGGCAGGACGGTCGCGACGGCGGCCGCCAGCTGCGGCTGTTGTGCAGCGGCAATGTCCGGCCGCTTGGACGCTGTGGCCTGCGCCGGCACAGACGCGGTGGCCACCGTGTCGGGAACGTTGAACGGTACCTCGGCGCGTGCGCGCACCGCACCGGAACTCGACCCCAGCTCGTCCAGCCTGACGCGGTAGCTGCCGGGCGCTACCCCTTCATTGATCGTGAGCGCAAAACGTCCATCCGCGCCGGCCGTTACCGAGGCAACAAAGCTGTCGTTGAGATAAAGCCTCACCGCCGCGCCGGGACGCGCTTGGCCGCTCACATGGAGCTTGCCGCCTGGTTCGGTCTCGACCGCCTCCACAACCACTGCGCCGGCCAGCGGCCTTGGCGCTGCTGGCTGCGATAGCACGACGGTGGGTTTGTCTGGCGTCATCAGCGCCACGAACGGTTGGTCGGCCGATCTCGGCTCAAGCGCCACCGTCACGCTCTGTTTGGACGTGGCCTGTTTGCCGTCCGGCTGCTTGGAGCGCAACGTCAGATCGTAAGTGCCTGAGGGAAGCCGAGGCGAGACCATAACGAATTGTCCGGATGGATCCGCGACGGTTCGATCATGCAGCTCGCCGTTGCGTAGCAGTTCCACCGTTGCGCCTGGCGTCGCCCGGCCCGCGATCACCGCTTCGCCCGTCGGCTCGATGCGGACAATGTCGAACGCCGGCACGCCGTCGCCGCTGTCCGGGGGTACGGGCGGTCCGGCCAGGGCGACCGTCACGGCGTTTGCTTTCGCTTGCGCCGCCGCGAGCGCGGCCGGACCCTGATCTCTCGCGTCCGATGCCGGCTTTGAGACCCCTGGTGCGGCGGTTGCGGCCTTTATGTCAACCGGCGGTTCGCGGCGGACGTGCTGGATGGCGAAGACAAGCGCCATGCCACAGGCCGCAACAAACGCCATGGACGGCACGACCATTCGGCTCAGCGATGTGGTAGTCATGATGCTCGTCCGTAGGCCGGAACTTTAGCTCGTCAGCACTATACAGCGTTTTCCAGCGAAGTGGGTACCGGTCAAACGCCGAAAAATGGGACATCAGAGTTACCCCACCGGAAACTGATGGCACCGGGTTTTAGAACCCAGTTCCTCTCCCTCCATCGTGAGGGACTGTTCGTCCGCTCCCGCCGCGGCTATCGGCGACCGAGATTGTTGTGCCCCAATAGGCTCCAGGGTGAGGTGGGTTTGGCCCCGCCTTATGGTCCGGAAGCCCGGCTCTCTATTTCTGACGCCGTTGGCGGCGCCATCCTAGTGAGCGTCGAGATAAGGGTGCAATCGATTGGTTTTTCTAAGGATTTGTCTGGGAATGGACAGGCGTTTTGAGCGGCTCGGCCCTCTGTAGTGACGCATCCGCCACGAGACTGAATCGCGATGCCCGGATCAGAAAGCAGTGTGGCCAGAATGCAACGAATGCTCGAAAATAGGGCTTAGCTAAGACTGCGCTCTATGATGCCGGCGACTCCCTCTGTAGGTTCGTTGCATGAGATTGAAGCTCGCGGGGCCCGCTTCGCTAATTAACGTCAAATTGACCATAAAATTTGACTACTGAGTCAGTCACTGAGGGGCGGCGTTGGAAACCAGAATCAAATGTTCTCTCGCGGCTGACTGCCGATCAGGCTTGGCCGGACATCTGGTTTTGAATCCGGGACTCGTGTTGATGGTCGGTAGTTCTGATGATCGGCAGAGTGTGTCCGGATGCTGAAAAGACTTGCTTCACCGCTTTTTGCGGCCGCTCTTGCAGCCCTGCTGCCAGGGTGCGGGTTGCTTCCGGGTACCGGACCGAAAAGTGATGCCGTAGCAGGAAATGCGACAGCAGGCGTACGGTCCGCGACGGCGCTACCCTATGCGTTGGTCGACATCACCGCGGATACCATTGGCTTTTTGTCGCAACCCAATTTGATCTCGTTTAAGGGCGAGTTCCCGGATAAGCGCCCGAAGCCGAACCAGGTCGTCGGCGTTGGCGACGTGCTCAACATATCGATCTTTGAAGCCGCGCCAGGCGGCCTGTTTACGCCAGGACAAGCAGCGGGTGCTCGGCCCGGGAACTTTGTTGACCTGCCGGCGCAAGCCGTTGATCAGAAGGGCAGCATTTATGTTCCCTACGCGGGCGAGATTCCGGCCGCGGCGAGGACGATCCCGGAGATTCAACAGGCCGTCGTTGCTCGGTTGCGTAACCGCGCTATCGAGCCGCAGGTGGTCATCAGTCTCAATCAGCAGCACTCGAGTGTCGTCAGCGTTCTAGGCGATGTGAATACGCCGGGTGTGTTGGCTCTCAACAGCGTCGGCGAGCGTTTGCTGGCGCTGATTGCGCGCGCGGGCGGTCCAAAGTTCGAGGCGATTGAAAGTTACGTCACGCTGCAACGGGACGGTAAGCGCGTCAGGGTCCTGTTAAGCCGGGTGGTACACGATCCGAACGAAAACATCTTCATCCGACCAAATGATGTTATTTTTATCACTCATGAAGCGCCTTCGTTCACCGCGCTTGGCGCTCTCAATCAAAACGTCTTTGGCTTCAATTCAGAGATTCCATTCGATGTTGAGACGCTGACGCTGGCCCAGGCGATGGGCAAGGCGGGCGGGCTCAACGACCAGCAATCCGACCCGGCCGAGGTTTACGTCTATCGGTACGAGGATCGTCACTTCCTGGAGAAGCTCGGCGTCGACACCACGAGATTCACTTTCGAGAAGATACCGACAATTTACCGGCTGAACTTACGCGATCCATCGGGTTACCTGCTCGCAGGCGGTTTTCAAATTCGATCCAAGGACATCATGTACGTCGCGAACGCCAGAGTTGTGGATTACTACAAGCTGCTATTGCTGATCAACAATACAGCAACGTCTGTGTCTAACACGTCAAACGCCGTGACCAGCGCGAACGTGGCCGCACATACCAGGTGGTAGGTACGATCTGAACGTCACGATTTCATCGCGATGATTCGCCCGATATGGTCGGAGTCTTGGGCTGCGGCGCTTAGATCCATCCAGCTTTGGACGACGATCGTCGTATTGGTTCTGGCTCCGGTGTTCTTCGGGTCGGTTGACCTGTTCTGGATCGCAGTTTGGACTATTTTGCTTTCGATGAGTGCCGCGTGTGGTGTGACCGCACCAACGGGCACCCTGCAGCGCTGGATACTGGTTGCGTTTCTGGTTTTGTGCGGCATCTACGCACTCGTAGCGATCGTTCAGATAGCTCCTAATGTGATCGACCATCTCAGCGATCCGAGCTGGCGGCGCGCGAACGAACTTCTCAACCTTGATACGCTGCCCCGGATTTCAAGCCGCGCGGAGATACCGCCGTTTGCGATCGGGCATTTTTTGCTTTTCGCAACCTCCTTCGTTAACGGCTTTACCATCGGCACATCGCGGCGTAACAGCGAGAAGCTTGTCACGATCGCGCAATATTCGATTTTGCTCTATGCTGTTTACGGCCTGGCTGCGCTGATACTCACGCCGGATATGATATTGTGGGCACCCAAGCTTGCTTACCGCGGAAGCCTGACCGCTACCTTCATCAACCACAACACTGCAGCAACATTTGTCGGTGCAGGTGCGATCCTTTGGTTCTGTTTTGCCTTTTCCTCGTTGCAATCGATCAAATTTTCTTCGATCCAGCTGTTGCTGCTGGATCGTTCGAATGAGCATCTCCTATTCAGGGTCATCACTCGATCGACGGCTGCACTCGCCTGCTTCTTTGCGCTGCTTCTGACGGGGTCGCGCGGCGGTTTACTCTGCTCCTGTATTGGGTTGCTGGTTGCGATCATTCTGATGGTCGCCAACAGGCAAAAG
>JBKQRS010000285.1:0-6453 GCA_052143915.1 Bradyrhizobium sp.
CAAGAAATATCAATAAATCAGAAGATACTTACGCTCGGGACGTAGCGAACTGTCCCCCTTTAAACCGCCACTACCAGCGAATGTCGGTCTCGGTGGTTGCGCTTCCCCGCAACCACTTTCACTATAAGTCACTTACTGTCTCGGTCTAACGACCGGGACGGGCGTCGCTTTGACCGGGGGTGAGCGGCTCCGGCGCGTCTAAGCGCAACGGGGCCGTTTCTTTGATTTCGGTGTCGCTTACGCTGCCTTTGGCGATATAGCCCGCAGATGCAGGAAACGACCGCATTCGCAAAATACAAAATCGTACGCGTTGAAATTCCGCCATCGCATGATCTCGAGAGCCAGTTGCTCCGCCTCAGCTACGGCGGTCCGCTCCGTAAACGCGATGGCTCAACGCCGCGCGTCTCCTGGGCAGCGACTATTTTGAAGGATGTGGCCGAAAGCCTCCCTAGGCCGACAACTCAGTCATGATGTGCCGCCGTAGCAGATGTCCGAATCCAGCCAGCTGGTCGGTTGCACGCTCGATGGCGCGGGCAAGCTCGAGAACGGAGAGCGACGTCGTCACGTTGAAGCCGCCGCCGAACACCTGCGCGGTAACACTGCGTTCCCGCTCATCCGCGGCGTGCTCGGCATCGATCAGGCGGGTGACGGCGTTAAGCACGTCTTCGGAATCGATGCGGCGTCCCTCCGGGACTTCGACCGCGGCGGCCAGTCCCGAGGCGGCCGCTTCCGTTGCTGTCGTGGCGACGGCGCATAATTCGGCGAGCGTCGACAGCAGCGCCGGATCAATCCCGGCCGGCGTCAGCGAGGCAATAAAAGCGGCCTGTTCCAGTTCGTCAACGGATTGCTCGACGCGGTCCACCAGCTGTTCGATGATCGGGTCGGCATCGAGGCGGGCCACTTCCTTGCGGGCTTCGATTGCGAGGTGGTCTGCCTTGCGTTCGATCTGGCTGGCGCGTGCCGCGAGCAGCTTGCCGTCGATCGGGCGGCCCGCCTGCAGTGCGGCAATATGGTGGGCGATCGCAGCGGTCACATCGTGCGCTAATCCGACCTGGCGCAGGACGATGGTGAGCAACGCGCTGCCGACGCGTTCCAGATGCCTGACCAGGTCTGCTTCGATCTGGTCGCGCACCAGCCTGACCGATCGCCCCGCACTCAAAGCTTCGGTCGAAACGCGCATCGCGGTTTTGAGGAAATCGATCGCGGCGTTGCGCCCGAGCGCCTGATCCAGCCGCTCACCGAACCCGATCCGGCTCGGTGCTGCGTTACGCACCGCGGCGCCGATCAATTCATTGCCTCCAAGCTCAAGCAAGGCGCGGTGGCCAACCCGTTGCCGGGCGGCCCATTCGAGAATGCGCACCGCATCGTCTTTTGCGACCCAGTTGCGCAACAGCTTGCGCGCCCTGTTCCAGTCGATCAAAAATACCAGCGCCGCGCCAAGCGCAGCCAGGAAGGCGTTGCGATCGGAGGCGCTGTCGGCCTGAAACTCTCCGGTGACGAGAAAGAAGGCGTTGTCCTCGCCAAGTCCCGCTGCGACATGGCGATCGAGTCCACTCCATTTCACCTGAAATTTGTCGAACAGACCGATGAAGAATTTGGCGCGCGCCCGATGCACGTCCGTATGGGTCACCGTCACGGAATTGTTTTTTACCGCAATGACTATCACGTGGGCGTCGGTGGTCCCGATATCGTTTTGAATCAGCAGCCGGCCACCCGACCGGGTCGCCGTAGTCTCAAGGCCGGGATGGTTGAATTTCAGAGCACGGGTCTCGTTGAGCCCCTTCATGAAACTTTCCACCGGCTCACGGTCTTCGGGGTGCAAACCGAAGACGTGGGCGCCCGCCAGGATCTCCTCGGAGTAGTCTACGGCTAGCCTGTTGAGCGTCTTGTGCAGATCCATCACCAGACGATGCAGGCTGTCAGCGCCGTCCTGCGCCACGCCGGTCAACCTCGCGACCCGCGCGATCTCGATTTCATCGGAGGCCTCCAGCAGGCCGGCAGCGCGGATCGCCGCGAGCCGCGCATTCATGGTTTCGCCCTCGGTCGGTTTGCCGGCGTTCACCGCGCGCAGCATCGTCGCCGCGTCGTCGTTGATCTCCTTGATCAGCCTGGTGAGGTTGGGCGCGGCTAATCGACCGTAGCCGGCAAGATGGGCGCCGCCGATCAGGGTTGTGAGCGCGGCAGGCGCAATGCCGGCGGCGCGACATTCGACGTGCAAATCGGCGGCGGGGTGATCCGGCTCTTGCGCGTGATGGGCGGCCGCCTGCAGTGCGCTCATGCGAACCTTGATCCGGTCGTTCGCGGCTAACCCCTCCGCAACCAGCGACGGCAATAGAATCTCCGCCTGTCCAAGCTGTTCGATGATTTGAGATTTCATGACACATCCGGCACGAGATGGATCCCATCAACTGTATGCATCGCGCTTACGATGGCTTCATTGCGTTGGATCATTCATAAAAATGTCATATTCGGTCATGGGGACCCAATGTAGGTGCAAATCACTTTGCGTCCGGCAAGTCGGACACCTTCCCGGAAGGCGGAAGCCGATGGCGGACTCGAAGCCGTCAAAGGGCGTTTGCTTCAAGACCTCGGTACGACGGCTGACATAGCCGGAATTGGAGGGCGATACGCCTTAGTATGCCATGTTGCTCGATCTCACCGAAGCTTCCTGCGGCCAGTATCCTTGATCCACTCGGGGCCCGGTTGCTGTCGCCTGCTGCATTAGCAACAGCGCAGCCATTGGAGCAAAGGAAGCGGTAGACGGCCCCTACGATCTCGTCGACGAACAGGATCGGCGATCAACACCATCAACAACCCACGAGCATTGCGCCGCCGTATTTAGTGCGCCATCTGATAAGACCAGACGAGATCGATCCAATAAACTAGCAGACCAATTATGAGAGTCATAGATAAGATCGCTAAGTCTATCTGTCGTGGCATGGATGGCAGCGATATCGTGATTGGTCCCATGATATCTCGACCGAGCTATGATGCGTCGATGCTCATCCGATACTTCGATGTCGCGACCTCCGGGCGCAAGCAATATCGCAGCATCCGTATCGACGTTGAGAACGATAATGATCGTGCGTTGTTGATCGCCGCTCTGCGGGCAATGCACCCACCCCTGACCATCCATGAGGTGGATGATGAGCTTGAGATGCTTCGGGGCTGCGAAGCATTGTGGCCCGGGGAGCGCGTGACGAAGATCAGGCAACATGTTGAGGATGAGCGGCAAAATGAAGTGCACGGCGAAGGAAGGTAATAAAGTCTATCGGCTGCGGGGTAGGATCGATGCAAGGCCCCAGCGTCAGTGGCCTCTGGCGGCGTAGATTTGATAGAAGGTGACGATGATTTCAAACGCGATCAGCACGACCACGATGAGTTCGAGGCGCAGCGATCGGCGGGTATCGATAATGTCAGCGAGGGTGTTGGCGGTTTCAGCAACCACCGCAAGTTTCCGATTGAGGGCATCGACGCGCTCCTTGAGTTCATATTCGTCTTCAAGCCGGGCATAGAGCCGCTCAAGATCGGGCCTGTCCCACAGAGCATCGGGTTTTTCCGCTACTGCCACACGGCCAGATACCCTGTGCTGGACCAGGAGCGCATTTCCGAGCAATTTCAGCATCCCTTTTCGGTTTCGCCGAGTTCGTCCGTGATCTGCTAGCTCTTTCGTAAATGGCTCGATAATCTCGAACACTTTTGCGACTTCGCGTTCGTCGTGGGCAAGCACGACGCTCTTCGCCAGGACGTCCGCAATGACAAGAAGCCTCTCTAGTGACATGTCTCGCAATTGAATCGGTCCTCCCGACTGAACCTGATCCTCGGTCTCACTGGTGAACGCAACGATTGCGGTTTCCTCCTCAAACCGCTCGAGCCTCCCACCGATCCGGGGCGTCAGCTTTTCCAAGAAGCCGCTTTCGTCTTGCGACGAAAGACCGATCAGAACCGCGACGCCGTAGCGAAACAGAACAGCGACGCCGTTTTTGCGAACCCGGATCGCGAGCGGGACCGCCGAAAGTGCTTCTCCCTCGAAGCCCATCGTATTGATCCGGTCTCCAACATGCAGTGCGTGTGCAGTAACCCGTGTTCCCAGTTCGGCGGAAATAAATTCCGGTTTGGTCATCACCGTCTCCCCAAGAAACAAGTTTGCCGGCCTGGGAGACCGCGCGCGCATGCTCCAGTCTATGCCCATGCTTCGAAACCCGAATCTTACCCAACTCGGCTATCGCGCGAATTAGCGTTCTTTCAGGTTACCCGGCTGTCTCGCCCGCCCGGCTATTACAGTTAGTCCTGCTCCCGGACTTCCTCGTCATCAAGGATGTGTATCGCCTTTTCGTCGAGCGCCTGCAGCTTCGCAATCATGTCTTCGGCGTTCACAATAAGAAGCCGCAGACTGGTGACCATGGCCCTTCGGCTCCACGACTTACTGGAAGGTATGTGTTGCTGTTTGAACCCCTTGAGAATCTCACGCCAGTGAGGTTTCTCAAAAAACTCCGCGTTGGTCTTGATGACACCGAGAACGCAATGCTCAAAATCCGGCAGCTTCTGGGGGCGCTTCATCGGCATACAGCGAAGCCTCCAATTCGGAGTTAAGTTTTAATATATAGTCGAATTAAGGCTATGGGTTATTGAGCCATGTCAAATTCAGTGCTGCGACAGCGGCACAGTGTGCTCGGTCTTGCAGTAACTGAGAGGGCTATGCGGATAAACCGAAGGGATCCGAGCGAGACGGGGTGAGCCGTTTGACTAGCGAATTGGATCGCGAGGTTCGGGACGTGCGGACGGAAATGAGCGGCCTAACATGACGGTGGACGGCAGCCCTTGCGCTCGCTGACATAGATCAAAGCTCACATGCTGCGGCGTTATATTTTGACTCGGCTCCACCTGCGAGCGCCCGAGTGGCGCAACACCAGATTGTTTTCTGTAGGAACTAGTCTGCCGAATGCCGCAGGAGATCGAACTCAAGCTTGCGGTTGATCCGCGCAACGTCAGGAGGCTGCGCGACAGCCAGATTCTGCGTGCGTCGCGCCTCAAGCACACGGCCCGCCAACGTTTAGTCAGTACTTATTACGACACTCCGTCCTTCTCGCTCCTGCACAGCGGCATCATACTCCGAGTGCGTAAGATCGGACGCGAGCGCGAGCAATCCATCAAGATGGACGCAGCTGGGGGTAGGGGGCTCGCTCGACGTATCGAATTGGAGAGCCCGATCCGAAGCGATAGGCCCGACCTGATGCGGATAGTAGACCCAGATGTTCGCCGGTTGATCCAAGAATGCTGTGCCGACAACAATCTTGTCCCTATTTTTGCGACAAATGTGGTGCGCGAGACCTGGCTCCTTCAACTCGGACGAAGCCAGATCGAATGCGCAATCGATCGCGGCTTTGTCGCAGCTGACAGAAGAAAGGCGCCGATCTGCGAAGTTCTGCTTGAGCTCAAGTCGGGGCAACCTGCGCGCCTCTTTCAGCTCGCGCATCGTCTCAACACTATTGTCCCGTTGCGAATCGGACCGGCAAGCAAGGCCGCTCGGGGTTATGATCTCGTCAAGGATGCTGGGCTGACCGCCCCAATGGCCGCGCCGGTCCACATCGATCCAGCCATGAGCGTAAGAGACTCCTTCGCCGCTATTGCGCAGGCTTGTGTTGCTCACGTTCTGGCCAGCGCCGATTACGCCTACAAAAGCGATGATCCGGAAGGCATACACGAGCTTCGGGTCAGCATTCGCCGCATGCGGGTGGCTTTCTCGGTCTTCCGGGGCGCCACGCCGGAAAACTATCGCTTTCGGATCGGGGACGAGCTGCGGGCGCTGCAGCGGAAGCTAGGCGCGGCACGCGAGTGGGACGTCCTGGTAGAAGAGACGTTTGCGAGCATGCCGCGACGGCTGCGAAAGCAGGGATCCACGGAAAAGTTAGTTCGGATTGCGCAGAACAAGCGCGTTGAAGGGTACAAGAGCGCTCATGCAGCCCTGCGAGACCGTCACTGTACGGACCTATTACTGCGGCTTGCGTCTTGGAACGAGAGCCAATTTGGTCGGGGTGCACCTCCCACATGGGAGCGGAAGTGGAATACCGATGTTCTTGCCGGACCAGCGTCGCGCTTCGCCTCGGAGGTGATGCGCGCTTATCACGATAAGGTACGAAAGTTCGGCAAGAAGATTCGTAAACTCGACACAGTGGGGCTCCACAGGTTGCGCATTCAGATCAAGAAGCTTCGGTACGCGACGGAATTCTTCGGCAGCATATGGCCGAGCCAGCGAACGAAACGCTATCTTTCCGCACTCAAAAACTTGGAACGGGTCCTGGGCGCATTGCATGACGCAACCGTGGCGGAAGGGGTAGTCGCCCGCCTCGAGACGGCCGGGGGCGACGATGCGAAGTTTGCGTCTGCCCCGATCAATCGTTGGCTCATCAAGTGCCAGGGACGTGGCCGCAAAGAGGCCATTGAGCTTTTGGG
>JBKQRS010000286.1:0-5714 GCA_052143915.1 Bradyrhizobium sp.
GCCACGGCCGGATCGCCCGGCCGAAAATAGGGCACGAGCGCAGTGGCGCCGCATTTCATCAGGTAGTAGGCCGTCATCGGCGGCAGCGCCGCGCGGGGGTCGATCTCGGGCAGCATCGACAGCGCCACCGAATGCGTCGAATGCAGATGCACCACCGCCCGCGCAGGCGTGCGGGTCTGGTAGAACGCGGAATGCAGCGGCACTTCCTTGGTCGGGGCATCGCCCGAGACCAGCCGGCCATGAGCGTCAAGGCGTGACAGCCGCGCCGGATCGAGGAAGCCGAGCGAGGCATTGGTCGGCGTGACCATGTAGCCGCCGTCGTCGAGTTTGACGGAAATGTTGCCCGAGGAGCCCGGCGTCAGCCCTCGCTCGAACAACGAGCGGCCCAGGCGGCAGATCTCCTCGCGGATCTTTGGTTCGCTCATGGCGGTATCCTTCTTCCGCCTTGTCTCACGCTTTGGCAGCGCGGCCAAGCCGTGATACGCAAGAGGCCAAGCCGCTGTTAAATTCGGCTGTGAGGAAACCTGAGGTAACGCCTTATGCCTGAATCAATATCCGCAAAATCCCGCGTCGCTGTCATCGGGCTAGGCTCGATGGGTTTTGGCATGGCGACCTCGCTCAGGCGCGCCGGGTTCGCCGTGACCGGCTGCGACGTTTCGGCCGATGCGGTGGCGCGGTTCGTGGCCGATGGCGGAGCGGGTGCGAAAACGCCCGCGGAAGCCGCAGAGCAGGCCGACATCGTCGTCAGCGTGGTCGTCAACGCCGCCCAGACCGAGGCCATTCTGTTCGGCAAGGACGGCGTCGCCGAAACGTTGCCTAAGGGCGCGGTGTTCGTCTCCTCGGCGACCATGGACCCGGATATCGCACGGCGGCTTGCCAAACAATTGGAAGCGTCCGGCCGGCATTATCTCGACGCGCCGATCTCCGGCGGCGCGCAGCGCGCGGCGCAAGGCGAATTGACCATTCTTGCATCGGGAACCGCGGCTGCTTTCGCCAAGGCGCGGCCCGCGCTCGATGCGATGGCGGCGAAGCTCTATGAACTCGGCGATGCCGCCGGCCAGGGCGCCGCGTTCAAGATGATCAACCAGCTGCTGGCCGGCGTTCATATCGCCGCCGCCTCCGAAGCCATTACGTTTGCCGCCAAACAGGGGCTCGATATCCGGAAAGTGTATGAAGTGATCACGGCGTCGGCCGGCAATTCCTGGATGTTCGAAAACCGGATGCCGCACGTGCTCGATGGCGACTATGCGCCGCGCAGTGCGGTGGAGATTTTTGTGAAAGACCTCGGGATCATCCAGGACATGGCGCGGTCGGCAAAGTTTCCGGTGCCGGTGGCCGCCGCAGCACTGCAGATGTTCCTGATGACGGCGGCGTCCGGCATGGGCCGCGACGACGATGCCTCGGTGGCGCGGATGTATGCCCGCGTCACCGGCACGAGTCTTCCCGGCGAGCCGAAATAGCCGCAAGAAAGAAGAGGACAATCGATGCCCCGTTTTGCCGCCAACCTGACCATGATGTTCAACGAAGTGCCGTTCCTCGATCGTTTTGACGCGGCGGCGAAGGCCGGCTTCACTGCGGTCGAGTTCCTGTTTCCCTACGATCACCCGCCCGAAGAGATCGGCAAACGTCTTCGCGCCAACGGCCTGACGCAGGCGCTGTTCAACCTGCCGCCCGGCAATTGGGACGCCGGCGAAAAAGGCTTTGCCGCGCTGCCGGAGCGCTTTTCTGATTTGCAGCAGAGCCTGCGCACCGCGCTGCCTTACGCGCAGGCCACGGGCGTCAAGCGCGTCCATTTGATGGCGGGCATTGCCAATCGAAACGATTCCAAGGCGGTCGAGGCGTTCTACAAATCGGTCGCCTGGGCGACGGAGTTCTTCGCGCCACATGGCCTCGATGTCGTGATCGAGCCGATCAACCCGCGCAACGTGCCCGGATATTTTCTCAATGACTTCCTGTTCGCGCGCGACCTGATCGAGGAATTGAAGATTCCGAACCTGAAGCTGCAATTCGACATCTACCACTGCCAGATCATCCATGGCGACGTGACCATGCGGCTGCGCGAGATGATGCCGATCATCGGCCACATCCAGATCGCCAGCATCCCCTCGCGTCACGAGCCCGATGGCGAGGAGTTGAATTATCCCTTTATCTTCGCCGAGCTCGATCGGCTCGGCTATGGCGGCTTTGTCGGCTGCGAATATAATCCGCGCGGCAAGACCACCGACGGCCTCGGCTGGTTCAAATCGTATGCCGGAGTAAAGCCGTGACACTGGCGTTGGGCTGCATCGCCGATGACTACACCGGCGCATCCGATCTCGCCAACACCCTGACCCGCTGCGGCCTGCGCACGGTGCAGACGATCGGCGTTCCTTCCGAGGATCTCGCGCTGCCTGACGTCGATGCCGTGGTGGTGTCGCTGAAAAGCCGCTCGATCGAAGCAGGCCTTGCCGTGTCGCGCTCGCGCGCCGCCGACAAATGGCTGCGCGGGCGCGGCGCGCGCCATGTGCTGTTCAAGATCTGCTCAACCTTCGATTCCACCGACGCCGGCAACATCGGCCCGGTGATGGACGCGCTGCGCGCCGATGCCGGCGAGACAATCGTGCTGGTAACGCCGGCGTTTCCCGAGACCGGCCGCACCGTCTATCAGGGCAATTTATTCGTCGGCTCGGTGCCGCTGAACGAGAGCCCGCTCAAAGATCACCCGCTCAACCCGATGCACGATTCCAATCTCGTGCGTGTGCTGGCGCGCCAGAGCCGGACCAAAATCAGTCTCGTCGATCTCGCCGCCGTCGCGCGCGGGAGGGACGCCGTGCGCGCGTGCCTTGCCGATCTCACAGCCAAGGGCTTCGGCGCGGCCATCGTCGATGCTGTGTTCGATCGCGATCTGGAGACCATCGGCACCGTCGCGCTGGACCATCGCCTGTCGGTCGGCGCGTCCGGGTTCGGGCTCGGTCTCGCCCGCGCCCTGGTCGCCTCAGGCCGCGTGAGGCCGGGCGCGGCGGGCACGGTTTCCGACGCACCCGTCGGCGGACCGGCGGCGTGCCTTGCCGGCAGCTGTTCGCAGGCCACCCTGCAGCAGATCGCCAGCGCCGAACAGGTGATGCCGGTGCTGCATCTTGATCCCGAGCAGGTCGTCGCTGGGAAGGGCGAAGCCCATCGCGCGCTGGCCTGGGCCAAAGAAAGGCTCAAGGAGGGCCCGATCCTGGTCGCCTCTAGTTCGACGCCGGACGAGGTCGCAGCCCTGCAGTCACGTCATGGGCGCGATGCAGCCGGGCATGCCATCGAGCAGGCGATGGCCGACATCGCCGAAGGCCTGGTGCAATCGGGCGTGCGGCGATTGGTGGTTGCAGGCGGCGAAACCTCGGGCGCGGTGGTGGATCGTCTGGAAATCCCCGGCTTTCTGGTGGGCGCGGAAATCGCCGCCGGCGTGCCGGTGTTACGCGCCGTCGGCGCCAAGCGCGGTGAGATGCTGCTTGCCCTGAAATCAGGCAATTTCGGCGGTCCGGAATTTTTCTCCGACGCGCTCAAGCTGATGCGCTGACAAGAGTCGGCCGCCTCTGTTGGCCGGCCGTCTTTACGCATTATTACGAAAAACTGACTTAAAAAAACTTTAGCCCGCCCGGGCTTTGATTCTGTTCTGCCGATCCCACCGTCCGCGCGTCAAAAGGCCCGACGCGCCAACAAAGAGATCCAAAACCATGCCCGCCAGCTTTTCCATCCGCGCCAAGATTACCGCCGTCGTCGCGTTTCTGCTTGTTGCGATGACAGGCATGGGGCTGCTTGCGGTATGGAATATGCGGGCGATCAACGCCAGCACGGTGGACATCACCACGAACTGGCTGCCGAGCGTCCGCCTGCTCGGCGAGTTACGCGCCGGCGTCATCACCTATCGCACCGTGATCCGGGAGCACATGCTGGCCGAGACCGCCGAGGAAAAGCAAGCGGCGGAAAAGACCCTGGCGACGGTCATCGAGGGCAATGCCAGGATCCGGCAGACCTATGAGTCGCGGATCACGTCTCCGGAAGAGCGCGCGCTTTACAACGAGTGGGTCCAGCAGTGGGAGCGCTACAAGAAGGGTACCGAAGACGTCATGGCATTGTCGCGCAAGAGCGTCGGCAAGACCCCCCATGAGGCGCATGAATTGAATACCAGGACGGTGAACAAGATCGGGATGGAAGCTGACACCCTGCTGAAAAAGAGTATCGAGCTTAACAATGCCGGCGCCGACAAGGCAGGCAAAGACGCGGCCGGCAACTACAATTCCGCCTTCTGGATGCTGGCCGCGATAGCCGGCCTCGCCATCATCGTCGGCATCGCCGTCAGCTTCTATCTGGTTCGCGATGTCTTGCGCGGCATCGCCTCCATTGTCGCGCCGATGCAGGCACTGGGCGAGGGAGACCTGACCGCGCAGGTTCCGCATCGGGGTGAGAAAACCGAGATCGGTTTGATGGCGGACTCGCTGCAGGTGTTCAAGGAGGCGCTGATTGCGAAGAAAGCCGCCGATGAGGCCGCGGCACGCGACGCGGAAGCCAAGATCGAGCGCGGCCGCCGGGTCGATAATATCACGCGCGAATTCGAGGCGATGATCGGCGAGATCGTCAATACCGTATCTTCCGCCTCGACGCAGCTCGAGGCCTCGGCCGGCACGCTGACGGCCACCGCCGAGCGCTCGCGGGAATTGACCACGGTGGTCGCAGCGGCTTCCGAAGAAGCCTCCACCAATGTGCAGTCGGTGGCCTCGGCGACGGAAGAGATGGCCTCATCGGTCAACGAGATCAGCCGACAGGTCCAGGAATCGGCGCGGATGGCAAGCGGCGCCGTCAATGAGGCGCGCAAGACCAACGACCGCGTCAGCGAACTGTCGAAGGCAGCAAGCCGCATCGGCGACGTTGTCGAACTGATCAATACCATCGCCGGACAGACCAATCTGCTGGCGCTCAACGCCACCATCGAGGCGGCGCGCGCCGGCGAAGCAGGTCGCGGCTTTGCCGTGGTGGCATCGGAGGTGAAGGCGCTGGCCGAGCAGACCGCGAAGGCGACCGGCGAGATCGGCCAGCAGATCAGCGGCATCCAGGCGGCGACGCAGGAATCGGTGAGCGCGATCAAGGAAATCAGCGGCACCATCGAAAAACTGTCGGAGATCTCCTCGACCATCGCAGCCGCGGTGGAAGAGCAGGGTGCGGCGACCCAGGAGATTTCCCGCAACGTGCAGCAAGCCGCCCACGGCACCCAGCAGGTCTCCTCCAACATCACCGACGTGCAGCGCGGCGCTGGCGAGACCGGCTCGGCCTCCTCGCAGGTTCTCTCGGCCGCGCAGTCGCTGTCCGGCGACTCTAACCGCCTCAAGCTCGAGGTCGGCAAGTTCCTCAATTCGGTAAGGGCGGCCTGAGGAGCAGAATTGCCGGGTTAACGCTGCAGCGGTCACGCGGACGACGATCGGCGCGCGGCGCCGGATTGATGGCATTGCCGCCCGAAGCGACCAGTACGACAAGCCGATTAAATTCAAATTGAGAAAGGCCGCGGAACAACCCGTTAGGGTCCGGATCTCCCGCCAGCGCTCTGGTTAGGCAATCCGTGCTCGGAATGCGGGCAACTATTGACGAGCTATGATGTCATCGCAGATGGCTATAGCGGAAGTGCAGATAGGTATCGCGGAAGTGAAGACTGCTGAGGCCTGGGCGTTGGCCATTTGGCCGTAATTCGGGTAAATCGG
>JBKQRS010000287.1:0-3038 GCA_052143915.1 Bradyrhizobium sp.
GGCTTGTTTTTTGCCGCGATCACCGCTGCACGCTATGTCGGCGCGCGCCGCGGCCGACCCGCGATCCTGCTGCCCAATCCGTTTTATCCCGCCTATGGCGCGGGCGCCCGCGCCGCCGGCTGCGAACAGATCTATCTGCCGACCACGCTTGCGAATGGATTCCTGCCCGACCTCGACGCGCTCGATGACGCGACGCTGGCCAGGACGGTGGCGATCTACATTGCGTCGCCCGCGAATCCGCAAGGCTCGGTGGCCTCACGGGAATATTTCGGCCGCCTGAAAAGGCTCGCCGACCGCTTCGGCTTCATGATCTTGAGCGACGAATGCTACTCGGAAATCTACACGCAACAAGCGCCCGGCAGCATGCTGGAATGCGCCGGGCCGGATTTCACCAATGTCGTCGCGTTCCAGTCGCTCTCGAAGCGATCGAACCTGCCTGGCATGCGGGTCGGCTTTGCCGCTGGCGACAGGAAATTTCTAGGCATGTTTCACGAGTTGCGAAATGTCGCAGCGCCCCAGGTGCCGGTACCGCTGCAGCATGTCGCGGTCGCCGCCTATGACGACGAGGCGCATGTCGAGGAAAACCGCAGGCTGTACCGGATCAAGTTCGATCTCGCCGATCAGATTCTCGGCAATCGCTACGGCTATCAGCGCCCGGCCGGCGGCTTCTGCGTGTGGCTCGATGTGTCGGCCAAGGGCGGTGACGAAGCGGCTGCCGTGAAGCTTTACAGGGACGGCGGCGTCCGCGTGGTGCCCGGGAGTTATCTTGCGCGGCTGCAGCCCGACGGAAGCAATCCCGGCGCCGGATATATTCGTCTGGCGCTGGTGGCGGACAGTGAATCAACGGCCGAGGCTCTGCACCGGCTGGTCGAAATTCTGGACTGAAGCATGATCCGGAAAAGTGGGAACCGGTTTTCCGACAAGATCATGCGCAAACAAGAAGGTGCGGTTGTGATGCGATTCGGTCGCATCACGATCCAGTCGCGAAGGCCTAGATGAGCATGCCGGCGATCGAACGCGTCATCCCCCTGGTCGGCCAGTTGCCGGCGGCGATCCGCGAGTCGCTGGCACGGCGGCTGCGCGAACTCGCCGGCCTCGGATTGCTGACGCTTTCCAGCGGCGCGGCGGCGGCGCTGATGACATGGTCGGTGCAGGATCCGAGCCTCAGCCACGCGACATCGCGCCCGATTCGCAACATTCTCGGCTATCCCGGTGCCATCGGCGCCGATCTGCTGATGCAGATTCTCGGCCTCGGCGCGATCATGCTGATCCTGCCCATCGCGGTGTGGGGTTGGCGAATGCTGACCCATCGCGGCTTCGACCGCGAAGCGCTGCGGCTGAGCTGCTGGATCTTGTGCACGATATTGGCGGCGGGCTTTGCAAGCTGCTGGCCGCATGGCGGAGCATGGCCGCTGCCAACCGGACTTGGCGGCGTGGTAGGCGACGCGCTGGTGCGCGCGCCGGCCGTCGTGTTCGGTCCGCCCGGGATCGCCCTTGACCTGGCGCTCGGGACCATCCTCGGCGTCACGACGGTCGCAACATTCCTCGTTGCGAGCGGCATGGGTTCGCGTCCGCAGGAAGAGGAGTTGACGCCGATCGAGGACGATGAAGCGCCCGTCGACGAAGAAGAAGATGACCGCGGCTCGATCTCGCTGGGATGGGCGGTACACGCGCTGATGAGCACCAAGGCGCGGCTGTTGTGGTTGCTGGGCGCAGCCTACGGCTCGCTGGTCGCAAGCGCGCCGCCGCCGCGTGCGGCCTCGTTCGAGCGCCAGGAGCCCAGTCTTGGCGGCCGCGCGGCGCCCTCGCTCGCGCCGCAGACCGAAGAAGATTTCGACGGCGAAGAGGAAGACGAGGAAATTCCGGCCGCCCGCGCCCCGCGCAAGAAGGCCGCCGCCCGCGCGCCCGCGCGCAAATCATCCGAACGGTTCGAGCTGCCGTCGGTATCGGTCTTGACCGCGCCGAGAGCCTCGGACCGCCAGCCGCTCAGCAAGGCCGAACTCGATTCCAATTCACGCGCGCTGGAAGGCGTGCTGGGCGATTTCGGCGTCCGCGGGGAAATCGTCAAGGCCCATCCGGGGCCGGTGGTGACGCTGTACGAACTTGAGCCCGCGCCCGGCATCAAATCGTCGCGCGTGATCGGATTGGCCGATGACATCGCGCGCTCGATGAGCGCGCTCTCGGCGCGCGTCGCCGTGGTTCCTGGCCGCAACGCCATCGGCATCGAACTGCCGAACGCCCACCGCGAAAAGGTCTACCTGCGCGAATTGCTCTCGGTGAAGGACGGCAACGAATCGGTTGCGAAACTGCCGCTTTGTCTCGGCAAGAACATCGGCGGCGAGTCGATCATCGTCGATCTCGCCCGCATGCCGCATCTCTTGATCGCCGGCACCACCGGCTCCGGCAAATCGGTCGCCATCAACACCATGATCCTGAGCTTGGTTTATCGCCTGCGACCGGACCAGTGCCGGCTGATCATGGTCGATCCCAAGATGCTCGAACTCTCGGTCTATGACGGCATTCCACATCTGCTGACGCCGGTCGTGACCGATCCCAAGAAAGCCGTGGTCACGTTTCTCGACTACAAGGTCGGCTTCTGCAACATCGATCAACCGGAGTATACGCGGGCGATGCCTCCGACGGCTCTGCTGACCTCGGGAGTCGGATATGTGCGGCTGCACGGCCGCAATCCCGCGAATGCGCTGGGGGCATACGGAAAAGACGCGCAGTACGCGGCCCGGCTCCGCCAGCACGACTATCTCTATAGCGATGCCGAGCGCGAGACATGGGCCAAGCGGGTCGAGCACATCCAAAGATTCGCCGAGCGCACCTTCGTCGTGTTCAATAACGATGCCGGCGGAAAGAGCTTCGTGAATGCGCTGCAGTTACGCGCGGAGATGACCGGCGTGCGGGGATCGGCTCCGCGCGACTTACGCCGGAAATATCCGGTGGAGCTGGCTCCGTTCGATCCGGCTTACGCGGAGCAACAGTGCCTCTTCCCGGCAGCCAGCGCAGCGTAGGGATGCCGCGTAGGGATA
>JBKQRS010000288.1:0-69075 GCA_052143915.1 Bradyrhizobium sp.
CACAAGATGGGCACCGCGATCCTTTTGGTGGAGCAGAACGTCAGCCGCGCGCTGTCGCTGGTGCAGCGCGCCTATGTGCTGGAAAGCGGCAATGTGATCATGCACGGCACCAGTGCGGAGCTTGCCAACAACAAGCAGGTTCAGTCGGCGTATCTCGGGATTTAGCGGGACGCTTCACCCTCCCGCCGACCACCCGTCGTCATGCCCCGCGAAAGCGGGTATCCGGTAAGCCGCGGCTTCTCGATTCGATCACTGAAGTCTCTGGAATACTGGATCATCCGCTTTCGCGGATGATGACAGCCAATTTCGAATTTCAAACAGCCAGGAAGCGAGACGCTTCCAACATCGTCATTGCGAGCGCCAGCGAAGCAATCCATGCAGCAACGAGCTCGGCAAGAGTAGATTTCTTCGCTTCGCTCGCAATGACGCCGAGGCATAACTTCGCGATCTCGCGACAGGTTTGTCCGAGTTTTGCCAGAAACCTCCCGCCCTCGATCAAGAGGGCGCAGGGAATGCCGGGCGCCCGATGCGCCCGATAGCCGCGTGTGCAAGGATAGGAAGCGAAAAGCACACGCGTTAGTCAGGACACACCGGAATCGCCCGGCATTCCCCGCGCAATGGTTTTACGGCTTATACGTGCTCTCCCCGGGGACCGGGCTTGTTTGCCCCCGTCATCAGCGGAATTGCTTCCACCAACTTGATGCCAGCGTCGGGGCATCAGGACCACACGACTTCGCCGTCCGCTCGTGAAGCGCCCTCGTCAGAAGCGCCACTCGCGTCCACCGCATCCCACCCCAACGTTCGTGACGATCGCGAAACGCCCCTCTATCGGGACAGGATGGCAGGAATATCGATGTGATTTGGGTTGGCGGCGAAGCGGAATATTTTTTCAAACAGGACTGGACTGGGCAAATCAGATTGAAATGCTTCAACAAATTAGGTTTTACGCGCAAAGCGCTGGGGGACCGGATTTCACTGCGCTAGGGGCTAGCGGCTATAAATCATGGACATTGGACAAGAAGTAAAAGCTGCCTAAGCTGTGGTACCAGGCGCTGACGCAGCAAATCCCTGACATGGCGGGTGGACCTGACGATGTCTGCTCTTTGTTGGGCATGGGCACGTCGATGAGATAGCCGTCAGACCAAACAGATTGATCTAGCACAAAGACTCGCATCGCGGGATCGATACTGAAATCAAGACCGGTATAGCGGCAACATCGCTTTTCGGGCCGGTCTGGCGTGCACGTCTTCGACACCATAGGAGTCTTCAGATGAATGGGGCTCAATCATTAATTCAAACCCTGGTCAATTGCGGTGTCGATGTCTGTTTTGCCAACCCTGGTACCTCTGAAATGCATCTGGTTGCAGCCCTCGACGTCATTAAGGGGCTGCGGCCGGTGCTTTGTCTTTTTGAAGGTGTAGCAACTGGTGCTGCTGATGGTTACGGCCGCGTTGCGGGCAAACCCGCTGTGACACTGCTGCATCTGGGGCCGGGCCTGGCTAACGGCCTTGCCAACCTGCACAACGCCCGCCGCGCGGCGACACCGATCGTCAATATCGTCGGCGACCACGCCACCTATCACCTGCAATATGATGCATTGTTGACGTCCGATATCGCTGGCTTCGCTCGTCCCGTATCGAATTGGGTCCATGAAACCAGGAGCGCAAAACTCGTGGCAAGCGATACAGCGAGGGCATTGCAGGCGGCGCGCTCCGCGCCAGGCGGCATCGCTACGTTGATACTGTCTGCTGACGCAGCCTGGAATCCGGCCGAGCGTGCCGCGGAGCCATTACCCGATATCGGCCCCGCCATCGTGAGCTCGGGTTCGATCGAAGACACCGCCAAGCTGATATCCACCGGCAAGAAGACGGCGATGTTATTGCGAGGCCGCGCCTTGATCGGTGAGGCACTGGAGGCGGCCGGGCGTATTCATGCCAAAACCGGAGTGCGACTGCTGTGTGATACCTTCGCACCGCATTCCGAGATGGGTGCCGGTCGCATACCGGTGGAGCGGCTTCCCTACTTCGGCGAACAGGTCGCCGCATTTCTTGCGGGAACACAGCAAATGATCATGGTTGGCAGTACGCCACCCGTGTCGTTCTTTGCCTATCCGGGCAAACCGAGCTGGTGTGTGCCCGACATATGCGAGTTGATTTACCTCGCGCACCCGCATGAGGACAGCGTCGCCGCATTGCAGAACCTTGCCGACGCCCTGGAAGCGCCGCAGGAGGCCTCGCTCCGTGTCTCGCTGCAGCTGCCCGGGCTGCCAACCGGCTCGCTGAATCCGCTCAGTGTCGCCCAGATTATTGCACAACTGACTCCGGATCATGCGATCTACGCGGACGAATCAAACACATCGAGCCTGCCGCTGTTGATGACTCTGGCGCGCGCGCGTCCGCACACACATTTGCCGCTGGCAGGCGGCTCTATCGGTCAGGGTCTTCCGCTGGCTGTTGGAGCGGCTCTGGCTGCTCCAGATCGCAAGGTCGTCTGCCCGCACGGTGACGGTGGAGCTGCCTACACGATGCAAGCGCTATGGACCATGGCGCGCGAAAACCTGGATGTGACCACCGTCATCTACGCTAATCGCTCCTACGCCATTCTCAACTATGAACTGCACCGCGTGGGCGTAGCTGCGGTCGGAGAAAATGCGCGATCGATGCTTGATTTACACAATCCGGAAATGAACTGGATGCAGATCGCAAGCGGCCTCGGAGTGGAAGCCAGCCGCGCCACGACGGCTGAAGAGTTCGCAGCGCAATACGAATCGGCGATGAAGCACAGGGGACCGCGCCTGATCGAGGCCATGATTTGAGGAGATCGGCCGTGGGCACAATCGATGCGCTTCGGGCTATTGTTGGCGAAACGGGAGTGTTGAGTGCGGCCGACATCGCAACGCGATCGGCTGGTTTTTTGCGCCCGGATACGCTCAAGGCGCGGGCTCTTGTGCGCCCAAAGGACACGGAGGAGGTTTCGAAGGTAGTTCGCTGGTGCCATGACAACGGCATGCGAATCGTGACCCACGGCGGTCTGACAGGCCTTGTGCATGGGGCCGATGCGTCGCCTGAAGAAGTCATCCTATCGATGGAACGGATGCGCGCCATCGAAGCGATCGACCAGGTTCAGCGTGTCGCCGTAGTGCAGGCAGGGGTCACCCTGCAGGCGCTACAGGAAGCAGTCGAGCAACACGATTTGATCTTTCCGCTCGACCTCGGTGCGCGCGGAACCGCGACCCTTGGTGGCAACGCCGCGACAAATGCCGGCGGCAATCGCGTGATCCGCTTCGGCATGATGCGCGACATGACCCTGGGCCTTGAGGTCGTATTGGCCGATGGCACCGTCATCTCGTCGATGAACCGCCTCATCAAGAATAACGCAGGTTATGATATCAAGCACTTGTTCGTCGGGTCGGAGGGCACGCTGGGGATCATTACGCGACTCGTGCTGCGACTACGTGAAAAGCCGCGGTCGCAAGATGTGGCAATTGCAGCGGTGCCAACTTTCGAGGCGCTGACGAAACTGCTCAAGCATATCGACAGCGCTTTGGGCGGGTCACTTTCGGCATTTGAGGTGATGTGGCAATCTTTCTATCGCTTGGTGACAAATCCGCCGGCCAGGGGCAAAGGACCACTGGGTCAGGACTATCCGTATTACGTTCTGATTGAAAGCCTTGGCGCCAATGCCAAGCTCGATTCGGAGCGATTCGTTGCAGCGCTCGAATCGGCGCTTGAAGCAAAGTTGATTTGCGACGCGGCGGTGGCGCAGTCCGAGAGTGACCGGCGTGCTTTCTGGTCGCTGCGCGATGACGTGGTGCAAGTCATGATTGGCGGCATGCCGGTTGTATTCGACGTATCTTTGCCGCTTGGTGCAATGGAACAGTACGTCAAGGACTTGAGGAAGAATCTGGAGGCCGGGATCGGCGAACACAAACTCTGGATCTTTGGTCATCTAGGAGACGGAAATCTGCATGTGATTGTTCAGGTCCAGCCCGAGAACTTTGCGGCGTTGCGGCCAAAGATCGAAGCTTTCGTTTATGGTCCACTCGGCAATTTAGGCGGATCGATTTCGGCAGAACATGGAATTGGATTGGAGAAGAAACCATATCTGTCGGTATGCCGAAGCGAAGGCGAAGTTGCATTGATGCGCGCTCTCAAGGCTGCACTCGATCCGGAAGGGATTCTGAATACTGGAAAGATCTTCTGACAGTTGGAACCCAGGTCAAGGAAAACGTGTCCCCCTCGCTTTCTTGTCCTCGCCTGCGAGGTGATCAAATAGCAACGAACGTGGGCTCTTGACGCCTTTGAGACACGCCGACCCCTCTGACGAACGTCGGCTATTAGGGGGATAAGCGGAAGTCACTCGGACATCGCCAAGTCGACGCGGATGAGCTGTACGGAGGAGTTGACTTGCCTTGAAAGTCGGACCGAGAGAGGGTTGCGATGGCGGCTGTCTCGGAAATTGCAGATAGAAAAAAGCGGGGAGCAGGCCATGAACGGTGCGAGGCTAAAACATTACGGCTGGGGCCGCGAAGGCGAAGGCATGACTGCCGCGGAGCAGGCGTTCGTGCTGGACCGCTACCGCGTAAAGTTTGCGCGCGACGCATTCGAGACAATAGCCGTGCCGCGCCTCGAGGACCTGGCACTGCGCGCGCCGCGCGTGGATCTGCCAGCTTCCCTTGCCGCTTTCTGCACCAGCGAACGCTACGACCGCGCGGCGCACGCCTACGGCAAATCCTTCCCGGATTATGTGCGCGCCATGCTCGGCGACTACGATAGCGCGCCCGACATTGTCGCATATCCCCGCAACGAAGCGGAGATTTCCGCTGTAATGGATTGGGCCGGCAGTGTCAGCGCCTCGTTAACGCCATTCGGAGGCGGGTCGAGCGTCTGCGGCGGTGTCGAGCCGCGAGTAGACGGCGTTCGCTACAAGGCAAGTGTCACACTCGACCTACGCAATCTCGGTAAAGTTGTCGAGGTGGACCGGATATCGCGCGCCGCGCTGATCGAAGGGGGCGCCTATGGTCCATCGCTGGAAAATCAACTCAGACCGCATGGCCTCACGCTGCGGCATTTTCCGCAGAGTTTCGAATATTCAACCCTGGGCGGCTGGATTGCGACGCGATCGGGCGGCCATTTCGCCAGTCTTTATACGCATATTGACGATTTTGTCGAAAGCTTGCGTGTTGTAACCCCGCGCGGCGTGCTGGAAACGCGCCGCTTGCCGGGATCTGGCGCTGGACCGAGCCCCGATCGCATGTTCATAGGGTCGGAAGGAACGCTCGGCGTGATTTCGCGCGCCTGGATGCGATTGCAGCCACGTCCGAAATTCCGTGCCGGCGCGTCGGTTCGTTTCCATTCGTTCTTCGGTGCGGCAAGCGCGCTGCGCGCCATCGCGCAGGCCGGCCTCTTTCCATCGAACTGCCGCATCCTTGACGCGCAAGAAGCATTCAACACCGGTGCGGCCGACGGCAGCGTCGCGATCATGGTGCTCGGCTTTGAATCCGGCGACCATTCGCCGGATGCCTGGATGGCACGCGCGCTCGAATGCTGCGCCGACCTTGGCGGAACGCCGGAGGCCGCAAAAGCTGGCGATGCACATCGCGAAGGCGCGGCAGGAATTTGGCGCAACGCATTTATTCGCATGCCCTATGCGCGCGAATTCTTGACACCGGCCGGTCTCATCAACGACACTTTTGAAACCGCTATCACCTGGGATCGGTTCGAAGGCCTCCACGAGAAAGTAAAGGCGGCAACGGAGCGCGCGATCCTCGAGGCGACCGGCGTGAAAGGAGAGGTCACATGCCGCTTCACCCATGTCTATCCGGATGGGCCCGCGCCCTATTTTTCTTTCCACGCACTCGGGCGCCACGGTGCTCTTCTGGAGCAATGGCAGGCGATCAAGAACGCGGCCAGCGACGCGCTGATTGAGGCCGGTGGTACGATCACGCATCATCACGCGGTCGGCCGTGATCATCGGCCTTGGTACGATCGTCAGCGCCCGGAGCTTTTCGCGGCCGCACTTCGGGCAGCAAAAAGAGAACTCGATCCGCAAGGCATGCTCAACCCTGGAGTTCTCATCGATCCGTAGAGCTGAGCGACGCGCCAGGCACCGAGCAGCCGACAGCCCGGCTCACCGACGCCTCGCGTGCGGTCAAACTGGTCGGTTTTTCGATTGTCGACACCGCGCGACTCATCGCATGGACGGCGGACTGGGTCGCCCGCTCGATGCCGAGCCTCGGCAAGCCCGCAATATGAGGTGCGCGATGGCCGATATCGATCAGACTGCAATCGTTCAGCTGGGCCCCGACGACGCGCTCGCCGGCCTCGCCCTCTCAGCGGAGGCGCACTGGAACCAAAATGAGGCCGACTGGCGCTTCCTGCTCGCCAAAGGAACCGTGTTCGGCGTGCGCGATGCCGGCCGTCTGGTCGCTACCGCGGCGCTGCTGCCCTACACCTCCGAGAACGCCTGGATCAGCATGGTGCTGGTCACGGAAAGCCGGCGCCGACGTGGTCTCGCCACCAGACTGGTCGATGCATGCATCGGTGCCGCGACCAAACTGGGCCTCACCGCCTGGCTTGATGCCACACCCGAAGGGGCTGCGGTCTACGGGCCACTGGGATTTACGCCGACGATCCAGTTGCGGCGGCTGCGTCTTGAGAAGGCGTCGACCTCGTCAGCCGCGACGCCGCTGCCTTCCGGTCAGCTCACCGAGTTCATGACCTGCGATATCAGCGCCATGGGGTTTAATCGCCGCGATTTGTTGGGCGAACTCGCGGGACGCCCGGGCTCGCGGCTGGTCTCGAATGGCGACGCGATGGCGCTGGTCCGCGATGGCCGCACCGCCCGCCACATCGGCCCGCTGTTTGCGGAAGCGCCCACGCATGCGCTCGCCATGGTGCGTGACATTGTGGCGAGTGAGACCGGCCCTTGGCTGATCGACGCCGTCGCGGACCAGGAGGCATTTCTGAAAGGTTTGACGGCGATGGGCTGGACCATCGAGCGGCCGCATCAGCGCATGCGGTTCGGCCGCGCCCCCAGCCAGCCCGCGGAACTGCCGTTCGCCGTCGCCGGCCCCGAATATGGATAGGGGGCGGGCATACCGGCAAACCACGGCGCATCCACGCCGCTATAGCCCGAGATAGGCCGTGACCACGGCCGGGTCGGCATGAAGTTCGGCCGCGGTTCCCTGCAGCGTCACGCGGCCTGCTTCCAGCACATAGCCGCGCGTCGCCACATCGAGCGCGAGCTCGACGTTCTGCTCGACGAGCAGGATCGAGGTGCCCCGCTCGTGGATGGTCTTGAAGGCCTCATGCATCTCCTCGACCACTCTTGGCGCGAGGCCGTGGCTCGGCTCATCCAGCAGCAGCAGTCTTGGCCGCAGCATCAACGCGCGGCCGACCGCAACCATCTGCTGTTCGCCGCCCGACAGCGTTCCCGCAATCTGCCGGAACCGCTCGCGCAGGCGCGGAAAAAGATCGAGCACGTCCCGGGTCCGCGCCGGCAGATCGCCGGCCTTGCGGGCGGTGAAGGCTCCGAGCAGCAGATTTTCCTCAACCGTCATCTCCGGAAAGACCTGCCGTCCTTCGGGAACATGGGCGATGCCAAGGGCCGGGATTTCATGCGCAGCGCGCGCCACAAGATCGACGCCGCCGAAACGCAGGATCCCGCCCGACTTCGGGACGAGCCGCGAGATCGAACGCAGGATCGTGCTCTTGCCCGCGGTGTTAGCCCCGATGATGCAGACGAACTCGCCTTGCGACACGGTCAGGTCGATACCGTGCAGCACCTCGGCCTCGCCGTAGCTGGCCCTCAACTGGCTGATTTCGAGTAGGGCCATACTCATCGGCGCGCTGCCTCGCCCGATCGGCCGAGATAGGCCTCGATCACCCGCGGATCGCTGGCGATCTCTTCGGGCGTGCCATCGGCCAGTAGCCGGCCAAAGTTGAGAACGAGAATGCGATCGCACACATTCATGATCGCGCGCATGTGGTGCTCGACAACAAGGAGTGTAACCCCATCGTCGCGCAGCGAACGGATCAACTGCATGATCTCGCCCATCTCGGCGTGATTGAGCGCCGCCATCACCTCGTCCAGCAGCAACACCTTCGGCGCGGTGCATAGCGCGCGCGCCAGCTCGACCCGGGCACGCTCCGGAAAAGACAGGTTGCCGGCCTCTTTGTGCGCCACGGCGCGCAGGCCGACGCGCTCAAGACAGCCGAGTGCCTCGCGCCGCGCGGCGTCGACGCCGTGGCGCAGAAGGCCCGCGGTCAGGACGTTGTCCAGCACCGAACTCTCCGCGAACAACGCGACGTTCTGGAACGTCTTGGTCATGCCGAGGCCCGCCACCGTGTGCGGCCTCAAGCCCGCAAGGTCCTTGCCATCCAGCGCCACGCTGCCAGCGTCGGGACGGATGAGTCCCACCAGGGTGCTGAACAACGTCGTCTTGCCGGCGCCGTTCGGGCCGATCACGCCGACGATCTCGCCCTTGTTGACCGAAAACGTCACGCCCGACAGCGCCTGCAGGCCGCCAAACCGGCGCGATACGGCACGGACGTCGAGGATCGTCATGGCGCCACCGTGCGCGACAGCCGCGCCCGCAATGGGCCGAAAAGGGTAATGAAGCCGCGCGGCTGCCACAGGATGACCGCGATCAGGATGACGCCGAAGACAAGCTGCGACAGGCCGGCCGCGCGCGACGACAACAGATCGTTCATGATCTCTTCCAGCGGAATGATGAAGAACGCGCCAAGGATCGGCCCCGCCGCGGTTCCGACCCCGCCGATGATCGCGATCAGCGCGATGCGGATCGAGATGCTCGCGATGCCAAACACCGTGTCGGGGTCGAAGAACACCGCGACCTGGGCATAGAGCGTTCCGAGCATCGCGATCAGGGTGCCGGAAATCACCGCGGCCTGGAGCTTGACCCGCGTCGTATCGACCCCGATGACTTCGGCGGCCGCGACGTTCTGCTTGATCGCGCGCAACCGGTATCCCATCGCGCTACGCCGGATGCCCTCGAAGATAGCCGTTACCACCACCAGCGCGGCCAAAGCGATGTAGGCGTGCGGCCGCAGCAGCTTGAACGAATAGGCGGCGAAACTCGGCGGCACGAATGGCACCGACAATCCGCCCGGACCGCCAGTCAGCGAGGTCCACACATTCGCGATCACGCGCATCACCTCGCCGAAGGCAAGCGTCGCCAGCGCGAAATAATGACCCTGCAGCCGCATGGTCGGGATCGCGATGACAAAGGCCGCCAATCCGCCAAGCGCGCCTCCCGCCAGCATGCCGAGCCACGGGCTGATACCGAACTTGAGCAACAGCACGGTGGAGGTATAGGCGCCGATGCCGAAGAACGCGGCGTGTCCGAGCGAGGTCTGGTTGGCGAGGCCACCGACGATATTCCAGGCCTGCGCCATGGCGGCAAACAGCAGCGTGAAGGTGAGGACGCGAATCCAGTATCCGCGCGGATCAAGCAAGAGCGGCAGCAGTGCTGCCGCGGCGATCACGATGCCAAGCGCGATCCGGCCTTTCATCGGCTCGCTCCGATCAGACCTTGCGGGCGAACCGCGAGCACAAGGATGAAGACGATGAACAGCACGAGATTCTGCAGCTGGATCGGAAAGAACAGCGACGACAGCGCCTGGATCACGCCGACAGCCAGTCCGCCGACGACCGCGCCGGCGACGCTGCCAAGCCCGCCCAATACGACGACGGTGAACATCAGCACCACGAACTGGCCGCCGACGCCGGGAAACACCGTCACGTAGGGCAGGATGACAGCGCCGCCAAAGGCCGTCAGGCCGACACCGAGCGCAAAAGCCATCTTGTACATCAGCCCGGTATCGACGCCCATCAGCTTTGCGGCCACCGGATTTTGCGCGGTCGCCCGCATCGCGCGGCCGAACCAGCTTGCGCGCATGAACCACCACAGCGCAACACCGCAGGCCAGCGACATCGCAAACGCGATCAGGTAGGGAACGCTGATGAACAGCGGACCCAGCGACAGCGACATGGTTTGATAGGATGTCGTGACCGAACGGAACTGCGAGCCGAACAGCAACAGCGATCCGTTTTCGATGACGATCAAGATGCCGACCGTCAGAAATATCTGCGCGACCGATGGCGCCGCCAGAACCCGTGCGATCAACTGCCCCTGCACCACCCAGCCGATCGCGAACGCGACCGCAAAGGACAATGGCGCGGCAAGAACCGGGTCGAGCCCGAGAAAGGCCCAGGCGAACCAGGCGGTGAACATTCCGATGGTGAGAAATTCGGCCTGCGCGAAGTTCACGATGCCCATCACGCCGTAGACCAGCGTCAGCCCGATCGAAATCACCGCATAGACGCCGCCGATCAGGAGCCCGTCGAGAATGGCCTGGAGCAAGGACACGTCTATTCGCGCCGGCCGCCGATCAGGACCGCCAGACCGGCGCGCTCTTGGCGATGTCCTTCGGCCAGACGGTGACGATGTCCTTGCCGCGCCACTGCACCATCAGCGGCACCGAAAGCACGTTCAATCCGGTCTGGTCGAACTGGACCGCGCCGCCGGTCATGCCGTTGATCCAGCCGCCGGTGAATCTGGCGCCGCGAAGCGCTGCAGCAACGTCCTCGGCCTTGGCTGATTTTGCCTTCCTGATGGCCTGCACCAGCACCTCAAGGCAGACGGCGTGCTCGAGCGCTTCATGCACCATGAAATATCCGAAACGCTTGCGGAAGCGTCCGGTCAGCTCCGGCGCGAGATCGTAGTTCGAGGTGTCGATCGAAAGCACGTTTTCGGCGAATTCGCCGAGACCCTTTTCGAAATCCGGAATGACGTATCCGGCCGCGCCGCCGATCGCCGGAATGGTGAGCTTCTGCTGGCGCATGGTGCGGATGATCAGGAGGCTGTCGTTCAGATAGGAGACCGGGAACACGGCTTGCGCCCCTGATCCGCGCAACTTGTTGATCAGCGGCGTCGTGTCGGTGATCCCCAGCGGATAGGCGTCATCCATGACGACCTCGACATTGGCCGCCTTCGCGCCTGCGCGCAGGCCGTTCGCCTGCGCGGTGCCATAGGCCGTGTCCTCATACATGATGGCGATCTTTTCGATTTTTGCGCCCGCGGCTCGCGCGATCGCCGCGGTATACTCGAACTGCGCCTTGCCGATCACGGAGGCCTTGGCGACCACCTGAAAGATGTTCTTGTAGCCGCGCCCGGTGATCTGGTCGGCGAACGACATGGTCAGAAGCGGAATGTCGCGCCGCTCCGTGACTTCCGAGATCGCAATCGTCAGCGAAGAGACAAAAGCTCCCAGCACGGCCGCCATGTCCTGCTGGGTGATGAGCCTTTGGGCCACCGTGCCGGCCGTGGTGGGTGTCGAGGTCGCATCCGCCACGATTAGATTGATTTTCGCGCCGCCGAGCTCGGCGATGCCGCCGGCCGCATTGATTTCATCAGCGACGAGCTCGATGCCGTTGCGCGAATTGATGCCGAACTGGGCATTCGGCCCCGACAGCGGCATGATGACGCCGACATTGACTGGCGGAGCCTCCGCGTGCGCCGAAGAAAGGACGAAGGGCGCTGCCAGAAACGCGGCGGTCCCGGAAAGCAGCACCCGGCGATTGACGCCTGCGATATCAGGTGAATTGTGCTTCGACATCGCGTTCCCCCCAAGTTTCTTGATCTTTATGAGTGGGGCTCACCTTGCCGCACGGCAAAGGCTGCGTCTACCGCAACCTGAGCAATGCTGCCGGGATCATCAGGCCGGCTTGTCGTCGGAGGCCAGGATTTCCACGATCGCCTGACCGGTCGCCGCCGTTCCGAGATGGCCGCCGACGTCCCTGGTCGCCCTGCCACCCTGGATCGCGGCCGCCACCGCATTTTCGATGGCGCGGGCCGCCTGATCGAACCGCGCGGCGCCCGCGCGCTCGCCATGCCAGGCCAAGAGCAGCGCCATCGACAGGATCAGGGAGAACGGGTTGGCAATGTCGCGCCCGGCAATATCGGGCGCGGAGCCGTGCGCAGCCTGTGCCATGGCGTGGCCGGCGCCGACATTGAGCGAACCGCCGAGGCCGAGGCTGCCCGAGAGTTCGGCGGTCAAGTCGGAGAGAATATCTCCGAACATGTTGGTCGCCACGATGACGTCGAACCGGTCCGGCTGGCGCACCACATGCGCCATCATGGCGTCGACCAGGATGTCGTCCACCGCAAGGCCAGGGTAAGCGCGCGCCGTCTCGCGGCAAATATCAAGGAACATGCCGTCGCCGATCTTCAGAACGTTGGCCTTGTGAACGATGGTGAGGCGCCTGTTCCGGCGCATCGCAAGCTGACACGCCGCTTTGGCAATTCGCTCGCAGCAGTGCCGCGTGATGCGGCGGAGCGAGATGGCGACATCCGGAGTGACGAGCAGTTCGCCGTTACCCTGCTCCATGTTGCGATCGGCGTAGAATCCTTCCGTGTTCTCCCGCACCACCACAAGATCAAAAGCGCCGAACCGGTTGTGCAATCCCGGATAGGTTCGCGCCGGCCGCACGTTCGCAAACAGATCCAGATTCTTCCGGAAGAATTTGGACGGATTGATTTCCCCGCTTTGCTCGTCCTTGAAGTCAAAGGTGGCGGTGGGGCCGAGGATCAGGCCGTCCGCGGCCCGCACGGTCTCCAAGAGCCCCGGCCGAACGGTGGCGCCGAATTGCCGCAGGCCTTCATGCCCAACCGGGTGCTCCTCGATCTCCACTTTCAGCTGGAAACGCTCGGACGCGGCCCGCAGCACAGCGGTTGTCGCAGCAGCGATCTCCGGCCCGATCCCGTCGCCCGGCAAAACGACAATTCGCATGATGAATTCCTCAAGGCCCCAGGAAAGCGGTCACCGGCAAGATGACCGTCGCGATACGCCCGCGCCGCCGCAGGTGGCAGCAGGTCGGCTCGCGGCAATAGCGCAAAAAAAGCGGCCTCCCAAGCGGAATTATGCCGCTTCGCAAACGCGGATTATTGATTTGAACTGTTCCAGCTTCCGGTCCAAATTCCCCGCGAAATTCAATCGATGGATTGGATTAAACAGGGGATCGCGATGGCAAACCTCACAATCAATGGAAAATCGTTCGACATAGATGTCGAGCCGGATACGCCGCTTCTTTGGGCGATTCGGGAAAATATCGGCCTGACCGGCACGAAATACGGATGCGGCATTGCACAATGCGGGGCCTGCACCGTCCACGTCGACGGGGTCGCGATGCGCTCGTGCGGCATGCTGGTCAGCGAAGCCGTTGGCAAGAAAATCACAACCATCGAGGGACTGGCCGACAACGGCGCCTTGCACAAGGTGCAACAGGCCTGGATCGCCAACGACGTGCCACAATGCGGATATTGCCAGAGCGGAATGATCATGGCGGTAGCGGCGCTGCTCAAGGACAAGCCGAAGCCGACCGACCAGGACATCGATGAAGCCATCACCAATATCTGCCGTTGCGGCACCTTCCAGCAGGTGCGCGAGGCCATTCACGCCGTCGCGAACGCTTGAGGAGGTCACCATGAATCATATGCCCACACTCAACCGCCGCGCCTTCGTCATCGGCAGCGCCGCGATCGGCTCCGGCCTCGCGCTTGGCCTCGATATTCCCTTTGGCGGCCCGACCGTGGTGCGCGCCGCCGACGGCGCGCCCGAGGTCAACGCCTGGGTCGTGATCCGGCCCGACGACACCGTCGTTATCCGCATTGCCCGATCGGAAATGGGCCAGGGGACGCTGACCGGCCTCGCCCAGCTGGTCGCCGAAGAACTCGAATGCGACTGGACGAAGGTCACGACCGAATATCCGACACCGGGACAGAGCGTGGCCCGCAAACGCGCCTGGGGCGACTTCTCGACCGGAGGCAGCCGCGGCATCCGAGCCTCGACCGACTATGTGCGCAAGGGCGGCGCCACCGCGCGCGTCATGCTGATCCAGGCCGCCGCGAACGATTGGAAGGTACCGGTTTCGGAATGCACCGTCGCCAATAGCGTCATCACCCACACGCCCTCGGGGCGCAAGACGAGCTACGGCAAGGTGGCGGAAGCCGCCGCGAAGCTTGAGCCGCCGGCCGACGTCAAGCTGAAGGATCCGAAGGACTGGAAACTGATCGGCAAAGGCGTCAAGCGGCTCGATACGGCCGACAAGACCACCGGCAAGATGACCTACGGCATCGACATCAAGCTGCCGGGAATGCTCAATGCCGCGATCAAGGCCTGCCCGGTGTTCGGCGGCAAGGTGAAGAGCTTCGACGAAGCCAAGATCACCGGCATGAAGGGCGTCAAGAAGGTGGTGAAGGTCGGCGACAGTGCGATGGCCGTCGTCGCCGACACCTGGTGGCACGCCAAGACCGCGCTCGATGCCTTGCCGATCGTCTGGGACGAAGGCGACAACGCCAAGGTCACCAGCGCATCGATTGCGAAGTGGCTCGAGGAAGGCTTCGACCCATCGCAGCCCGCCTATGTCGGCAACGAGAATGGCGACGCCAAGGCGGCGCTCGCCGGAGCGGCCAAGAAGATCGAGGCGGTCTATAACTATCCCTACCAGAATCACGCCACGATGGAGCCGATGAACGCCACCGCACTCTATACCGCAGACAAATGCGAGGTCTGGTGCGGCACCCAGAACGGCGAAGCTGCCTTCGCCGCGACAGTCGAAGTATCCGGACTGTCGGCCGACAAATGCGACGTTCACAAGCAGATGCTCGGCGGCGGCTTCGGCCGTCGCGGCCAGACCGACTACGTCCGGCAGGCGGTTGCCATCGCCAAGCAAATGCCGGGCACCCCGATCAAGCTGTTGTGGTCGCGCGAAGAGGACATGCAGCACGGCGCATACCACCCGGTCACGCAATGCAAGATGACCGGCGCCTTCGATGCCGACAACAATCTGACCGCGTTGCAAGTGCGGATATCCGGGCAGTCGATTCTGTTCAGCCTGCGCCCGGCGGCCCTCGTCAACGGCAAGGATCCGGTCGCATTCCAGGGCCTCAACGCGACCGGCGAGGCCGCGATCGGATATTCCTTTCCCAACCTCCTGATCGAGCATTCGATGCGCAATCCCCACGTCCCGCCGGGTTTCTGGCGCGGCGTCAACGTCAACCACAATGCGATCTACCTCGAATGTTTCATGGACGAACTGGCGCATGCGGTCGGCGAGGATCCGGTCGAGTTCCGGCGCAAGCTGATGGGCAAGAATCCGAAGCACCTTGCCGTGCTCAACGCCGTGGCCGAGAAGATCGGCTGGGGAACGCCGGCGCCGCAGGGCGTCTATCGCGGCATCGCGCAGCATATGGGTTATGGCAGTTATGTTGCGGGTGCCGCGGAGATATCGGTCACCGACGGCAACAAGATCAAGATACACCGCATTGTTGCCGCCACCGATCCCGGTTATGCGGTCAATCCGGCGCAGATCGAGCGGCAAATTGCCGGTTCGTTTGTCTACGGCCTCTCCGGACTGTTCTACGGCGGTTGCACCGTCAAGGACGGCCGCATCGAACAATCAAATTTCGACAACTACAATTCGATGCGGATTTCCGAAATGCCGAAGGTGGAATCGATCATCATGCCGAGCGGCGGCTTCTGGGGCGGCGTCGGCGAGCCGACGATCTGTGTCGCAGCACCGGCCGTGCTGAACGCCTATTTCGCGGCCACCGGAAAGCGAATCCGCTCGGTACCGCTGAGGGATCAAAACATCACCTTTGCCTGAACCCTGAAGCGGCGGCCTCGATGGCCGCCGCACCATCTTTCTGGATAATGCTCATGGACGCGCTGCGCCTGATGACGCGGAGAAACGTCGTTCGTGGCATCGCGACGACGGCGGCCTCGTTTGCCTTCCCATGTCCGTCCCACGCGCAATCGGTCGCGCGCATCGTCGTGATCGGCGGCGGCTTTGGCGGCGCGGCTTGCGCGCGCGCCTTGCGAAAGACCAACGGCAAACTGCAGGTGACGCTGGTTGAGCCGAACCGGACCTTCACCGCCTGTCCGTTCAGCAACGAGGTGATCGCGGGCTTGCGGGATATCGAAGCGCAGCAATTCAGCTATGACAGGATCGCCGCCAATGGCGTGACGGTCATTGCCCAGGCAGCCATCAAAGTAGATCCGCAAACGCGGATGGTCGGTCTCGCCGACGGAACGTCGCTCGCCTACGACCGTCTCGTGCTCGCACCCGGCATCGACCTGCGATTCGACGCGTTACCCGGCTACGACGAGACAGTCACTGCAAAAATGCCGCATGCCTGGAAGGCCGGCGAGCAGACCCTTCTGCTGCGCCGGCAACTCGAGGCCATGGACGACGGCGGCCTTGTTGCGCTTGCGGTGCCCGCGGCGCCCTTGCGATGTCCGCCCGCGCCGTATGAACGTGCGAGCCTGATCGCCCATTACCTGAAGGCCAGGAAGCCGCGCTCCAAGGTGCTCATTCTCGACGCCAAGGATGCCTTCCCGCAGCAGCGGCTGTTCGAGAATGCCTGGAAGGAACTGTATCCCGGCATGATCGAGCGGATATCGCTATCGCAGGGCGGCAGGGTCGTTTCGGTCGAGCCTGCGACCAACACGCTCGTCACCGATTTCGGCAATTACGACGCGCAGGTCGCAAACGTCATCCCGCCGCAGAAGGCCGGCCGCATCGCTGCCATCGCGGGCGCGGTTGACAACACCGGCTGGTGTCCGATCGACCCGGTCACCTTTGCCTCGAAGCTCGTACCCAATATTCATGTCATCGGCGACGCCTGCATCGGTGGCGGCATCCCGAAATCGGCCTCGGCCGCGAACGCCGAAGCGAAGGCATGCGCCAGTGCGGTGGCCAACCTGATCGCCGGCGAGCGTCCTGCAACGCCGAAGCTGGATGGCACCTGCTACAACACCGTCGCGCCCGGCTATGCCTTCTCGCTGTCGGGCATCTATCAGCCGAAGGATGACATTTTCGCCGAGGTTGAAGGCAGCGGCTTCACAAGTCCGCCCGATGCGCCGCGCGAGGTGCGGATGCGAGAGGCCGACCAAGCGCAGTCCTGGTACAAAGCGATCACGGTGGAAACCTTTGGCTAGGTCAGCAATTGAAATTGTCGGTACGTGGCTGATAGCGGCGATGTTTGTGCTGCCCTGCGCTGCCGCCGGGCAAGAGTTGCGGCCTTACACCATTAGTGGCGATGCCATCACGGAATCGCTGACAGGTGGGCCCGGCGATGCGGCGCGGGGCCGCGCGCTTGTGCTGGAGCGCACCAGCACCTGCATTCTTTGCCACAGCGGTCCGTTCCCGGAGGAAAAGTTCCAGGGCGATCTCGCCCCTAACCTCGCAGGCGCAGGCAGCCGCTGGTCCGAGGGCCAGCTTCGGCTTCGGCTGGTGAATGCGTCCCGCCTCAATCCGGCAACGATCATGCCGTCCTACTATCGCGTGGAGGGGCTGGAGCGCGTCGCCCCGGCGTGGCGCGGCAAGCCGATCCTGTCGGCCGGACAGATCGAGGATATAGTGGCGTATCTCGCTACGCTGCGGAAATAGAGCATGATCCCTCGCGACAAACGCGGAGCACGTTTGCGCGGAGATCATGCGCAAACCAAACGACAGAGCGGGATGGCAATTCGAAGAATAGCCATCCCGCTCTAGGAAGGCCCGAAGATGCGAAGGTCAGAAACTTCGACACGCCGCAGGTTCCTCCGCCTCGCCGGCAGTGCAGCTGCGATCGGGGTAGTACCGATCGTCAGCTTGCGGCCGGCCGCAGCCACACCCGAGACCATGGCCGCCGCGATCCGGAATGTCGTGGGCAGTGCAGCGGTACGGACCGGCAAGGTCAAACTCGATGTGCCGCCGCTGGTGGAAAACGGCAACACCGTGCCGATGACGGTAAGCGTCACCAGCCCGATGACCCCGGACGACTACGTCAAGAGCATCCACGTTTTCAACGAAAAGAACCCGCAGCCCAATATCGGCAATTTCTATCTCGGCGCGAGGTCCGGCCGCGCCCAGATCTCGACCCGTATCCGCCTTGCCGACAGCCAGAAGATCATCGCGATCGCGCGGCTTTCCGACGACTCGTTCTGGTCCGTCAGCGCCGACGTCGTGGTGACGCTGGCGGCCTGCACCGAGGAGGTGATCTGAATGGCCTCCGCACTGATCAACGTTCCCAAGAAGGCCAGGCGCGGCGAGATCATCGAGATCAAGACGCTGATGTCGCATATCATGGAGACCGGCTATCGCCACACCGCCGCGGGCCAAGTGATCCCGCGCGACATCATCACCAGTTTCACCTGCCGCTATAACGGCGTCGAGATCTTCCGCGCCGACCTGTTCCCGGCGATCGCGGCCAACCCGTTCATCACGTTCTTCACGGTTGCGACCGAAAGCGGGAAATTCGACTTCGAATGGATCGGCGACAACGGCTTTGCCGATTCCGCTTCGGCCACGATCTCGGTCGAATGAAATCTGCAGTTACGATAGTTGTCGCGGCGCTGCTGATCGCGGCGGACATCGCCATCTCTTCCCTCGCCGCGGCCGAAATCCCACAAGCCGAGCGCCGGTCCGGTTACACCTTCATGACGCCGGATACAAAGGCGATCCAGGACGACGATACCGCCAATCCCGGCATGCTATGGGCGCTCGACGGCGAAGCCTTGTGGAACAGCAAGGCCGGTGCTGCGGGCAAGGCCTGCGCCGATTGCCACAATGACGCGCGCGCCAGCATGAAGGGCGTGGCGGCGCGCTACCCCGCCTACGACAAGGCGCTTGGACGCCCGGTCAATCTGGAACAGCGTATCAATCTGTGCCGCGCGCGGCACCAGGAAGCCACGCCATTCGCCTTTGAGAGCCGCGATCTGCTCGCGCTGACCGCCTTCGTCGCGGAACAATCACGCGGCGCGGCCATTGCACCCGACAGCACGCCGGAACTGCAACCGTTCGTCGCGAAGGGGCGCGACTTCTTCATGCGGCGACAGGGGCAGCTCAATCTCGGCTGCACCAATTGCCACGACGACAATTGGGACAAGCACCTCGCCGGATCCGCCGTAACGCAGGCGCTCCCGGCCGGCTATCCGATCTACCGGCTGGAATGGCAATCGCTGGGATCGCTGCAGCGCCGCCTGCGCAACTGCATCACCGGCATGCGCGCCCAGAATTACGATTACGGCGCGCCGGAGCTGGTCGAGCTCGAGCTCTATTTGATGTCGCGCGCGCGGGGCATGCCTGTCGAAACGCCGGCGGTACGCCCGTGAGCTACGGCGAAGCACAGCAAGGTCTCGTGCTTTGGCCGTAACCAAATCATAAATAATTTCAGCGTTGCGATTGGGGCGCCGTGACATCGCCTTGTCGCAAGCGGCTCTCATCCGCTTCCTCCCGCAAGCCCGCGAGCCGAAGCGCCTTGACCATCCTGTCCCTGAAGTCAGCGTCGAAACACCACATGGCGTAATAGCGATCGGCTTTACGCACGCTGATGTCGGGCTTGAGTTTCAGCAACGCCGGGATTTGAGCTCGGGCTTCGTCAATCTTCCCCAGATGTGGGAGCGTGTAGACGAGATGCAGGCGATCCAACCAGTTTTGCTCAGAGTAGGACCGTTGAAACACCTCAAGGGCCTTGGCGTATTCTCCCTTCCGATAGTGGTCCTTTGCGATCACCCACCACCACCAGGATGGTGCCGCCGGCCCTGCAAGTGCGATGCCCTTTTCCGCAAGCTGGCGCCCGTAGTCCCAGTCTCCGGCATAAGCCAGAAGGTTACCCATTAAGCCGAGGGCGTTTGCATCGTCCGGATTGATGGCCAGCACCCGGTCAGCTTCAATCCGCATTCTCTCGGTCTGGCAGGTGACGTAGTAGGCAAAGAAAAGCGCGAAATGCGCCGTCGCATTTTCAGGCGCAAGTTCGACGGCACGATTGCCAGCCTCAACGATGCGGGGAACGAGATCGACCCGCTTGTCAACCTCGTCGAGCCCAGTACCCCAAGTGTGCTGTATTTGCAGAATGCGCGTCAGGATCGCCCACGCCTCGGCATAGGTGGGGTCGCGTCTTACAGTAGCCTCCAAACACGCACGGGCCCGTCGCATTGGCTCTGCGGCACTCTGCGCCGCACTTGCCTGATAGCCTTGAAGGACGCACTCGTAGGATGAAAGCTCTGTGGCTGGCTTCGCGCGCGCCCGCTCCAGCTCTGCTTTTGCGATCGCACCCGTCCGGATGTCGCCGATAGCAGCGCCGATATGATGTGCGATGTCATTCTGCAAACTGAGAAGGCTGATTGATGTCGTCGACCGCTCGTAGGTCTGCGCCCAAACGTGGGTCCCGGTGCGGGCGTCGATAAGCTGCGCAGTGACGCTGATCTGATCGGGGACACGCCTGAAACTGCCTTCGATGACATATTGCGCCTGGATCTGGCGGCCCAGCTCCTCTATGTCTACTGCCTTTTTCTTGTAGGCGAAGGTGGTGTTGCGAGCCAGCACCCGCAGCTGATCGAAGCGACTGAGAACAGTCATGAGTTCATCGCTGATGCCATCCGAGAAAAATTCTTGGCTTGGATCGCCGGAGAGATTGTCGAACGGAAGCACCGCGATGGAGGGGCCCCTCGACTGGTTTGCTGCTTCGAACCGGGAAGGTGCCTGCGCGCGCTTGGTCACTTGCCAGGCGCCAATGCCGGCGAGCGCAAGCGCAACTGGCAGCAGCACGAGCCAGCGGAGAGATTTCGTTGGCAAGGTCGAGGTGAGGACTTGCCCCAACCACCGCTCAAAGCCGTTGTTGCTCAGATCCTCCGACGCCAGAGTCGGCGTGGCCGGCAATCCAGCAATTGCTTCCGTTCCGAGTGCGTAGATGCGGACCGGACGCGCGATGTTTTTGAGTTGCTGCTCGCCGCGGTCCTCGAACGGAAGTTCCAGTCGACCGGACATGTCCTCGTAAACACGACCAGAAATACAGATTCCTCCCGGCGCACTGAGGGTCTCAAGCCGGGCCGCCACGTTGACTCCGTCGCCGAAGATGTCCTGGTCGTCAACGACAATGTCGCCCTCATGCACGCCGATCCGGAATTCGATCCGCTGCTCCACAGGAATATCGACACTGCGCTCGGCCATCGCGCGCTGGACAGCCACCGCGCAACCGACAGCCTCTACGGCGCTGGGGTATTCTATGAGAATTCCGTCTCCGGTCGTCTTGACGACGCGACCATGATAAGCCGCGATGCTGGGATCGACGATTTGACGCCGAATGGCCTTGATTTGGCGAAGCGTTCCGCTCTCGTCCCGGCCCATCAGCCGGCTGTAGCCGGCCACGTCTGCGACCAGGATCGCTGCAAGCCGGCGTTGCGGGTGCATTTGATGCACAGTCGTTCTCCCCTCTCCACGCGGCAGGGCGCTATACCGCGAGGGGCAGCATGACCGCGGTTAACTTAGCACCTCTGGGACATGGCTGGTTGGGGAAAATTTGGCTTCCCGCAGCCCCCTACCAGTCGGTTGAGTGGGGATGTTTGCCGCGAGAGAAAACCGGTTCCCACTTTGCGCTAACGCGGCCCTGCGAGTCCGGATCATGCTCGTCGCGGCACGGCCAGCGAGGTCAGCCCGGAAGCATCCGGACTCTTGTCGAGCGCCCAGATCGCATCGATCAGCGGCGTGACGTCATGATGCGGATCCCAGCCGGCGGCGGCCATCCTCAACTTGCCTTCGAGATCATGGTCGGAAAGCGGATTGACTTCGCTGCCGCGCGCTGCTGCCTGCGCCAATTGATGGATCTTGCCATCGACGGTGGTGATCTCGACCGCCGCCGCGATCGTCGAGAGACCCTCATCGCGCTGCACTTCGACTTTGCTTCGCAACGCCTGCACCCTGGGATCGCGCACGCAGGCATCGGTAAACTGGTCGAGCCCGGCCTTCCCCGTCACCAGGGCGGCGGCGACCGCATGCTGCACGCTCACCTGCGACTCGCGACCGGTTGAGACATCCTGCCGGTCGGTACGCACACTAAGCAGCGGATGGCCGCGCACCACAACGCGCGCCACATCCGCTATAGGATTGTCGCGCCGCCAGTCCAGCACGCAATCGAGCACGGGATGGATCACGAAGCCGCACGGATACGGCTTGTAGGAGGTCGCCATGATCTCCCAGCGCTCGCCCCAATTATCAGTGACAAAAGACAGATCGGGCGTCTCTCCCATGGCATGATAAAAACCCTGGACACCCGCGAGCGGCTCCGGCGGCCCGTCAAACCCCTTCTCTGCGAGCAGCGCCGACCACAACCCGTTCCGCGCCGCGTTACCGACGCTCACGCTCTTCGCAGCCGTGCCCAAACACTCGCAAAGGCCGGAGGATTGCGTGGCCGCGCTGCCCAACGCCCATACCATCTGACGTTCGTTCAGCGCCGCCAGCTTTCCGCTGCCGGCGGCGGCGCCGAACACGCCGCAGGTCGAGGTGATGTGCCAACCCCTGGCGTAATGGCTGGGCGAGACCGCTAGTCCAATGCGGGCCTGCACCTCATTGCCGAGGACAAGCGCCAGCAGCAGATCGGGTCCGCTCGCCTGCCGCCATTCGGCATAGGCCAGCAGCGCCGCCGCCACCGGCGCGGTCGGATGGATCACGGTCGGCACATGGGTGTCGCAGAAATCGTGGACATTGGCGGCGGCGGCGTTGAGGAAGGCGGCGCTCAGCGCATCGATGCGCTCGCTGCGCCCGATCAGGGTCACCTGCCGGCCGCCGGAAAATTCGGCGAGCGAGCGCAGCGCAATTTCGACCGGCGAGGTGCGGCAACCGGCGAGGCCGACAGCGAAGAAATTCAGCAGGGAACGCTTGGCCTGATGCCGCACTTGCGCGGGGATGTCGTCCCACCGCGTTGCAACAACGCGCTCGGCAAGGCTCTCGGTCACGCCGGGTTTGTGCAACATCGTCATCCCCAATGGAAATCGGTGCGGAGCATCGCAGGGTGGTGAAAAAGCGCAAACCGAGCGCTCGGTGGACCGGACAGGAAAATTTGCACATGAGACGATCGGTTCTGATTCAATCAGAACCGATACTCTAGTCTTTTGTTTTACGCGTTTTCTTGACGCGAACCTGTACCCACTTCGCTCGAAAACGCTCTATGGTGCCGCAGACCAGCGGTCAACGCGAAAATAACAGGACCCATGCAAATCCGCTCGAAATGCCTTGCGCTGGCCGTTGTGTCTCTGGCCTTTGCCTCTGCCGCAACCCTGGCCGACCGGACTGCGCAGGCGGCCGATTACCCCTCGCGTCCGATCCATCTCATCGTGCCCTATGCCGCCGGCGGCGCCGCCGATTCAATAGCGCGCGTTCTTGCCAAGCGAGTTGGCATCGCGATCGGACAGACGATCGTGGTCGAGAACCGCGGCGGCGGCGGGTCGATCGTCGGCACCGAGTTCGTGAACAAAGCCGAACCAGACGGCTACACGCTGCTGCTCGGACAATCCGGGCCGATTTCCATCAACCCGGCCGTCTACAAGAACCTGCCCTACGACCCGGTGAAGGATTTTGCGCCGATCTCGATGACGACGACCTATCCCTACCTCATGGTCGTCAGCCCCGCGCTGGGCGTAAAAACCCTGAAGGAATTCGTGGCGCTGGCCAAGAGCAAGCCCGGCGCCTTGAACTACGGCACCACCGGCGTCGGCGCCGCCAATCACCTGGTCACCGAGCTGTTCGACAGCAGGGCCGGGATCAGGATGACGCATATTCCCTATCGCGGCACCGCGCTTGCGGTGACCGACCTGCTCGCCGGGCAGGTGCAGGTGGTGTTCGCCGATCCGATCTCGGCGCTGCCATTTGTGAATTCAGGTGCGCTGATCGCGCTGGCCGTGACCAGCAAGGACCGCTCACCGGAGGCGCCCACGGTGCCGACGATGTCGGAGAGCGGCTATCCCGGCTTCGATGCCGTCGGTTGGCACGGTATCCTGGCGCCTGCCAGGACCCCGCCTGCGATCGTCGCCAGGCTTCATGCCGAAATCGTAGAGGCGCTGAAAGATCCGGAAACCAGGACCCTGCTGGAGAGCCAGGCGATGCAGATCGTCGGCAGTTCGCCGGAAGAATTCGCCCGCTTTATCAAGCAGGACATCGCGATCTGGAAGGGAGTGGCGGACCAGGCCAGGATAGAAGTGAGGTAACACGCCCCTCCTATCAAGGCCCGGTCGCCAGGAGCTGGTGACGGCGCAACCCTGGTTGCGCGATCAAGACTCTATCATTCAGCAGGTGCCGCGATCGGCAAATCGTGTCGCGGAACGTAGTGAGCGCTGGCACCGTACTTTCCAACCACGAAGAAGCCGGCCGCCACCACCGCGTAAGCCAGCGCAACACCCGGCGTCACACCAAACCCGCCGCCGACGCCGACCGCCTCGCCATGCATGAAGCCGAAATAAGTGAGCACTGCGCCGGCCAAGGCGAACGCCGAAGCCTTCACGAAGTCGCGCTCGATGATGAACACGCCGATCGCACCGAGTATGAGTCCGGCTAGGATCGAGCCGCCACCCATCACTTCCAGCCCGTGGTACAGCACACCCTGCTGCGGCAGCGAGGCAATCGCCGCAGCCTTGACGTCGCCCACCTTGTCGGCGGCAAGGCCGCCGACCGCTTGTGCCGCGTTGACAGTCGCGCCCAGCATGGTGTCGACCTGCAACTTGGCCCATGCGGCGAGATGTGGTGTCAAGGCGACTACGATCGCGGGCGCATGCTTGATCGGCGTCGTCTGGAACGCCTGGGCGCCGATCAGCATGCCGATATAGAGCAGGATCGGCGAGATCGCGACCACCGGCACCAGCGCCAGCATCAGCGAGATAATGCCGAACCACGAAAGCACGACCACCATGATTCCGGTCGCCGCCGAATAGCCGATCCGGCCGCCCATCGCCTTCCATCCGGGATGGCCGATATAGACGGCGTTGATGAAGGGATTGCCCATCAGGCAGCCGATCAGGCTGACGACGCCGTCGGCGGTCAGGACGCGGGTGGTCGGATATTCGTCACCGGCCGCTTCCGCGCTTTCGACGTTGTCCATCGCCTCGACCAGATCGTAGATGCCGAACGGGATGGCGGTCACCAGAATGACGCCGAGGAATTCAAAGCCGGAGAATACCTGGCCGACCGCGGGCAGCGGCACCGAGAAGCCGAAGCTCGCAAAGGCATCACCGAGGCCCTTGACGCTCAGCCCGCCGAGCCCCAGCCCGAACAGGTTCGATCCCCATGCGATGATCATGCCGGCCGCAATGGCGACGAGGCCGGCGGGAATTCCCTTGATATACTTCACGCCGCCGAACCAGCTCACCAGGATGATCGCGAAGCAGATCAGACCGATCTGCGGCGTCATGTATATTTCCAGCGCCGGCCGCATCGAGATGAATGTTACGGACACGCCGGCGAGCGTGCCGAGCAGGGCCGCGCGCGGAGTAATGCGGCGGATGACCGGGGCAATGAAACCGCCGATCATCAGAATAAAACTCTGGAAGAACACCCAGACGAGGCCGGCCGCCCAGCCCTTCATCGGATCGCCGGTCTTCAGCGTAATCGGCAGCATGATCACGAAGGTGACGATGAACATGTGCGGCACGCTGACGCCGGAAGGCAGCGCGCAGACGTCGGTGCGGCCGGTCTTCTGCGCCAGCCGATAGGCGAGGAAGGCGTAGTAGAACGTCGACAGGCACATCATCAGGCCGAGCGCCGGCAGGATGCGGCCGAACACCAGCGAGTCGGGCATCTTCAGCACGAAGCGCAATAGCCCCGTCAGCACCAGCATGTTGACCAGAATGTTGGTGCCGAAACCGAAAAAGGCGTTCCAGTCGCCCGGCGTCCACAACACCGGTTTGAAGTCGGACTTTCCGGCAGAAATGCTCGTGCTCATCTGATGCTCCCGCTAAGCTGATATGTTTGAGGTCTCCGGCGTCATTGCTTGAAGGACCGCGGCGGAGTCGCTGACCCAGCCGAAGATGCCACCCTGGGCCTTGATCATCTTCAGGCCCATTTCGTGGAATTCAGGGAAATAGGATGCGCAGCCGTCGGCCAGCACGACGCAGCGGTAGCCGCGATCATTGGCCTCGCGCACGGTGGTGTTGACGCAGACCTCCGTGGTCACGCCGCACACCAGCAAATTCTCGATGCCGTATTTCTGCAGGATATCGCCGAGTTCGGTCGCGTAGAACGCGCCCTTCCCGGGCTTGTCGATGACGATCTCGCTGTCGAGCGGGTACAATTCGGGAATGATGTCGTGGCCGGCCTCGCCGCGGATCAGGATCCGCCCCATCGGACCGGGATCGCCGATGCGAAGACTTGGCGCGCCGCGCTCAATCTTCGCCGGCGGCGCATCGGACAGATCGGGCAAATGGCCCTCGCGGGTGTGCACCACCAGCATCCCGAGATCGCGCGCCGCGCCCAGCACCGATGCGATCGGCTTCACTGCGGTCGCGAGCCGCGAGACATCGTTGCCCAGCGTTTCGCCGAAGCCGCCGGGCTCCATGAAATCGCGCTGCATGTCGATGATGACAAGGGCTGTGACCGACCAGTCGAGTTCGATCGGTTCCGGCTCGGCCGCGACGACACCCTTTGGTAGCTGCTCTGAGTTCGCCATTACCTACGCGCCCCCGGGCGAGAGAACTCCCGGAGTGAACTAAGCAAGGCCCGTGCCATTGTGTACAATGCATCTCGGCGGCATCACGTTTCGGAATCCCCCTTATTTTCAGCGAGTTGGATTTTTAGCCAGCGCCTCCCCGAGCGCCAGACGCCCCCATCGCGATGTGCATTTGCTTATTCGTTGAGCGTGATGCTGCATCGATCGCGGCGTCCGGAGGCCGCACCATCGCTCCAGCGTTGTCGCCTGATGCCGAAGGTTGCCTGCGAAAACCTGGTGGGGTCTGCCAAGGTTGACCGTCGGCCCGTCGCCTGAAAGATTGTCTGCCGCCCCGCCTGAGAAATCAGGTTTTGGCTGGCTTTCCGTATTTCTGGCGCGGAATTTGCTGCTCGTTTGCCGCTTGACTTAAGATTCCTGGATCGATGGGGAACGTTTGATGGCCACAATCACGACTGCCACTGCGCCGGTTGCACGGAAGCCGCTTTATACCTCGCTGTTTGTTCAGGTCCTTATCGCCCTGCTGCTGGGGATTGTGCTGGGAATGTCCGTTCCCGATTTTGCCGTCAGCCTGAAGATTTTCAGCGACGCCTTCCTGAAGCTGATTTCCATGATCGTCGCGCCGATCGTGTTCTGCGTCGTCGTGCACGGCATCGCAGGCGCCGGCGACCTCAAGAAGGTCGGACGGGTCGGCGTCAAGGCGCTGGTCTATTTCGAGGTGATGACAACGGTGGCCCTGGTCGTGGGCCTGTTGCTCGCCTACTTGTTCGGTCCCGGCCACGGCATGAACATCGATCCATCAACCCTCGATGCCAAGGCGCTCAACACCTATGCCGACAACGCCCACAAGCTGAAGGGCGGCGGGATCGGCAGCTTCCTGATGAACATCATACCCACCACCTCGTTTGACGCGCTGTCGCGCAACGACGTGCTGCAGGTGCTGTTTTTTGCGATCCTGTTCGGCACCAGCCTTGCTTTGGTCGGCGGTGAAAAAGGCGAGAAGATCACCTCGCTGATCGACGCGGTATCGACCGTGCTGTTTCGGACCATGGGACTGATCGTGCGCGTGGCGCCGCTCGGCGTGCTCGGCGCGGTCGCTTATACGGTCGGGCAATATGGCGTCGGTTCGCTCAAGCAACTGGTCTCGTTGGTCGCCCTGTTCTATGTCGCGCTCGCGATCTTCGTGCTCGGCGTGCTCGGCAGCGTGATGGCGCTTGCCGGACTGAACATTCTCAAATTTCTCGGCTATCTGCGTGAGGAACTGACCATCGTGCTGGCGACCGCGTCATCGGACGCCGTGCTGCCGCAGATCATGCGCAAGCTCGAATGGCTTGGGGTGAAGAAATCGGTGGTCGGGCTGGTGATCCCGACCGGCTATTCCTTCAACCTGGATGCGTTCTCGATCTACCTGACGCTCGCGGTCGTCTTCATCGCGCAGGCGACCAACACGCCGCTGTCGTTCGGCGATCTCTTGCTGGTGCTCGGGGTCTCGCTGATTACCTCGAAGGGCGCGCATGGCGTTCCCGGTTCGGCCATCGTGATCCTCGCGGCCACGCTGAATGCGGTGCCGAGCATTCCTGCGATCGGGCTCGTGCTGGTGCTGTCGGTCGACTGGTTCATCGGCATGGCGCGCGCGCTCGGCAACCTGATCGGCAACTGCGTCGCCACCGTTGTCGTTGCGGCATGGGAAGGCGATCTCGATCGCGCCAAGGCCATCAAGGTGCTCGATGGCGAGGAACTGGTCGACGTGACGGCCGGTTAGCGCGCGGACTCGTCCGTCTACCGGGCTAGAGCATGATCCCGAAAAGTGGGCACCGGTTTTCCCTCGCGACAAACGCGAAGCGTTTGCGCGGAGATCATGCTCAAACAAAAAGCCAGAGCGAGATGACGATTCAACGAAAAGTCATTTCGCTCTGGTGGACGTCCGCCTTTGGCACGCGTCGCGCAGCCTGCTCGATAGACTTGCTCAATAGACTTGCTCAGTAGATTTGGGGGACGAAACGCTGGCTCGACTTCCTGGGTCGCCTATAGCCGGTATCCGCTTGGCGCAGGGGTAGCTCGATCTCGACCGGCCTCATGTCCTGATAGGGAATTTGATTCAGCAGGTGCCGGATGCAGTTGAGCCGGGCCCGTTTCTTGTCATCGGCGTTGACGACATGCCACGGGGTCTTCTTGCGATCGGTGTGCGCGAACATCACGTCTTTGGCCCTGGAATATTCGACCCAACGCTTGCGCGATTCCACGTCCATCGGGCTGAGCTTCCAGCGCTTGATCGGGTTTCGGATGCGCTCCTGAAAACGCCGCTCCTGCTCCTCGTCGTTGACCGAGAACCAGTACTTGATGAGACAGATTCCCGAGCGCACCAGCATCTCCTCGAAAATCGGACAGGAACGCAGGAACTCCTGATATTCGTCCTCGCTGCAGAAATCCATGACGCGCTCGACGCCGGCGCGGTTGTACCAGCTGCGATCGAACAGCACGATTTCACCCCGCCTCGGGAGCTCAGCGACATAGCGCTGAAAATACCACTGGCCGCGCTCGCGCTCCGTCGGCGTGCCGAGCGCCACGACGCGGCAGATGCGAGGGTTCAGGCTTTCGGTGATGCGCTTGATGACTCCGCCTTTGCCGGCGGCGTCGCGGCCCTCGAAGACGACCGCGACCTTGAGGCCCTGCAACCGGACCCATTCCTGCAACTTGATGAGTTCGAACTGCAGATGGGCGAGCTCGTCGATATATTTGTAGTTCGTCGGCGGTTTGCGCGGCTTCGGCCGTCCGGCCGCGTGCCAATACTGCTCGACGGCAGTGACCTCCTTGGCGTCGCGCAATACAGATCCCTCAGGCGCGGCGGATTTGCGGTTCTTTGCCATTGCTCCCCCAGGGATCGCACGACGATGACGAATCGTCCTCCAGCCAAGGCTGGAGGACGCCGTCTGAAAATATGACGGCTGCGAGACAGCGGACCATGATCTAGCGCAAGGCTGACGGCCTTGATCGGTGCAGTGGACGATTCGCCACGCGTCCATTGCCAGCGATCATCCGGCGACGCGCCAATGAGCCGTTGTCCTTATTTATTTCGCCGTATCGCGCGGCCGGAAATTTTCGATCAGCCGCAGCAGCACGCGCGCGCCGGCATCGGCATCGGCCAGATCGACATGCTCGTCCGGATGGTGGCTGATGCCGCCGCGGCATCGCACGAACAGCATGCCGACGTCGGCGATGTCGACCATCGCCATGCCGTCATGGCCGGCGCCGCTCGGCAGTTCGAACACGGGATAACCTTCCGCCGCCACGGCTGCCGCCACCTGCGCTTTCAGCCACGGCGCGCACGGCACGGTTCGGTTTTCGTGCGTCACGTCGACCTGCAGCGCGAGCTTGCGGCGCTTTGCGATCGCTTCGATCTGCCGGACGATGTCGGTCACCGCGCGCTTGCGGTGCGTATCGGTCGGCGCGCGAAGGTCCATGGTGAAGTGGACCTGCCCCGGGATGACGTTGGTGGCTCCGGGCTCGGCATGGATATATCCGACCGTCCCGACCAATCCGCCCTCGTCGGTGCGGCATAACTCCTCGATCTTGGAGATGCATTCCGCCGCGCCCGCCAGCGCATCGCGCCGCAGCGCCATCGGCACCGTTCCGGCGTGACCGGCCATGCCGGTCAGTTTTGCCGCCAGACGGGTCGCTCCCGCGATAGCGGTGACCACGCCGACCGGCAGGTTCCTGGTTTCCAGCACCGGTCCCTGCTCGATGTGGAGTTCGATATAGGCCAGCAGTTCGCTGCGTATCCTTGCCGCCGCGCCGATATGGTCGGGATCGAGACCGAACTGGATGAGCGCATCGCGCATCGAAATTCCGGCGCCGTCCTTCGAGGCGAGCACGCTCTCGTTGAACGTTCCCGCGACGGCCCGGCTGCCCAGCAGCGTCGAGGCGAACCTGACCCCCTCCTCGTCGGCGAAACCCGTCACTTCGATGGCGAACGGCAGTCGCCGCCCTCTCCTGTGCAGATCGGCGACGCAGGAGATCGCCGTGACAAGGCCGAGCGGGCCATCCCATTTGCCGGCATCGCGGACCGTGTCGTAATGCGAGCCGAGCATCAGGCATGGCAAGCCCGGTCGCTCGCCTTCGTAACGGCCGCAGACATTTCCGATCGCATCGAGATGCGCGTGCATTCCTGCATCGCGCATCCAGGTCAGGATCAGCTCGGCCGCCGCGCGATGCTCTGACGTCAGGAAGATGCGCGTGAGATGGCTTGAGGTTTCGGAAATCGTCCCCAGCCGGTTGATCCGGTCGACGATCTCATCGCCGAGGGGGGAGGCCTGTAGTCCGGCGGTTTCCGCATTCATCTCGCTCATGCTTCTCCGATGATGGAGCCAAAGCCGCAAGCCACGCGCTTTCGGCCGATCGATTAAGAGTTGCCAGCGAACCGGCGAATCCGAGGGTGGATCGGAGACTGGTAGCAGCCTATGCCCGATTGACCAGCGGGCAAATAATCGGATCTGCCACTCCCCTTCCATGGCGCCGCTGCCAAGCCGGATCAACGATTGCTTAACTCCCTTGCATACAATCAAAGAAAGCTGCCTAAATCCTAGACAGCCGATCTCATGCCCAAGTTTTGAACCGAAATCCAAAAAGAACAATACTCAACTAATATCAATTGCTTACTTGATTTTGCACAGCAAAAAAGCTCTGGCATGAAGCTTGCGACAAAGCGTGTCGGGCTCCGCCGTTTCAGGCGAAGCCGCGTTTTTAGCGGCGGTCCATCCGCCAAAGGGAGCAGGCACATGGATTTTGGCAGGATTTCACGGCGACATCTCTTGCAAGGAAGCGCAGCGCTGACGCTCGGCACAGCCTTCGGTGGGCGAACCGCCTTCGCGGCGGATACCACGGTCGGCTTCATCTATGTCGGCTCGCGCGATGACTACGGCTACAATCAGGCCCACGCGCAAGGCGCTGCGGTGCTGAAGAAGATGCCCGGCCTCAAGGTGGTTGAAGAGGAAAAGGTGCCGGAAACCGACGCCGTCGAAAAGACGATGGAGTCGATGATCAATCTCGACGGCGCGACGCTGCTGTTCCCGACATCGTTCGGATACTACAATCCGCACATGATCAAGATGGCCAACAAGTTTCCGAAGCTTCGCTTCGAACATTGCGGCGGCTTGTGGACCGACAAGGATCCCAAGAATGCCGGCAGCTACTTCGGCTACATCGACGAGGCGCAATACATCTCCGGCATCGTCGCCGGCTATTCCACCAAGAGCGGCAAGCTCGGCTTCGTGGCCGCCAAGCCGATCCCGCAGGTGCTGCGCAATATCAATGCCTTCACGCTCGGCGCCAAGCTCGCCAACCCGAAGGCGACCACCCAGGTGATCTTCACCGGTGACTGGTCGATGCCGGTCAAGGAAGCCGAAGCGACCAACAGCCTGATCGATCAGGGCGTCGACGTTCTGACCTGCCACGTCGATGGACCGAAGACGATGGTCGAGAACGCGGCGCGGCGCGGCGCGATGGTGTGCGGCTATCACGTCAACCAGTCCCCGCTCGCACCGAAAGCCTATCTGACCGGCGCGGAATGGAACTGGGAAGCGCTCTATCCGAAGTTCATCAAGATGATGGCCGCCGGAGAGACCATCCCGAACTTCTATCGCGGCGGCCTGAAAGAGGAGATCGTCAAGGTCTCGCCCTACGGCCCGGCGGTTTCGGAGCAGGCGCGCAAACACGCCGACGACATCAAGGCCAAGCTCACCGCGGGCACCTATACCATCTTCAAGGGCCCGATCACGGATAACAAAGGCAAGACCGTGATTGCGGCCGGAACCGAGCGCGGCCAGAAAGATCCCGAACTCGAAAAGATGGACTACCTGGTGGAAGGCGTCATCGGAGCGACTTCGTGACATCAGAAGTTGCTGGTCCTGCCGAAGCGATAGCGATTTCCCCGGCCGCAGATCCGGGGTTTCTCCAGCGTTACGGCGGGACCATCGAATACATCCTGATTCCGGGCGCGGCGCTGGTCGGCGCGCTCGGGGTGTTCGGGATTTTCGTGGCGCTGTTCGGCAAGAGCCCGCTCGACCTCTATTTCTATATGTACCAGGGCGCGTTCGGCACCTGGTTCTCATGGCAGAACACGCTGACGCGCGCCGCGCCCTTGATACTCACCGCGCTGTGCACGGCGCTCCCCGCGCAACTCGGAATGGTCATCATCGGCGGCGAAGGCGCGCTGCTGATCGGCGCGCTGGCATCCACCAGCGCGGCGCTGGCGATGCAGTGGGCGCCGCCGCTCGTGGTGCAGCTGGCCATGGCTGCCGCCGGCATCATCGGCGGCGGACTTTGGATCATGCTGTCGGGCGGGCTTCGTCAATACCGCGGGGTCAATGAGACGATTTCGAGCCTGCTGCTGGTCTACATCGCGCTGGCGATCCTCAACCATCTGGTCGAGGGCTTGATGCGCGATCCCACCAGCCTCAACAAGCCGTCGACGCGAGAGATCGGCGCGGCCAATATGCTCGGGTCGATACCCGGCACCGACGTGCATTGGGGGCTGGTGTTCGGCATCGCCGCTGCGGTCGCCTCCTACATCCTGATCTATCACACCGTGTTCGGCTTCGCCGCGCGGGTCGCCGGCGGCAACATCCGTGCAGCCCGGATCGTCGGCCTCGGCGTCGGCAAGCTGATCATGACCATCTGTTTTCTGGCGGGCGCGTCGGCCGGCCTTGCAGGAATGGTGGAAGTCGCAGCGGTGCAGGGCCGAACCAATGCCAATCTCGCCGCGGGCTATGGCTTCACCGGCATCCTTGTCGCCTTCCTGGCCCGGCAAAATCCGCTTGCCGTCATTCCGGTTGCCATTCTGCTGGGCGGAATCGGCGCCAGTGGCGGGCTCCTGCAACGCCGGCTCGGCCTGCCGGACGCCTCGGTCCAGGTGCTGCAGGGAATCATCTTCGTCTTCGTTCTTGCGAGCGACGCGCTCTATGGACGGATTGGCTTCCTGAAAGGTAAAACCTGACATGGCTGACGGAACGATCGGACTCTGGACCGTGCCTCTGGCGGTGTTTGGCGGCGCCATCCGCGTCTCCACGCCGTTTCTGTTCGTGAGCCTTGGCGAATGCATCACCGAACGCTCGGGTCGAATCAACCTCGGCCTCGAAGGCACCCTTGTGATGGGCGCGATGAGCGCTTACGGCATTTCCTATGTCACGGGATCGCCCTGGCTCGGCGTGCTCGCCGCCGGCATAACCGGCGCCCTGTTGGGCGCGCTCCACGCCGGAATCTGCTCGCTGCCGCGGGTGAATGACATCGCCGTCGGCATCGCGCTGATGCTGTTCGGGACCGGCCTTGCATTCTATCTCGGAAAACCCCTGATCGAACCGACGGCGCCGCGGCTGCCCGCGATCGATTTCGGGTGGTGGAGCGACATTGCGCAGGTTCGTGCCGCGCTGCGGATCAACGTGCTGTTTCTGATCGGCATCGCGCTGGCGCCGATCCTGTACTGGGCCTTTCGGACGACACGATGGGGTTTGCTGATCCGCACCGCCGGCGAAAGTTCGGACGCGGCGCGCGCCATGGGATATTCCGTTCTTGCGATCCGTTTGCGGGCAACCATGGTCGGCGGCTTTCTCGCCGGGATTGGTGGTTCGTTCCTCTCGCTGTTCTACCCCGGGAGCTGGAACGAAGGCCTCTCCAGCGGACAAGGCGTTACCGCGGTCGCGCTGGTGATCTTCGCACGATGGGACCCGATGCTGTGCATGTGGGCATCGCTCGCCTTCGGCGGTGCGGCCGCGCTCGGGCCGGCGCTGCAGTCGGTCGGCGTAACCTCGGGATATCACCTGTTCAACGCCGCACCCTACATTCTGACGCTCGCGATCATGATCATCACCTGCTCGCCGAAGCGTACCCTGACCGGGGCTCCGGCCGAACTTTCGATCACCCGATGAATCGATCCCGACAAACGAGGCTAAAGACATGGCCGAACGCTACCTGAAGTCCGAGCCCTATGCGTGGCCCTATAACGGCGATCTGCGGCCGGAGAATACCGCGCTCATCATCATCGACATGCAGACCGACTTCTGCGGCGTCGGCGGCTACGTCGACAAGATGGGATATGACCTGTCGCTGACGCGCGCCCCTATCGAGCCGATCAAGCGGCTGCTCGCCGTCATGCGCGCCCAGGGCTTCCACATCATCCATACCCGCGAGGGCCACCGTCCCGATCTCACTGACCTGCCCGCGAACAAACAATGGCGGTCGCGCCAGATCGGCGCCGGCATCGGCGATCCGGGGCCGTGCGGGCGAGTGCTGGTCCGCGGTGAGGCCGGTTGGGAGATCATTCCCGACCTGGCGCCGTTGCCGGGCGAGCCCATCATCGACAAGCCCGGCAAGGGATCGTTCTGCGCCACCGATCTGGAGCTGATGCTGCGGCTGCGCGGCATCGAGAACATCGTGCTGACCGGCATCACCTCCGACGTCTGCGTCCACACCACGATGCGGGAGGCGAACGACCGCGGCTTCGAATGCGTACTGATCGAGGACTGCTGTGCCGCCACCGACAAGAGCAATCACGATCACGCACTGAAGATGATCAAGATGCAGGGCGGCGTGTTCGGCGCCGTCGCCACTTCCGCGGCGCTGATCGGAGCCTTGTCGTGATTATCGGCGAGACGCCGCTGCCGAGCGGGCCGCTGGGCGTTGACGCCGCCAACATGACCATGCGGTTTGGCGACTTCGTCGCACTGGATAAGGTGGAACTAAGAGTACGTCCCGGGTCCTTCCATGCGCTGCTCGGCGAGAACGGCGCCGGCAAGAGCACGCTCGTCAAATGCATCATGGGCTATTATCACCCGACGGAAGGCGCTGTGCTGGTCGGCGGCCGCGAACAGGCGATTGCCAATCCCAAGGACGCTCATGCGCTCGGCCTTGGCATGGTGTACCAGCACTTCACCCTGGTGCCTGCGATGACGGTGGCCGAGAACCTGGTGCTGGCGCGCGACGATGTTCCCGCGGTCGTGAACTGGCCCAGGGAAAAGCAGGAACTGGAAGCATTTCTGGGGCGCATGCCGTTCAAGGTGCCGCTCAACGCCAAGGTTTCCGACATCTCCGCCGGCGAGCGGCAAAAATGCGAAATCCTCAAGCAGCTCTATCTGAAGCGGCGGTTTCTCATTCTCGACGAGCCGACATCGGTGCTGACGCCGGGCGAAGCCGACGAGGTCCTCGGCATGCTGCGCGCCATGGTGGTCCATGACGACCTGACCATCCTGATGATCACCCACAAATTCCGCGAAGTGATGGCGTTCGCCGACGAGGTGACGATCCTTCGTCGCGGAAAGCTGGTGGGCCACGGCAACGTTGCCGATCTTACCCCGGACAGCATGGCCCGAATGATGATCGGTGCCGAGGAATTGACGCTTCAGCCGCCCCGGGTCGGCGAAGTGGGCGACACAAGGCTTGAGCTCGACAAACTCAACGCGCTTGACGATGCCGGCGCGGTTGCGGTTCACGACGTATCGCTCGCGGTGCGGGGCGGAGAAATCGTTGGCATTGCCGGGGTTTCCGGCAACGGCCAGCGGCAGCTGGTCGAGGTGCTCGCCGGCCAGCGCCAGGCGGAGAGCGGCGCAATCCGCGTCATTGGCGATCCCTACCACGCCACCCGCGAGGAAATGCGCCGGCACAAGATGTCCCTGCTGCCGGAAGAACCGCTGAAGAACGCCTGTGTCGGAGGCATGAGCGTCGCCGACAATATCGCCTTCCGCGAATTCGACCGCGCGCCTTTTGCAAGCGGTGGCTGGTGGCTCAACCGCCCGGCGTTTCGCAGCGACGCCGAGAAGAAAATCGGCCTCTACAAGATCAAGACCCGCACGCCCGATACCCCGATCTCGGCGCTCTCCGGCGGCAATGTGCAGCGCACCGTGCTGGCGCGCGAACTCGGCGGCGATGTCGAGGTGCTGATCGCCGCCAATCCGTGTTTCGGGCTGGATTTTGCTGCGGTTGCACAAATTCATGCGGAGATCATGGCCGCGAGAAACCGCGGCGCCGCGGTGTTGCTGGTGAGCGAAGACCTCGACGAGCTGCTCGAACTGTCGGATCGTCTGGTGGTGATGTTTCACGGCCAACTCGTCTATGAAGCCCGCGCCAGCGAAGCCGACCTCACCGAAATCGGACGGCACATGGCGGGTCACTGATCCGCCCCCATCCCGCATCACGTTCGGAGCCGGCTTTGCTTGAGAACGCTGCAGCTTGCCTGTCGCACCTGCCGTCTGCATGATGAGCTGAACGAGGGGCGGCCATGAGCAGCATCTCAAATCCGGTTAGGTTAGAACTCGACGAACTTTTTCTGCGGCGCTCGTTCGATGTCGCCCGCCGCGCCATGACCCACGGCAACCATCCGTTTGGCGCGATCCTGGTCGACGAGAACCGCAACGTTCTGATCGAGACCGAGAACGGTTACATGCCGGCGCATGACGGGACCGCCCATGCCGAGCGGTTGCTCGCGACACAGGCCTGCACGACGCTTGGTGCGGACGTGCTGCGGAATGCCACGCTCTATTCATCCGCCGAACCCTGCGCCATGTGCGCCGGCGCGATCTACTGGGCAGGCATTGGCCGTGTGGTCTACGGCTTGAGTGAACATCGCCTGCGCGCCGTCACCGGCAATCATCCGGAAAATCCGACGCTCGATCTGCCGTGCCGCGAGGTATTCAAACGCGGCCAGCGCGCGACCGAGGTCGTCGGCCCCCTGCTGGAGAATGAGGCGGAGGCGCTGCACGCCGGCGTCTGGGATAGATAAGACCGACGCTCCCACTTGCGCTGACGCGGCCTGCGGACCGGGATCGGATACCAGAAACGAAAATGGCGCCGCGATTTCATCGCGGCGCCATGTCTGCCTGGAATAGATCAGGCGATCAGAACTTCACCGTGACACCGGCGTAAACCGTCGACTCGGTGCAGGAGTTCGTGCTCACCGTGCCGTTGTTCAGGGTGCAAACGCCGGGAGCGGCATTGTGGTCGAGGCCGAACTTGTTCTGCCAGTAGCGGTAGGCAACCCAGGTGGTCACGAACTGGGAGTACTTCGGACCCCAGATCGCCTTGGAGGCATCGAAGGTCAGACGGATCGGCTCGCTGTTGATTTCCGTCTTGGTCGCGGTTCCACCACCGAGGACGCCCAGCGGTTCGTTCTGGTTGCCTTTCGGTCCGTAGAAGCCGGCACGACCGCTGATGGCGAAATACTGCATTTCCGGCGGCAGGAAGCCGAGATCCATGTAGTAGTTGATTTCAACCGCCCATGTGGTCTTGAAGTCCGTATTGCCGTCCGCGATGCAGGTCACTCCCGGAGTGCCAGGTCCGAACAGACCGCACTGGTCGAATGCATTGTGGTTGATTTCCTTGTACGCCAACGGCGCTACATTGATGTAGCCCTTGTAAGGAAGATCAAATGCGAACTGCAGACCGGCGACGAAGTCGCGCTTGGCGGGAGCCAGGAAGCTGTTTTCCGCCTCGCCGTCGGCGCCTACTTCGAACGAAATGTTATGCAGCGGCCCCATGGTAAACTGCTTGGTGCCGAAGAGTTCGTTCCAGCCGAACGTGCTGCGGATCAGGCCGTAGAATTCGGTCGCACCAGCGCAGTTTGCCGGAGCACCGCTGAGAAGCACGCCCGCATTCGAGCAAGGCCCGGCCGGATCGTTGTGGTCCGACTTGTACATCGAGATGGTGAAGAAGTTGGTGCCGTAAGCCCAAACGTCGAAATGGGTAAACGAATAGACGCTCTTTGCGGTCGTGCCGTCGATGCCGCCGCCCGGCTTGAGGCTATAGGCCCCGGGATCGGTGCCTTTCGGCATCCACGAATAGGTTACCCGGTCATCGATCACGAAGAAGAAAGGCACGTCGGGAACCGGCTTGGCCTTGACCTTGTAGGTGGGCAGGTCCGCGGCGCTGGCGAAGCTCGCCGGAGCGAGGGTCGACAGTGACAGCAAAGCCGCTGCAATTACTTTGTTACGATAGGACATTGTCGGATTACCCCCAAAGTTGACGATCGAAATGATCGAGGTCCTTGAGGAGACATTTGCAACGTTCGTTAATCCTGAGAAGCCTCAAGTTTTTCCATGACCTGCCGCAAGTTTCATCAATAAGGGCTCTATCGTATGCATATCCGACACTTCCGTCTTGGAAGCTTGCCACGCAAGGTAGAGGCAAAGGCAGATGATCGAAGGGCGGATGTCTCTGTATATATTGTATTTTTTGTCTATCCCATCGCCATGCAAGCACGGCAATCGTCGGTCCGAGCCAGCATCGATCGCGCCGTCGTAGTGACGCGATGACGTCGCTCATGTTCGCGGCACGCCTGCACCGCGATTTCGATTAGGTTCGGATCGTCACAAATATGCAACAGATTTTCGCCGGTTTCGGCCCCGCGCTGCACGAAATGGGCTTCCGCAGTGACGTCCTGTCGGGAGCATCGCGGGGGGAGAATCATGGGGGACGTCTGCCGAAGAGTTGAGCAAACGCTGGCGCTTTTTCCCTACTTACGCTCAAGTCCAAACTAGCCCACTATTGAGGCACGCCCCTCGCACGCGTGAGATGAATGTTAGACCCAGCGCCTACAGGTCCGCATTCCAGCGGAACGCCCCTGCTCCAGACGATTGGACTGACCAAGCGCTACGGCGATTTTCTCGCAAACGACTCGATCGACATCGAAATCTGGCCGCAGCAGATCCATGCCCTTCTCGGCGAGAACGGCGCGGGAAAATCGACGCTCGTCAAAACCATCTACGGATTGATCCAGCCGAGCGAAGGCGAGATGCGCTGGCAAGGCGAGAAGATGGTTCTTTCCGGGCCGTCGGAAGCGCGTGCGCGCGGCATCGGCATGGTTTTCCAGCATTTCTCGCTGTTCGACAATCTCACCGTCGCCGAGAACGTGGCGCTCGGCCTCGACGGCAAGGAATCGTTCAAGGAAATGTCGGCCCGACTGCAGCAGGTGTCCCATGTTTACGGTCTTCCGCTCGATCCCAGGCGCGAGGTCTGGCAACTGTCGGTGGGTGAGCGCCAGCGCATCGAGATCGTCAGGGCGCTGATGCAGAACCCCAAATTCCTGATCCTGGATGAGCCGACGGCGGTGCTGACCCCGCAGGAAGCCGATCAATTGTTCGTCGTGCTGGAGCGATTGAAGGCCGAGGGCCGCGCGATCCTCTACATCAGTCACAAGCTGGAAGAGGTGAAGCGGCTTTGCGATACCGCCACGATCCTGCGCGGCGGCAAGAAGGTGTCGACCTGCAATCCGCAAGCGGAGACCGCGGCCTCGCTGGCCCGAATGATGGTCGGCGCCGACATCAAGGAGGTGAAAGCAGCCGCGGGCCGGAAGACCACGGTGCCGCGTCTCGTCATCAACGATCTCAGCATGGAGCCGGACGATCCCCATGGCGTAAAGCTCCAGCACATTTCGCTCGAGTTGAAGGGTGGTGAAATCTTGGGCATCGCAGGCGTCGCCGGCAATGGACAGGATGAGCTCTTCGCAGCGCTTTCGGGAGAGCGACAATCCATGGATCCCGGCACCGTGGTGATCGACGGCCAGGCGGCGGGACATCTTTCCATCACGCAGCGACGCAAGCTTGGCGCTGCCTTCGTGCCGGAAGAACGCCTGGGCCATGGCACGGCGCCACGGATGAAGCTTTCCGAAAACGCCCTGCTGACCGGCCATGCCGCCAGCGGCATGGTGCAGCGTGGTTTCATCAACACCGCCGCGACGCTGAAGACGGTCGATCGCGCGACTGAAGCCTTCGACGTCCGCAAGGCCAAGCGCGATCCGGAGGCGGCGAGCCTGTCGGGCGGCAATCTGCAAAAGTTCGTCGTCGGCCGCGAAATCCTCCGCAACCCCGCCGTCCTTGTGGTGAACCAGCCGACCTGGGGTGTCGACGCCGGCGCAGCCGCCGTGATCCGTCAGGCCCTGCTCGACCTCACCGCGGGCGGCGCCGCCATACTCGTGACCAGCCAGGACCTCGATGAGCTTATCGAAATCACTGACCGGATAGCGGTGATGTTCCACGGCCGCCTTTCGGAACCCCTGGCGACCGCCGGTGCCAGTCGCGAAAAGCTCGGCCTGTTGATGGGCGGAAGCAGCCTGGCGGAGAAGGAAACGGCTCATGCAGTTAGTGCTTGAAAAGCGGGCCGAGCGATCCAACACCATCGCCCTTGTTTCGCCGCTGATCGCGATCGGGTTGACGATCGTGACCATGAGCATCCTGTTTGCCATTCTTGGCAAGAATCCGGTTTCAGCGCTGGGCGTCTACTTCATCGATCCCCTGACCGATAGCTATTCGCTGCAGGAAATCGCAGTGAAGGCGACGCCGCTTGTCATGATCGCCATCGGACTGTCGCTCTGCTATCTCGCCAATGTCTGGAATATCGGGGCCGAAGGACAGTTTCTGATCGGCGCCGTCGCCGGCAGCTGGCTCGCCGTGAAAACGCAAGGCACCGACGCCGGACCCTGGGTCTTGCCGGCCATGTTACTGCTCGGCGCGGCAGCCGGCGCGTTGTATGCGCTGATCCCGGCGATCTGCAGGGTCCGGTTCGGCGCCAGTGAAATCCTGACCAGTCTGATGCTGGTCTATGTCGCGGACCTTTTTCTTGACTATATGGTGCGCGGTCCATGGCGCGATCCGGCTGGGTTCAACTTCCCGACCACTGCGGAGTTTGATCCGGTCGCCACCGTGCCGGTTCTGATCGAGGGCGGCCGTCTGCACCTTGGCGCGATCATTGCGCTTGTGGTCGTGGCCGCCGCCGCGGTGCTGCTCGGCCGCACCATCAAGGGCTTTGAAATCCGGGTCGTGGGCGCCGCGCCGCGCGCAGCCCGCTTCGGCGGCTTCAATTCCAATCAGCTGGTTCTCCTCACCTTCGCCATCTCCGGAGCGCTGGCTGGACTTGCAGGCATCATCGAAGTTGCCGGACCGGTCGGGCACCTTCAGCCGGGCTTTTCACCCGGTTATGGTTTTACCGCGATCATCGTCGCCTTCCTCGGGCGGCTGAACCCAGTTGGAATATTAATTGCAGGTCTTTTTCTCGCATTGACCTTCATTGGCGGCGAACAGGCACAGATTGCAATGAAAATACCCCTGGATGCTACAAAGGTATTTCAAGGCATTCTGCTGTTCTACGTGCTCGCCTGCGACTCTCTCATCCTCTACCGGTTCAGGCTTATTTTCCCTTCGCGGCAGGTGCACCGTGGAACTGCTTGAAGCGATCATACTGTCGGTGCTCGCGGCATCAACGCCGCTATTGCTTGCCGCCACCGGCGAACTCGTTACCGAGCGATCCGGCGTACTGAACCTCGGCGTCGAGGGCATGATGATCGTGGGCGCAGCGTGCGGATTTGGAGGCGCATGGCTCACCGGATCCATAACGGTAGGCGCCATCTGCGGGATAGTTGCTGGCACCCTGCTGTCACTGATCTTTGCGCTGATGACGCTGGGCCTTGCGGTCAACCAGGTTGCCTCGGGGCTTGCGCTCACGATCCTTGGCGTCGGACTATCGGGTTTGATCGGCGCCGGCTTTGTCGGCGAGAGAATTGCGCCGGCGCCACATCTCTACATTCCGGGCTTGACGGATATTCCACTGGTCGGACGCATCCTGTTCGGTGAGGACGCGTTCGTCTATTTGTCGTTGGCGCTGGTCGTCGGCGTCTGGCTGTTTCTCTACCGCACGCGGGCCGGACTGGTGCTGCGGGCGGCCGGCGACAATCACATATCGGCGCACGCGCTGGGATATCCTGTGCTTCGCATACGCATGTTTGCCGTGATGTTTGGCGGCGCATGCGCAGGCCTCGCCGGGGCCTATCTTCCGTTGGCCTATACGCCGTTCTTCATCCCGGGCATGACGGCCGGCCGCGGGTGGATCGCGCTCGCGCTGGTGGTGTTCGCGTCATGGCGGCCGGGACGGCTGGTGATCGGCGCCTATCTGTTCGGCGCGGTGACGATTCTACAATTGCATGCCCAAGCCTTTAGTCTAGGCATACCCTCGCAATTCATGTCGGCGTTGCCTTACCTTGCGACCGTCATCGTCCTTGTTCTGATTTCGCGCGCGAGAACCGGCGGCTCGACTGCGCCCGCGGCCCTGGGAACTGTGTTTGTGCCGGATCGGTAAATACCCGAGGCGCGTGCGATGGGGCGCGCGCGCAGCGGGACAGTCAGTCCACCCCTTAAGTAGTCAGGAGAAACCCATGAGAAAGATTCTCATCGCGGCGACAGCAGTAATGATCACTGCTGCAGCCAGCCTGTCCGGCGCGTCCGCCGCCGACAAGCTCAAAGTAGGCTTCATTTATCTCGGCCCAGTGGGAGATTTCGGCTGGACCTATCAGCATGAAGTTGCGCGCCAGGCGCTGGTCAAGGAATTCGGCGACAAGATCGAGACCACCTATCTCGAGAACGTCAGCGAAGGTCCGGACGCCGAACGCTCGATCGAACAGCTCGTGCGCGCCGGCAACAAGCTGATCTTCACGACATCCTTCGGCTACATGGACCCGACGCTGAAAGTGGCCAAGAAATATCCCAACGTGCATTTCGAGCACGCTACCGGCTTCAAGAGCGACAAGAACATGGGAATCTACAATGGCCGGTTCTACGAAGGCCGCTACATCCAGGGCATTATCGCCGGCAAGATGTCGAAGGCCGGCGTACTTGGCTACATCGCCTCGTTCCCGATTCCGGAAGTCATCATGGGCATCAACGCTACGATCCTCGGCGCGCAGACCGTCAATCCCAACATCAAGGTCAAGATCATCTGGGCGAACACGTGGTTCGACCCCGGCAAGGAAGCCGACGCCGCCAAGGCGCTGCTCGATCAGGGCGCCGACGTGATCATGCAGCACACCGACTCGCCGGCGGCCATGCAGATCGCCTCCGAGCGCGGCAAGCTGGCGTTCGGTCAGGACTCCGAAATGATCAAGTTCGGCCCGAAGACGCAGTTGACGTCGATCATCGACAATTGGGCGCCCTATTACATCGACCGCGTCAAGGCCGAACTCGACGGCAAGTGGACCACGGATAACGTCTGGGGCGGGCTGAAATCGAAAATGGTCGTGATGGCGCCCTATACCAACATGCCTGACGATGTGAAGAAACTGGCAATGGACACCGAAGCCGCCATCAAGGACGGCAAGCTGTTCCCGTTCAAATGCCCGATCGTGGACCAGGACGGCAAGACGGTTGAATGCAAGGGCGGCGACCATCTCGCCGACGGCCAGGTGCTCGGCATGAACTTCTACGTCAAGGGCATCGACGACAAGATCCCCGGCAAGTAAGGCCGGGCTTTCCCGAGACGATCAGGGTTCGGGCCGCGACGCCCGGACCCTTTTTTCATTGTCAGTTGTGCTGGCCGCGCATCGCAGCAGCATCTCAGTCGAACGAAAGCTTACCCCACCTGCAGCGCGTGCGCGGCGGCGCTGTGGCGCCGGATCAGATCGGACACGTCAAGCGAGGGGACGGCGCCATCCAACACCACCCATTTACCACCGACCATCACCCGGTCGGCGCGATGGGCGCCGCACAGAACGAGCGCCGCCAGGGGATCGCCGTGGCCGGAGAAACGCAGCTCGTCGAGCTTGAACAGCGCCAGGTCTGCGGCCTTGCCCGCCGCGATCTCACCGAGCTCCGGGCGGCCGACACACGCCGCCGATCCCTTGGTGGCCCAGCGAAGCGCGTCCTTGTGGCTGACGCGACCGACACCGTAGCGCGCACGCTGCAGCAGGAACGCGGCGCGGACTTCCTGCATCAGGTTGGATTCATCATTTGAGGCCGAGCCGTCGACGCCAAGACCAATCGCAACCCCCGCCTCTTCCATATCGCAGACCGGGCAGCATCCGGAAGCCAGCACCTGATTGCTGCACGCGCAATGGCTGATCGCGGTTCCCGCCTTGCCCAGCCGTTTCATTTCCGGAGCGCTGAAATGAATGCCGTGGGCCAGCCATGTTCGCGCGTTCAGCCAGCCGCATTGCTCCAGATAATCCAGCGGCCGGCAGCCGTGCATCTGCTCGCAGAACTTGTTCTCGTCTTCGGTCTCCGCCAGATGGGTATGCAGGCGGACGTCAAGCCGGTCGGCAAGATCAGCGGTCGCGCGCATCAGCGAGGTCGTCACCGAAAACGGCGAGCAGGGCGCCAGCGCGATTTGCACCATGGCGTCTTCGCCGCGCTGGTGATGTCTTGCGACCACGCGCTCGCTGTCGGCCAGAATCGTATCCTCGTCCTGCACTACGCTGTCGGGCGGCAATCCGCCGTCGCGCTGTGACCGGTTCATCGAGCCCCGCGTCAGCAGCACGCGAACGCCGAGCCGCTTTGCGACGGCCACTTCGATATCGACGGCGTCCTCAAGCCCGGCCGGGAAAACGTAGTGATGGTCGGTCGTGGTGGTGCAGCCCGAAAGCAACAGCTCCGATATCGCCACGGTGACGCCGAGATCGAGCGATTCCGGCGTCAGCCGCGCCCATACCGGATAAAGCGCCTGCAGCCAGGGAAACAATTCCCGATCGAGCGCCGCCGGCAGCGCGCGTGTCAGCGTTTGGTAGAAATGGTGATGGGTGTTGATCAACCCGGGCAGCACGACGTGGTCGCCCGCTTCAAAGAACGCCGCCGGGGTCTTCGGCCGGCCGCCCCTCGGAACCAGTTCGACGATCTTGCCGTTCTGGACCACAATGCCACGCTCGGCGCCATCGGCGAGGATGGCCAAGGGATCCTTGATCCAGATCGCCCGCTTTGGGTCCATCATCCCTTGCCTTCTCCTGCGGATCCGAACCACGAAGCGGTCAGCCCGGACATCCTTGCAATTCAAAGACCAGCTCACCCGCCGAAGAGTTGGCTTCGCTCTTGCAAGACTCTTACAGGGAGAAGCATCTCGTTGAAAGCGCTAGCCTATCCATGGACCTGAACACCATCAAAGAAGTGGCTCACCCGCAAATGCGCGAGCAACTGCCCGTTTGGACGGCAGGCGATGCTTGGCTCGCGGGCGGGACCTGGCTGTACTCGGAACCCCAGGCCAATCTGAAACGGCTGATCGATCTTGCCGATTTCAAATGGCCGGCGCTGACGATCAGCGAGACCGGGCTCGCGATCGCGGCGACCTGCACGGTTGCGCAACTGGACGCGCTGGCATGTCCGCCGGAATGGCTCGCAGCACCCCTGATCAACCAATGCTGCCGCGCGTTTCTGGCCTCCTTCAAGATCTGGAAGACCGCCACCGTCGGCGGCAACCTCTGCATGTCCTTGCCGGCCGGGCCGATGATCTCGCTGACGGCAGCGCTCGGGGGCGTCTGCACGGTCTGGAAGTCCGGAGGTGGCGAACAACGCGTCCGCGTCGTCGACTTCGTCACGGACAACCAGCGCAACGTGCTTGCGCCGGGTGACCTGCTGCGACAAATCGAAATTCCCCTCGCTGCGCTGAAGCGGCGCACCGCGTTTCGCCAGATATCGCTGACGCCAGTCGGGCGTTCCGCGGCGCTGTTGATCGGCAGCATCGACGGCGAAGGCGCCATGACGCTGACCGTCACCGCATCGACGGTACGGCCGGTTCAGCTCTCGTTTTCCACAATTCCTGACGCAGGCGAACTGCGCGAGGCGCTACGCCACCACATTGCCGGCGATGTCTATCATGACGACGTCCATGGCAAACCGGCATGGCGCAAACACATGACGCTGCGCCTGGCCGAAGAGATTCGCGCCGAGTTGCAGGGCCTGATGTAACCATGAGCTTTCAGATCAACGGCAAGGATTTCTCGCAAACCCCGCGCGCCGGACAATGCCTGCGAACATTTCTTCGCGAGCTCGGGCATTTCGGCGTCAAGAAGGGCTGCGACGCCGGCGACTGCGGCGCCTGCACCGTCCTGATCGATGGCGAGCCGGTGCATAGTTGCCTGGTCCCTGCCTTCCGCGCCGATGGTCACGCTGTCACCACCATCGAGGGCCTTGCGCCCGATGGCGGAACGCATCCGATGCAGCAGGCGTTTCTCGATGCGCAGGCGTTTCAGTGCGGATTCTGCACCGCGGGCATGATCCTCACCTGCGCGTCGCTGAATCAGGCACAGCGCCAGGACCTCGGCGCTTCGCTCAAGGGCAACCTCTGCCGCTGCACCGGTTATCGCGCGATCGAGGACGCGCTCAACGGCAAGACCAATATCGAGGACGCCGCGGCGGGCAGCGCGTTCGGCCGCAGCCTGCCCGCGCCGGCGGGGCCGCAGGTCGTGCGGGGCGCGGCGCGCTACACCTTCGACACGGCCATCGAGGGCCTGCTTCACATCAAGCTAAAGCGCTCACCGCATCCGCATGCAAGGATCCGCTCCGTCGACAAGAGCGCAGCGTTGACCGTCCCGGGCATGCATTCGGTGCTGACCTTCGAGGACGCGCCGGATCGGCTGTTCTCGACCGCGCGGCACGAGAAGGCCTGGATGGACCCCGACGATACCCGGGTGCTCGACGATGTCGTCCGCTTTGTCGGGCAGAAGGTAGCTGTCGTGATCGCCGAGTCTGAGGCGGCCGCGGAAGAAGGCTGCCGCCGCCTCAAGGTCGACTACGATATCTTGCCGGCCGTGGTCGATCCGGCGCAGGCGATTGCGCCAGGCGCCCCCTTGATCCACCAAGGCAAGACGCCGGAGCAACGCGTTGCCAACGCGCAGCGTAACATCGTGGCGGAGAGCCACGGTGAGTTCGGCGATGTCGCGAACGCGCTCGCCCGGTCAGCCGTCACCTACGAGGGGACATTCACCACCCAACGCGTCCAGCACGCCGCGCTCGAAACCCATGGCGGCCTCGCCTGGGTCGATGCAAGCGGCGTCCTGAACGTACGTTCAAGTACCCAAACGCCATTCCTGACGCGACGCGCGCTCACGGAAATCTTCGATCTGGCGGCGGACAAGGTCCGGGTGTTCTGTGAACGCGTCGGCGGCGGCTTCGGCGGCAAGCAGGAAATGTTCGTCGAGGATATTCTTGCGCTCGCCGCGCTCAGGACCCGACGGCCGGTCAAGCTTGAATTCACGCGCGAGGAGCAATTCATCGCGACCTCGACGCGGCATCCGATGCGCATCACCGTGAAGGCAGGCGCCGACGGCCGGGGAAAACTGACGGCGCTGCAGCTCGACGTGCTCTCCAACACCGGCGCCTATGGCAATCACGCCAGCCCGGTGCTGCTTCATGCCTGCGGCGAGTCGATCGGCGTCTATAACTGCCCGAACAAGAAGGTCGATGCCGTCGTCGCCTACACCAACACCGTGCCGGCCGGCGCCTTTCGCGGTTATGGCCTGCCGCAAACGCTGTTCGCCGTGGAAGCCGCGATCGACGAACTGGCCAGGAAACTGGGCATCAGTCCTTTCGAGATTCGCCGGCGCAACATCGTAAAGCCGGGTGACCCGATGCTGTCGCCCCCAGGCTCCGGACACAACGACATCATCTACGGCAGTTACGGACTGGATCAGTGCCTGGATTGGGTCGAGCGCGCGATGCAGGCCGAGGGGCCAAAGATCGAACTCTCCGCCGACTGGCTGGTCGGCGAGGGCATCGCGCTCACCATGATCGATACGGTTCCGCCGGACGGGCACATCGCGGACGCCAGGATTGCGCTGCGTGAGGACGGCGGATTCGAGCTGACCGTCGGAACGGCGGAGTTCGGCAACGGCACCTCGACGGTTCATCGCCAGATCGCCGCGACCGCCTTGGCGACCACCGTCGATCAGATCCGCCTGCTGCAATCCGACACGGCGCATGGAGGTCACGACACCGGCGCCTATGGCAGCACCGGAACCTTCGTCGCCGGGCGGGCGACGCAGGCCGCGGCGGAAAACCTGGCGGAAGATCTCAAGGTGTTTGCTTCCACAGTGACAAAGACGAGCCCTGATACATGCGTTCTCGAAAACGATTCCGTGGTTTGCGGCAAGCAACCTTTGCCGTTCGCGGAGATCGCCGAAGCCGCGCGCGCGCAAGGCCAAACCCTGAGCGCGAATGGCAACTCGCAAGGCACGCCGCGATCGGTCGCGTTCAACGTTCAGGGCTTTCGCGTCGCCGTCAACAAGGGCACCGGAGAAATCCGGATACTCAAAAGCGTGCACGCCGCGGACGCCGGCCGGGTCGCCAATCCGATGCAGTGCCGTGGCCAGGTCGAGGGCGGCGTCGCGCAGTCGCTCGGCGCAACGCTCTATGAGGAAATGGTGATCGACGACGGCGGCCGCGTCGCCAATCCCAGGTTTCGCGACTACCATCTGCCTTGCTTTGCCGACGTACCGCGCACCGAGGTGTTCTTCGCCGATACCACCGATACGCTGGGTCCGATGGGCGCAAAATCGATGAGCGAAAGTCCCTACAATCCGGTGGCGGCAGCGCTCGGCAACGCGCTGGCAAATGCCACCGGCATTCGATTCACCGCGGTGCCGTTCAAGCCGGACCGGCTATGGCCGCTGTTGCACGACAAGTTTGGCTAACCGGCGCACGCCGCGGCTGGCGCCAACTCGTGGGGCTTGCCGACGAAACATGCCGCTTGGCATGGGCCTTGTATTAGTTTGTTATGATCGAGCAACAGGCCACGCCGAGGACAAGTCCATGACCACCGAAATCCACCCGGTAGATCAAATCCTGCCAACCCCTCGCCTGCTGGCGCTCGGGTTGCAGCACGTGCTGGTGATGTATGCGGGCGCGGTCGCGGTGCCCTTGATCATCGGCCGGGCGCTGAAACTGGCGCCCGAAGAGGTAGCGTTCCTGATCAGCGCGGATTTGTTCGCCTGCGGACTTGCCACGCTTGTGCAGTGCATCGGCTTTCCAGGCGTCGGCATCCGGCTCCCCGTGATGATGGGCGTCACGTTCGCTTCCGTTGGTCCGATGCTGTCGATGGCGGCGTCGCCCGAGATTGGCCTGCTCGGAATCTATGGCTCGGTGATCGCTGCCGGAATCTTCGGCATCGTTGCCGCACCTTTCATCAGCCGGCTATTACCGCTGTTTCCACCGGTGGTGACCGGGACGATCATTATGGTGATTGGCATCTCGCTGATGCGGGTAGGTATCAACTGGGCCGGTGGCGGAATACCCACCTTCACCAAAGTGATTGACGGTGTTTCCTACGCGTTTCCAAATCCGGGTTACGGCCAGTTGCAGGGGCTGGGCATCGCGCTATTCGTGCTGCTGATCATTCTCGGCCTGATCAAATGGGGAAGCGGATTCATCACCAACGTCTCGGTGCTGCTCGGCATCGTCGCCGGCGCGATCCTGGCCAGCGTGCTCGGTGTCATGCATTTCGAAAAGGTCGCAGCGGCGCCATGGGGCGACATCGTGATTCCGCTTCACTTCGGAATTCCGCAATTCCATCTGGTGCCTATCATCACCATGTGCATCGTGATGATCGTGGTGATGATCGAATCGCTTGGGATGTTCCTGGCGCTGGGCGAGATCACCGGCAAGACGATCGACCGCGACGCGCTGACGCGCGGATTGCGCGCCGATGGCGTCGGCACGCTGCTCGGCGGTTTGTTCAACACCTTTCCCTATACGTCGTTCTCGCAGAATGTCGGCCTCGTCAGCGTCACCGGGGTTCGCTCGCGCTGGGTGACCGTGGCCGGCGGCGGCATCATGCTGCTGCTCGGCCTGCTGCCGAAGATGGCCGCCCTGGTCGAAGCTGTCCCGCTCGTGGTGCTCGGCGGCGCTGGTCTTGTGATGTTCGGCATGGTCGCCGCCACCGGCGCGAGAATTCTCACCGCCGTCGACTTCAAGAACAACCGCTACAACCTGTTCGTGGTCGCGATCTCGGTCGGCTTCGGCCTGATCCCGCTCGCCGCGCCGGGCTTCTTCCACAACCTGCCGCATGATCTGCAGCCGCTGCTGGAATCCGGCATACTGCTCTGTGCGATCGTGGCCGTCATCCTGAACGCATTTTTCAACGGCGTGGGGACCAAGGCTGCCGCGGAGGCGGACGCAGTGGCGGCGGCTTCATCGGCGCAGCACGTGTGAGATGTGGCCGCGATCACCTCCTGGGAGGAGCAGGACTTCAACTCCCCCGATACGTGGCGTAGCTCCAGGGCGTGACCAGGAGCGGCACGTGGAGATGGCCCTCGGGCTCGCTGACCGAAAACCGCAGCGGAATCCGGTCGAGGAACGGCGGATCTGACATCGGCACCTGTCGTTCTGCAAAATAATTACCGACGCTGAACATCAATTCGTAACGGCCGATCGGCACCGGCCGCCCATGCACCAGCGGCTGATCGGTTCGGCCGTCGGCGTTGGTGATTGCGCGCGTCACGACGCGGCCTGTGCCGAGATCCGACAGCTCGATCAGTTCGACTTCGATCCCGGCTGCCGGCCTGCCGCTATGGGTGTCGAGCACATGCGTCGACAGGCGCCCGTGGACCTGCAGCCGGTCCTGCGCGGTCACGAGCTGATCCACGCGCAATGCCGCAATCCTGCAGATCTCCTCGATCGATTTCTGCATTTCGGTTTCGGCGTCATTTGGCAGCCTGCGCTCGAAATCGCGCAGGATCGAATCCTTGGTGTGGCGGCGAACGCAAACGATATAGGGAAATCCGAACCTGGCGCGGTAGGCGTTATTGACCCGCTCGAATGCCTCATATTCGGCGTCCGACAGCCGATCCAGCCCAACGCTATTCTGTTCGGCATTGGATTCCGCAGTAAGGCCCGCGGCGCGCTGGGTCTTGTTGGCAAGATCAGGATGCGCCTTGATCAGGGCCAGGCGAAGCTCCGGCGTCGCTTGATCGACCGCGGCCTTCATCGCAGCGAACAGCTGGTTTACGCCTTCGAACGGCCGCGCCGCAGCGGCCCGCTCGGCGATCCACGGCGAATACTCGAAGATATTCGCAAGCGCCCCGACAAAGTCATCCTTGCTGCAGGTATTCAAGTCGGAAAGCGCTTTCTGGGACATGGGTGCTATCCGACGTGCGGCGCGCTGGCCGAAAGATATGAAAGATTGGCGTGCCAGTGCTGGGCGATCTGCAGGCGCGTCGGCACCCAGACCCGCTCGTGACTCATGATGTAGTCGAGAAACCGCATCAGCGATGCGGCGCGGCCCGGGCGCCCGACGATCCGGCAGTGCAGGCCCACCGACATCATCTTGGGCGACGTTTCGCCTTCCGCGTAAAGCACGTCGAAACTGTCCTTGAGGTAGGTAAAGAACTGGTCGCCGCCACCGAACCCCTGCGCATTGACGAAGCGCATGTCGTTGACGTCGAGGCTGTAGGGGATGATCAGATGCGGCCCGGCCGGCCCCTTGATCCAATAGGGCAGATCGTCGGCGTAGGAGTCGCAGGAATAGAGGAAACCGCCGGCCTCCATCACGAGCTTGACGGTGTTGATCGAGGTCCGCCCGGTGTACCAGCCGAGCGGGCGCTGCCCGGTCACCTCGGTGTGGACGCGGATCGCATCCGCGATCTCCACGCGTTCCTCCGCTTCGGACATGTCCTTGTGTTCGACCCACTTCAGGCTGTGGCTGGCGATGTCCCAGCCGGCTTCCCTCATCGCCGCGACAATTTTCGGATTTCGTCTCAGGGCTGTCGCCACACCGAACACCGTCGTCGGCAATTCGCGTTCGGTAAATATCCGCCACAATCGCCAGAAGCCCGCGCGCGAGCCGTACTCGAACATCGATTCGATATTGGCGTGACGCTGTCCGGGCCAGGGTTGCGCACCCAGCACGTCCGAGAGGAACGCCTCCGAGGCGCGGTCACCGTGCAGAATGTTGTTTTCGCCGCCTTCCTCGAAATTCACGACGAACTGCACTGCGATCCGCGCATTGCCGGGCCAGCGCGGATCGGGCGGATTGCGGCCGTAGCCATGGAGATCCCTCGGATATCCGGCCTCGGCCATCTAGACTTCCTCGAAGCGGACTTTCTGCGCGCCCTTCCAAAGCACGGTCTTGCCCAGCGCCGGCAGATTCTCAAGACCCGAGGTCAGCGTGATGAAATGATTGCCGGCGAGCTGGCCCACCTTGCTGGCGAAGTGCACGCCGCCATAGGCGAGCAGAATCTCGGTTTCGCTGATCCCGCCGGGATAGAGAATGATCTGGCCGGGCGCGGGATAGCTGGTGTGATTTTCAAAGCTGACGCCAAAATCAAGATCACCGAGCGGCATCCAGACCCCCTCGCCGCTCCAGCGCACATGGATGGCCTGGCTCTCGAACGGCATCGCCCGACGGAAGGCCGCGCAGGTCTTGGGCGCCAATTGTTCTTCGAAGCGGGCCTGGAAGGAGAAGTCGCCGGCGTGGACAATGAGTTGGCTCATTCATGATACCTGTGATTGCATTGCAAGGATTGTTTGAAGGAATAGACGCGGCCAAACTTGCCTCAAACTTGCGACTTGCCTCAAACTTGCCAAGGGTCAATTAGCCAAGAGTCAATTCGCCAAGAACAAGGAACATTCCAGCCGGCTGCCCAATTCTAGGGCCTTTTGCAGTGCTCGGCAAAGGCTGATTGGGGCACCCGCTTCAGGGACGATCTGGCTTTTCGCTCCGAAATTCCGGACCTAGAGGCTCGGCGGCTTTCTTTCGCCTCGAAGCCAAGTTACGGCGATAGACATCCCCTGGCCGATCCGGTTCAATCGAGGTTGAACGGTGCCTGTCTCGCGAGAGAAAATCGATGAAGAAGCTTGTATTTGCCATCCTGTTGATCTCATCACCCGCTTGGGCGCAAACCAAATTGACACCCAAGAGCGTCACCGCGCGCGTCGATAATTGTGCGCCAATCGGCCGTACGGCGGACGGCCAACTGGTCTATTCGATGAAGTGCGACAATCTTCCGGCGCCGCCGCCCCCGCCGCCACAGGCTGAAGCCGCACCACCGTCCGAGCCGGAGGTCCAGCGCAGCGGAATCTTCGGCATGTCCTTCTCGCGGTCTGGACCGTCTGGAACGCCAGCGGCCCCCGCTGGTCAGTGAGCTCGCGTTCGACACCAACCGGTCGCCCGCCGCGAGCGGCTCTCGTCTTCAGGGCGGCATCGCAGGATAGTCCGGTCCGACCAGCGTCGTAGTCGACCCACAAATATTCTTGTCATGCGCGTTTGCGCAGGCACGCCGTTGACAAACCTGACCAGGTTATGGTGAGGGCGCCGCCTGCAGCGGCCTCAGGCCGCCGAACCTATCAATGGCTGCATCGCAATGGCTGTCTTGAAAATGGCCGGCTCGGACTGAGCAGGGGCACCCGGCCTGGCCAATTTTCTCGATTTTATCGTTCGATAAACTGGGATAGGGTTTCCGGCAAACGCCGGTCCCTTATCGGCCCGCAAAAGTGAAATCGGGCGATATCGACAGGCCCCGTCGCTACGGGTAGGGTCCGCAACCTAAAAAACGCTCCGGGGAGACGCTGTTGTTGGAGAAGTTCACCTTTAAGCGTGATTACTATGCCGGTGGCCTGATGCTTCTGCTCGGGGTGGGAGCCGCGGTGACCGGCTCCGGCTATAAATTCGGCAGCCTCGCCAGAATGGGCCCCGGCTTTATGCCGGTCGTGCTTGGTATCGTGCTGGCATTTCTAGGCCTCCTGATCGCGGGCACCGCCCTGGGATCATCCGAACCTGACGACAGGAAATTTCTGCCGGCCAATCCGCAATGGTTCGGCTGGTTCTGCATTCTCGCCGGCCCCATCCTGTTCATCATCCTCGGGCATTACGGCGGCATGATCCCGGCGGTGTTCGCCTGCGTCTTTGTCTGCGCGCTGGGAGACAAGACAGCCACCTACAAATCGTCGCTCGTGCTGGCGAGCGGCGTCACTGTGTTCGGCGTGGTCCTGTTTCATTATCTGCTGAACATCCCGTTTCCGCTGCTGCGCGGGGTGTACCTGTGATCTCAACCGCGATTACCGATCTCTGGTACGGCTTTGGCGTTGCGCTCGAGCCGCACAACCTGATGTATTGTTTCCTCGGCGTGCTGGTCGGCAACCTGGTCGGCGTGTTGCCGGGCATGGGGCCGGTCGCGACGATTTCAATTCTGCTTCCGCTGACCTTCGGCATGCCTCCGGTGCCCGCGATCCTGATGCTGTCCGGCGTCTATTACGGCGCGCAGTACGGCGGCGCGATCTGCTCCATTCTCTTGAATCTACCGTGTCACCCGCCCCACGCCGTCACCTGTCTGGACGGCTTTCCGCTCACCAAGCAGGGCAAGGGCGGAACGGCGCTCGGCATCACCATCATCGCCGCCTTCATCGGCGCGTCGTTCGGCATTACAGAGATGATTTTCCTGGCGCCATTCCTGGTCAAGATGGCGCTCGAATTCGGTCCGGCCGAAGTGTGCTCGCTGATGCTGGTGGGACTGCTGGCCGGATCGACGCTGGCCAAGGGCTCGCCGCTCAAGGGCATCGCGATGACGGTTCTTGGCCTCCTTGTCGGCATCGTCGGATCCGACATCGAGACCGGTCAGCCGCGCTTCACTTTCGGTATTACTGAATTGTTCGACGGCGTCGAGATCATCGCGCTGGCGCTCGGAATGTTCGGCATCGCCGAATTCATGAACAGCATCAACAATACCGAAACCGTCGACATGAAATACGCCAAGGTCGGAATCTCCGATATGTTTCCGTCGAAGGCCGACCTCAAACTGGCGTTCTGGCCGATGATCCGCGGCACCTTTCTCGGCAGCCTGTGCGCGCTGATCCCGGGAACCGGTCCGACCATCGCCTCCTTTGTGTCCTACGCCACCGAGAAGAAGATTTCGAAAACGCCGGAACGTTTCGGTCACGGCGCGATCGAGGGCGTTGCGTGCCCGGAAGCCTCCACGCACTCATCGGTGCAGGGCGATTTCATCCCGACCATGAGTCTGGGCATCCCCGGTGACACCGTGATGGCGCTGCTGTTGGGCGCGCTCATCATTCACGGAATCGTTCCCGGCCCGCAGCTGATCAGCCAGCACGCAGACATTTTCTGGGGCCTGATCGCGAGCTTCTGGATCGGCAATATCCTGCTGGTGATCCTCAACGTGCCGATGATCGGCCTTTGGGTGAAGCTCTTGAGCATTCCGTACCGCTACCTCTATCCGAGCGCGATGTTCTTCGTCTGCATCGGGGTCTATGCCGCCAACAATGACATGTTCCAGGTCGGCGAGACGCTGGTGATCGGCGTCGTGGGTTACATCCTGCTGCGTCTCGATTTCCACCCGGCGCCGATCCTGCTCGGCTTCGTGCTCGGGCCGCGTTTCGAGGAAAACTTCCGGCGCAGCCTGCTGATCTCCCGCGGCGACCTGATGACGTTCATCGAGCGCCCGATCAGCGCGTTCTTCCTCCTGATCTGCGTCGTGCTGATCGCCGCCCAGATCTATGTCTGGCTGCGCAAGCCGAAAGTCATCGAGGATGAGAAGGCGATCGAGGCGCAGGTACCGGCGACGCCTTATTCGGAGGTGGCGGGTTGACGGCGGCTCGTCGGATCGGCGGCAGGACCTTGTCGGTAGCAGGTTGGCGATCCAAGCCGTCGCCAGCCGTTACGGGCCTCCGCCGGACAACAGCTTGACGAGCCGATAAAGATATTCCTCGCCTTGATAGAACGAATTCACGGGAATCCGTTCGTCTCTCCCATGGATCCGGCTGCCGTTGATATCGATCGCGAGCCCGGAATGACCGTAGGTTGGAATGCCGGCATTCCTGAGGTAGTTGCCGTCGGTGGCACCCGGGCTCATGGTCGGAAGCACGATGGCGCCCGGCCAGAACTCCTGCGACAGTTTCTCGATCGATCCAATGATCTCTTCGTTCAGCGCTGACGGCAGACTAAAGACCGGCTGATCGACTTGCGTGATCGTGATCTGATCGTCCGCGAGCACGCGAACCAGCGTCGCTTTGATTTCGTCAACGGCCTCCCCGGGCATGACCCGGCAATTGACGGTGGCGCTCGCCAGTTGCGGCAATGCGTTGAACGCCTGCCCACCCTCCAGCATGGTTGCAACGCAGGTGGTGCGCAACAAGGCATTATAGAACGGATTGGCGCCAAGCCTGACGAACGGCGCTGCGGCAGGGTCGGGCCGTTCGTTCAGCACCGCGCGCATATCGGCCGCGGTCTGCCCACTCTCGAGTTGCGCCGAGCGCTCGAAATAGGCCCGCGTTGTCTCGTTAAGCTTCAGGGGAAAGTCGAATTTGGCGAGCCGCGCCAATCCCTCCGCCAAGTGATAGATCGCATTGTCCTTCATCGGCACGGCGCTGTGACCGCCACGGTTTTTCACCTCGAGCCGATAGGTCAGCGAGAATTTCTCGCTGGTCTGGACGCTGTTCCTTGTCGCCTTGCCGTCCTTCAGTCCGACGCCGCCGCCCTCGTTCAGCGCGAACTCCGCATCGATCAGGTCGCGGTGGTTCTGGAGCAGCCACTGGATTCCCAGAGCGTCGCGGTCGAGGATTTCCTCGTCGGTCTCAAGCGCCAGGATGATATCGCGATCGGGCTTGTAGCCTTCCTGTTTGTAGCGGATGAGATTGGTGACGAAAGCCGCCGCCATGTATTTGTCGTCGCCGCTGCCGCGCGCGTAGAAATAGCCGTCCTTCTCGGTCAGCTTGAACGGATCGACCGACCAGTCCTCGGGATTGGCCGGCACGACGTCGAGATGCGCCACCAGGAGGATCGGCTTGCGCGCACCGGTACCGCGCAGCCGGGCGACCAGATTGCCCTTGCGTGGCGCCGGCGAGAACGCGTGAACGTCGGCGTCCGCAAAGCCCGCGGCCCGCAGGCGCGCCGCCATCGCCTCGGCGGCCCGCGCGGTGTCGCCGGTCGCGGTCACGGTGTTGATCTCGATCAGCTCCTTATAGATGTCAAAGGCAAGCTGCTGTTGCGGGCTTAGCTCTTCGGCGGCGGCCGCAGGACGGGGCAGCGCTGCAAGGATCGAGGTGACCAGGAATGCGAACCAAAGGCCCTTCCACGACATGAGGCTTCCAGGCCCGATTGCTCCCAACATCCTGCTCTCCCAACATGCCGCTGACGCCGCGCGAATTCAGACAGCTAACCTGTGCGCTGGCAAGAGACCCGATAAGGCCCGGTTGCGGCTCAGCCATCCGATTTGGCATCGTTGCCAACGCCCGCCTTCGGCTACTCCATGCCGCGCCGGCTTTCTACCGGCGGGCGGCCCGAACATCCTCTGATGTTACCGCATCCCGGTAACGGTTGCCGAAATGCCTCCGCACATAATTCACAACGGCGGCCACCTGCTCGTCGCTCATCATCGCTCCGAATGGCGGCATTCCGCGCTGCCCATTGACCACGATGCTGATGGGATATCCGCTGGCTTCGAGGTTGCCGTTGGCGGCAAGCGATGGATAGGTTCCGGCGCCTGTCGCGCCCTTGCCGTCGGGCATGTGGCAGCCCCGGCAGACATTGGCGAACAGCTCTTCGCCGCTCTGCTCGACAAATCCAAAGCCCGCGCTCAGAGCGGGCCCAGACGCCGAAGGCCCGGTGCCTTGCGCGCATGCCGGAGGCGAGGCCAGCAAGCACGCCGCCGACATCGCCGCGGCGATGGCTGCGCTCAGGCCTGCAATTCCTTGCGTCATCGAATTGCGCCCGCTGCTCATTGTTTGACGACGCGATCATGCAACCGGGTGATGGCGTCCAGTGACGACAAAATGGCTCCCTCCTGCCATGCCGGAATGTAGGAGGCGTGCTCGCCCGCCAGAACGATCCTGCCGTCGATCTGGCAGAGGTTGTCGTAATGCTGCGCCCTCGTCTCGTCGGTCCAGTTGCCGGCGCAGCCCAGGGTGAACGGCACCCGATGCCACGCCACGGCAATGCCGTTCTCGTAGTCGGTCCGGTATTGAGGATGAATGCGGGCGCCGAGTTCGACCGCGCGCGCAACGCGCTCGGCCGGCGACATCGAGGTGAATTCGAAGGCATTGGGGCCGCCGAACAGATATGCGCCGAGAAGCACGCCCCTGCCGGAGACATTGAATCCGGAGTTTGGATAGGCGATTTGCCGAATTGGCAGGTCGGTGTAGCTGATGCCGCCGTAGATCGCCTCATCCTCCTCCCAGAAGCGGCGCTTGAACTGCAAGCCGATCTTGACGGACGGCGAATAGGGCACCGCATCGATGGCGGCTTTCATGCGGCCGCCGACGTCCACTGGAATCTGGCTCAGAATCGATAGCGGGATCGTGCAGACGCACCAGTCGGCCCTGGCGTGTTGGGGCGTCGCCGGCGCCTTGAGATCGGTATAGGTAACGGTGACACCGCGATCGTCCTGCTGGATCCGGATCACCTTCGCATCGTAGCGGATGAGGTCGCCGACCTCCCTGGCGAATGCCTTGCCGATCATGTCCATGCCACCGACCGGCTGAAACATCGTGGTCTGGAAGGTATGGAGCGCGAAATTCTGCAGATAGCGCCAGAGCCGTGATTTGAGGATCTCCGACAAATTGAGCGGCTCGCCCGGGACCGGCGCTGCACCAAGGCCACCACCCGGCTCTCTGGCGAAGCCCCGAAACTCACCGGAAATGAGGTTTGCCCTGTAGGCGTAATTGCTGTCGAGCGCGCCCCAACTCCTCAGCGCCTGCATCAGGATCTCGCGGTCCTGTTTCGACACGGCTTCGTCAAGCTTGCCTTGCTGGGTTGCCTTGGCGAGCAATTCGGAAACCTGGCCCTGGAAATCTGTCTGGATGTCGCGAATGCGCTGTGGGACGCCCCCGAAGGCGCCCGCGGCGTGCAGGAACGCATTGTGATTGAGCTGGATGAACGGCTCCAGCGCGACGCCGAGGCGCTTGCAGTAGTCGAGAAGCGCCCGATGGTGGTAGGGAATCCGCCACGGCCCGGGATTGATATAGAGACCTTGTTCGAACTCGCAGGTCTGCCTGATGCCGCCGAGCTCGGTATACGAATCGCCGCCCCGCAGCGTCCAGTTGCGGCCCCCTGCCCGGCTGTTGAACTCCAGAATCCGAACCTGGTATCCCGCCTTGCGCAACTCCAGCGCCGCCGTCATGCCGGCAAGTCCGGCGCCGAGAATGAGGACGGAGGCGCCCTTCGGATCACCGTCGAGCTTGACCGGACCCTTGTACCCGGAGTCGGACGCAAACCCGAGGCTGGTCATCGCATGGTACATCGCTGCGCTGCCTGACACCGCTCCGATCAGGGCGAGCAGGTCGCGCCGCGTAACGATTGCACGTTCGGTTTGCATCATGCTCAATCCGTGATCGATATCGCGCATCGGGTCAGAGGCAGAGCGGAGACACTATTATATTGTATGTCAAGGGCCGAGCTTTTATCGTTGGTCAGGATTTTTCGGTTGATCCATCGGGCTTGCTTGTTTTGATGACGTATCGGCATTCTCTGCCGCAGTATTTGAAAGCCAAAGAACAATGATGTGGGAATCCATACTGACCGAATGGGCAAGCCTGATCCTGCGCTGGTTGCATGTGGTGGCCGCGGTCGGGTGGATCGGCAGTTCATTCTATTTCATTCACCTCGACCTTAGCCTGAAACCGCGCAGCGATTTGCCCGATGGCGTTTACGGCGATGCCTGGCAAGTCCATGGCGGCGGCTTTTATCGGATCATGAAATATCTGGTCGCACCCGCCAAAATGCCCGACGAGCTGACCTGGTTCAAATGGGAAGCCTATACCACCTGGTTGTCCGGCTTTGCCCTGATGGTCGTTGTCTACTATCTCGATGCGGAACTATTCCTGGTCGACAAATCGATCCTCAACCTGACACCGCTGCAGGCCGGAATGTTCAGCCTGTGCAGCCTCGCTCTCGCCTGGCTGCTGTATGAGGGCGCGTGCAGATCGGGATTGGCCCGGCATGAACTGCCCTTTGCGCTTGGCGGATACGTATTCCTGGTCGGCCTCACCTATGCATTCACTCACGTGCTGAGTGGACGCGGCGCCTTCAATCAGATCGGGGCGATCGTCGGAACGATCATGGTCGCCAACGTGTTCGTGGTGATCATTCCGAACCAGAAGAAAATCGTTACCGCCTTGCTGGCCGGTCAATCGCCCGACCCGAAACTCGGCCTGCAAGGCAAACAGCGATCGGTTCACAACAATTACCTGACGTTGCCGGTGATCGTGCTGATGATCAGCAACCACTATCCGCTGCTGTTCGCCACGCGCTATAATTGGCTGATCGTTGCGATCGTCCTCGCGCTCGGTCCGATCATCCGGCATTTCTTCAACGAGCGCCACGCGGGGCGGAAATCGCCGTGGTGGGTATGGGGGATCGCCGGTGCCGGCATGATCGCCATTGCGCTGCTGTCCGCGGCCGGTCCTCGCGAGATCAAGACCGGGGCATTATCGCCAGCCCCGACCTTCGCCAACGTCGAAGAGATCGTCATGTCACGGTGCAGTATGTGCCATGGCGCAGAGCCAGTCTGGGAATCCATTGTCACGGCGCCCAAAGGCATTCTGCTCGACCAAGCCGATCATATCCGCCGCAACGCGCGCCTGATTGGACGTAACGCGGCATGGTCGAGCGCGATGCCGCCGGGCAACGTAACCGAGATGACCGGCGAAGAGCGGGCGCTGATCGCGGCATGGCTCGGAGCCGGCGGGCGGTAACGACAACGGCGGACTTCGTCGACCGTCGAACCACCCGGAAGCCGTCCCGCGGTGCCCATCAAGATGCTCGATCAGCGCCTTCCGTAACAGTGGAAGCCGCCGTAAATTCCCGATCGGTCCTGCGCAAAGCCGACCGCGCTTCGTTCCTCGTCTCGACGCCAGATCTGACGCAGCGACGCGAGTTCTGCGCCTTCCAGCGGGGATTCAACGCCGGCGGTACGAAAGATCACGCGAACATCGTCGCTGCCGGTGCGGTCGATCGCATTCCACAACGCGCGGATTTCTTCCGGCGCCATCCAATCCTGCGAGTCCAGCAAGACGACGGCATCGACTTCGCGGGCCGGAAGGCTTTCCAGGAACAGCCGAAGATTGGCATGAACCGGAATGATCAGTCCCGCGCCGTCGCGCATGCGCTCAAACTGGCAAGCTTGCAAATAGGGTGGCAGGCAGCGATCGCCGGGACCGGGGTAGCCGCGATGCAGCGCCTGCCAGGCAAAATAGTTCGTCTCGTTGGGATGACCATTGATCAGGCGCAGCAGCCGTTCGTGCAGCACCTCGTTGAGCGGCGCGCCGCCGCCCAGCAATGCTCGTTGCTGCGGCGGAATGCCGAGGCTGAACAGCAAGGCCGGGGTGCCGGTGATCAGCCGGGCCAATGGCGAGTGAAACAGGAGATCCAGACGGCTCAGCGCCTCGATGCGCTCGGGCGCGTCCGGTTTGCCGTTCAAGAGCGCGGAGAGGTCGACGCTTGCGAATTTCGCCACCAAATGGGCAAGGCCGATGAAGCGGCCGAGCATGCCGTGGCGGTAGAACCCGTCCGTGAAATAGGCATGCCGCGGACGCCCTATGATGTTGCGCTTGTCCCAATAGGCGCGGGCTTCAGCGTCAAGCATCGGCCGCAGCCGCTCGCGATAGAGCTCGGAGTTGGCGGGCGAGGCAGCCTCGCCGAAGAACTTCCAGAAGTCGGCATAGTCGGAGAAGACGCGAATGGCTGCAAGCTTGAGCTTGAGCAATGAAAGGTGGGCTTCATTGAGGTCGACCGCATAGACCTGAGCCGGTTGCGCGGTGAGATACGACAGCGCGTTGCATCCGCCGGACGAGATGGTGACGATCGTTGATCCCAGAGGCAATCGCAGCGCCGCGAGATCGGCTACCGGGTCTTCCCAGATCTGGGTATAGACCAGACGGCGAAACCAGAACGCGAAAAGCCTGTCCCAAATGGTCGCTTCACCCTCGCCCCTGCTGTTGCGGACTGCGTCCGCGATAAGCTGCGTGTTCATCCATCCCTCGAATCAACAATTTGACAAGGGTATCGCGGGCTCGCTGCAGTTTTGCGACAGTCGGCGGAAGCGAAGATCGTCGCGGAGTTGCGCCGTAAGCCGGTATTTTTACGGTTTACTGCCGTGCGTATCCGTCTGTCACATCCCTGTCGCGCGAACATCGCAAGGAGAGAACGATCACAGCCAAGATGAGGTGTATGGATGTCCGCGTATTCCCGGGATATCGGCGCAGATTCCTCCTGGCCGGTCGAAGCAACACGCCGCATGAACCGGATGTATCGCCGGCAACGGCACATCTATGACGGAACACGGCGGTATTATCTGCTCGGTCGCGACCAGATGATATCGGGCCTGCGGCCGGATCCGGGCGCGAGCGTGCTGGAAATCGGCTGTGGAACCGGCAGAAACCTGGTTTTGGCGGCCCGGCTTTACCCGGATGCACGATTCTTCGGCATCGATGTCTCGACCGAAATGTTGACCTCCGCCATCGCGGCCATCTCGCGTGCCCGCCTCACCGGCCACGTAAGGGTTGCGCATGGCGATGCAACGGCGTTTGACCCGCAGCGCTTGTTCGACATCCCCGCGTTCGACCATGTGATGATTTCCTATAGTCTTTCGATGATCCCCGACTGGCGCCGCGTTCTCGGCGCGGCCGCCGCTCGCATCAAACCTAGCGGCCGTCTGCACTTGGTCGATTTCGGCCGTCAGGAGCGGTTGCCGGGAATAGCCCGCACGCTCCTGCGGCAATGGCTTGCGATGTTCGACGTCGCGCCGCGCGACGACCTCGAGCACGAGTTGTCGGCGATGGCTAACAGCGCCGGAGCCAAACTAAGGTTCGCGCGCCCATTCCGTGGCTATGCCCAATATGGCGTGCTGACATTTCCGCCGGAGCCGAGGAAACCGTGAGCCCGTGGCTTGCATTGGTGGCGGCGGGACTGCTTGAGATCGCCTGGGCGTTTGGCTTGAAATATTCCGATGGTCTCACCCGGTTTTGGCCAACCGCCGCAACCGTGGTCGCGATCCTGGCGAGCTTCGCCCTGATGGCGCTTGCACTGCGGTCACTGCCGTTTGGCACCGCGTATGCGGTATGGACGGGAATAGGTGCCGCCGGGAGCATCATTGTCGGAATGGTGATCTTCAGCGAGCCGACGGATCCGGTTCGAATCATTTGCCTCACGCTGATCGTCGCCGGGATGGTTGGGCTCAAGCTCAATTCGCCCGTATGAGATGACGACAGCGGCGTTAAGGATTTCGTCTCGCGCGCAAGCTTCTCCACCCCTCCACGCCGCCGAACAGGCCAAGCGCGATCACGAAGGGAAGGAAGTGATACAACAGCCGGAACATGAGGAGTGCCGCAATCAGCGGCTCCTTGTCGTTGCTGCCAAGCCCGATCAGAATCGTTGCATCGAACACACCGATTCCCGCCGGCGTGTGGCTCGCAAAGCCCAGCAAGGTCGCGGCGATGAAGACGGCGGCAATCGGGACGATCCCGATACTCGGCCCCGCCGGAATCAGCACGTACATCGCCAGCGACGCCGCACCGAGATCGAAAATCCCGATCACGATCTGCAGCAGCACCATCGGTCCGGATGGGAGCCTGACCGGCCACCGCCTTGTCCCGATGTTTCTGGGAGCAAACCAGCACCAGGCAAGGAAGCCGACAACCCCGAGAAGCAGCGCGGCTGCCAGCCATTGATTGACCTGCGGCGGCAGGAAGTCGACCACGCTGATGGCGTCGGGCGCATAAAGCAGGCCGAACCCGAGGGCCGTCAGATTGCCCAGCCAGAAGGTGAGCCCCGTCAGAAAGCAGATATTCGCCACATCGAACGCGCCAAGGCCACTATACGAATAGATTCGATAACGGATGACGGGCGAAATCAGCGAAACCGCTCCGACGCCGTGCGCAATCGGATAGCTGGTGAAACTCGCAAGCGCTGCGATCCGATACGGAACCTCAGTGCGACCGATCGTACGAAGCGCCAGCAGGTCATAGAGCGTCAGGCTGCCGTACGAGGTGACCACCAGCGCCGCGGCCAGCGCAACGAGGCCGGCATTTGTACGCCGGACGACATCGAACACTTCGTCGTAATTGACGTTCTTGAGCATATGCGTCAGCGCGAAAATCGCCGCCGCGGCGATGGCAATGCCGATGACGATGCCGAGGCCCTTCAGCCGGATGCCGCTGCCCAGCGGCTTGGGGAGCACAGTGACTTTCAGGGCGTTCATCCAATCGGGCGACGACATCCAATATCGTGCCATCTGATTCGCTGTGATCGATGCCGTCCATTGACACGTTGATGTGACAGCCGCGTTACTGATTATTTCGAAGGCCCAGCGATTCAAAAATTGTTGAGCGCGTGACCGAATTCTCGACGCATTGTGGTCGCATCGCGTTCACGCTGAATTTGTAAGACAGCCGCGAAAAGCCAACGTCTTTGAGGCAGCATGAACGACGAAATCGACTACGCGCTGACACCGGATCAATGGGAAACGCTTAAAGCGCTTCGGGTGCCGGCATCGAGGTTCTCTACTTTGAATCCATTCGTGCTTGATGATCTCGTTGCGCTTGGCCTCGCGGCGATGAGCGACAATATGCCGGCTATTACGCCGAAGGGACGCAGGGCGCTGATCAGAGGCTCGTCCAGGTTATGGGATGTCGCGGCCTGACGCTCCATTCGCGGCATCATCAAGTACCGTCAACATCGCCAGCGGCAGCGTTCTGGCTCATGTCCGCCAGTTCACCAGGAATCTTCCTCCTGCTGTTGGTCTGTCTGCCAGGAGCCCAAAGGTGGACCGGACAGAAGTGCGCATCCCGTGGAGGGGTACCGCCGATAGCTTCGCTGATACCGCGCCTGCGGACGTCCCGAAACGACCCTCGAACCCTTTCACCGTCCCAAGTGACAAAATCTGTGTGTCAAGACCGAGACTGTCGCATTCTGGCGCGACCTTGTAGTGGACCTCGGATAGGTTCAAAATACGCATCTTTGGCCAAAATGGGCCTTTTTGCTCCCTCGGGCACGCAAGCGCAACGGACGAAATGTTGATTGGCTGGCGTCCTCGTCTGCACCGAAAAGTGCAATTCTTTCCGATTGTTAATGCGACAACATCAGGCGGAGACGTTCAAATGCGGTTTCCCGAGGACCTCGGAGGCAGCCCAAATGATAGATTGCGGGAAATCGCTGCGACCGCCCGAAACACCCATCCGATGGCAGGTTCATGAACCAACCGATAAAATCTCTCAAGCAAGCCCCCGCAATTGGTCCTTCGCAGATTGCCAAGCCCCGGTCCCGCCGGCGGCTCGTTCTGACATCCATCCTGGCTTTGCTGATTGTCACCGGAATCGTCTGGTGGAGCAGGCAAGGAACTGCGCCGCAGCAGGCCAATGGCGGCCGGAATGCCGCACCGATGTCGATCGTGCCAGAGGTTGTCGGCAAGGGCGATATCGGGATCAACCTCAACGCCCTCGGCACGGTGACCTCGCTGGCGACCGTGACCATCCGAACCCAGATCAGCGGCTACTTGATGAAGGTCGACTTCAAGGAAGGCGACGAAGTCAAGAAGGGCGATCTGCTCGCGGAAATCGATCCGCGACCCTACGAGGCCACCCTGGCGCAAGCCAGGGGGCAACTCGCCCGCGACGAAGCGATGCTGAAGGGTGCCCAGGTTGACCTTACCCGCTACCAGGGATTGGCGGCCCAGAATGCCGTGCCGCATCAGACGCTGGACACCCAAATCGCGCTCGTCGCGCAGGACGAGGGCACGGTCGAAGCCGACCGCGCAGCGGTCAAGTCCGCCGAAGTGAACCTGCAATATTGCCGAATCGTATCGCCGCTCGACGGCCGCGTCGGGCTGCGTCTGGTCGACCAGGGCAACTATGTGACGCCCGGTGACGCCACCGGTCTGGTCGTCATCACGCAGTTGAAGCCGATCAGCGTCCTGTTCCCGTTGCCCGAGGATAACCTGCAGGCGATTTCGAAACGCATCCAGGCCGGCGCCGTGCTACCCGCAGCCGCCTATGATCGCAGCGGCGCTGCCAAGATCGCCGACGGTACGCTGCAGACCTTCGACAGCCAGATCGATCCGACCACCGGAACGATCAAGCTGCGGGCGCAGTTTTCGAACGAAACCGAGATTCTCTACCCGAATCAGTTCGTCAATATCCGGCTGCTGCTCGACACCCACAAGGACGTTACGACGATCTCGACAGCGGGCGTCCAGCGCGGCGTGCCGGGCACGTTCGTCTATCTCGTCAATGCCGACAACACGGTATCGGTCCGTCCGGTCCACCTCGGCGTGACAGACGGCGATCGTGTGGAGGTTAGCTCCGGGCTCGCGCCGGGTGACCGCATCGTGATCGATGGCGCCGACAAACTGCGTGACGGTGCGAAGATCAACGTGCGGTCCGAGACCGCCCAGGGCAAGGCGCCAGAGGCGGACAAGTCGGGCGGCAAGAAGCGCCGTTCAGAAGGCGGACAAAAACAATGAGCCCGTCGCAGCCGTTTATTCTACGGCCGGTGGCAACTACCCTGCTGATGATAGCCATCATGCTATCCGGCATGCTGGCGTTCAGATTCCTGCCGGTCGCCGCACTGCCGGAAGTGGATTACCCGACCATCCAGGTCCAGACCTTTTATCCCGGCGCCAGTCCGGACGTGATGACATCATCCGTCACCGCGCCGCTGGAAGTGCAGTTCGGGCAAATGCCGAATCTCAACCAGATGAGTTCGGTGAGCTCGGCGGGAGCATCGGTCATCACTCTGCAGTTCGGGCTGACGATTTCCCTCGACGTTGCGGAACAGGAGGTACAAGCCGCCATCAATGCCGCCGGCAATCTGCTTCCCGCCGACCTGCCCGCGCCGCCAATTTACGCCAAGGTGAATCCGGCCGATGCGCCGATCCTGACCTTGGGATTGACGTCGAAAACGATGCCGCTGACACAGGTCGAAGATTTCGTGGATGCCCGCCTGGCGCAAAAGATCTCCCAGCTCCCCGGCGTCGGGCTTGTCAGCCTCAGCGGCGGCCAAAGACCGGCGGTACGCGTTCGTGCCGACATTCGCAAACTTGCCGCCTACGGACTCAACATCGATGACCTGCGCACCACCCTTGGCAATGCCAACATCAATACGCCCAAGGGAAACTTCGACGGGTCAATGCGCGCCTACACCATCAATGCCAATGACCAGATCAGGAATGCCGATGACTACAGGTCATTGGTCGTCGCCTACAAGAATGGCTCGCCGGTCCGGCTCAGCGATGTCGGCGACGTCATCGACGGCGCCCAGAACGACAAGCTCGGCGCCTGGATGAACGAAACGCCGGCCATCATCCTGAATATTCAGCGGCAACCCGGCGCAAATGTCATCTCGGTGGTCGAGGGCATCAAGGCGCTGTTGCCGCAACTGCAGGCCTCGCTGCCGGCCGCGATCGATGTCAACATTCTGACCGACCGAACCATCACCATCCGCGCGTCGGTGCAGGATGTGGAATTCGAGCTGACGCTTGCCGTCATTCTGGTGGTGCTGGTGATCTTTGTGTTCCTGCGCAATGCGCGAGCGACGCTGATCCCGAGCCTCTCGGTCCCGCTATCGCTGGTCGGCACGCTCGGCGCCATGTACCTGTTCGGTTTCAGCCTCAACAACCTATCGCTGATGGCCCTGACCATCGCAACCGGCTTCGTGGTCGATGACGCCATCGTCGTGATCGAGAACATCTCCCGTTACCTCGAAGAGGGCGACACCCCGCTGCAGGCGGCGCTTCGCGGCTCCGAACAAATCGGCTTTACCATCATCTCGCTGACGGTGTCGCTGATTGCGGTGCTGATTCCGCTGCTGTTCATGGGAGACGTGGTCGGCCGGCTGTTCAGGGAATTCGCCATTACGCTTTCGGTCACTATTCTGATCTCCGCGGTGGTCTCGCTGACGCTGGTGCCTATGGCCTGCGCCAAGCTGCTCAAGCCCGAAATGGAGGCCCACGAAAACGCGTTTCAGCGCTACAGCCGCGAAGGGTTCGACCGGATCATCGAGATTTACGGCCGCATGCTGAACTGGGTGCTCGACCGTCAGACCTTCGTCCTGATGATCGCGCTCGGCACATTCGTCCTGACCGCGCTGCTCTACATCGTCATTCCAAAGGGGTTCTTTCCGCTTCAGGATACCGGCGTCATTCAGGCGATCTCAGAGGCGCCGCAGTCGGTGTCCTACGCGGCGATGGCGGAACGCCAGCAGCAACTCGCCAGCACGATCCTCAAGGATCCCGATGTCGAAAGTCTTTCTTCCTTTATCGGCGTCGACGGGGCAAATACCACACTCAACAACGGCCGGATCCTGATCAATCTCAAACCACGTGACACGCGCAAGTCCGACATAGCGACCGTCATGCGGCGCATCCAGAAAAGCACCGCATCGCTGACAGGCGTCACGCTCTACATGCAGCCGGTTCAGGATCTGACGATCGAAGGCACCGTCAGCAAGACGCAATACCAATTCATCCTCCAGGACGCGGATCCGGTACAGCTTGCCGAATGGACGCCCAAACTGGTCGACAGGCTGAGGCAGCTTCCACAGCTTGGAGATGTCGCCAGCGATATCTCCAATCAGGGGCTCTCGGTCTTTGTTGAAATCGATCGCGATCAAGCCGCGCGTTTCGGAATTACGCCGGCAACCATCGACAATGCGCTGTACGATTCCTATGGCCAGCGCATCGTCTCCACTATCTTCACCAATTCGAACCAGTACCGCGTAATTCTCGAGGCCGATCCAAGCCTGCAGAAATCCCTGCAATCGCTGTCGGATATCTATCTTCCCTCTTCCGTGGGCAGCTCGCTTGTGCCGCTGGACGTCATGGCCAAGATGCGGGAGGAAACCGCGCCGCTGCAGGTCTCGCA
>JBKQRS010000289.1:0-18307 GCA_052143915.1 Bradyrhizobium sp.
GGGTCTGGTCCTTCGGACCATCCCGGAATGACGGCCCAAGGGCCGTCACCTGATCGGCGGAGCGTACTGGATGCCGCCGGCGCTCCAGAGCTGGTTGAGCCCGCGCGGAATGTGCAGCTTGGATTCCGATCCGACGTTGCGCTCGTAGACCTCGCCGTAATTTCCGACGTGCCGGACGATGCGCACGGCCCAATCCTTGGTCAGTCCGAGATCCTCGCCATAGGTGCCTTCGGTCCCGACCAGCCGCATCACGTCAGGCTTCTTCGACTTCAGTGCCTCGTCGATGTTCTTCGAGGTAACGCCGAGTTCCTCCGCATTGATCATCGCATACAGCGTCCATTTGACGATCATCATCCAGTCGTCATCGCGCTGTCGAACGACAGGGGCGAGCGGCTCCTTTGAAATGACGTCCGGCAGGATGACGTGGTCGCCTGGCTTGCCGAGGTTCAACCGCAGCGCATAAAGCTGGGAGATATCGGCAGTGAGGGTGTCGCATTGCCCGGAATCATAGGCCTTGATGACATCGTCCAGTTTGCCGAACTTCATCTCCTGGTATTTCATGTTGTTGGTGCGGAAATAGTCCGCCAGATTGAGTTGCGTCGTCGTCGCCTCCTGTACACAGACCTTGCTGTTGTTCAGGTCGAGCGCGGAATCGATCTTGCGCGAGCGCGGCAGCATGAAACCCTGGCCATCATAATAGGCGACCGCGGGGAAATAGAGATCGAAGTTCTCCTCCCGCGACATGCTCCAGGTCGAGTTGCGCGAGAGAATATCCACCTTGCGGCTCTGCAACTCCTTGAAGCGCTCATTGGCGTCGAGCGGAATGAACTTCGCCTTGTTCGGATCGTCGAAGATGGCGGCTGCGACCGCGCGGCAAAAGTCGACATCGAAGCCGGTCCAGTTGCCCTTGTCGTCGGGGATCGAGAAGCCGGGCAGGCCTTTATTGACGCCGCACAACACTTCGCCGCGACGGATCGTCCGTTTCAGGGTCCGCGTGTCATAGAGCTCATAGGCGGCGGCGACAGCCGCAACCGCGACTGCGACCGCCAGCCCAATCAGGAGGCCGCCTCGGAATGTCCGCATAATTTGTGTCTCACCAATTTCGGGAAAATCGAGCGGCTGCGGACGCAGCCGTCGCGGTTACAATTCCGGCTTCTGCCGCACGATCACTTTGGTGCCGACCGGGACGCGATCGTAGAGGTCGGTGACGTCGGAGTTGACCAGCCGGAAGCAGCCAGACGACACCTTGGTGCCGATCGTATCCGGCCGGTTGGTGCCGTGGATACGGTAGACCGTGGTGCCGAGATACATCGCCCGCGCGCCGAGCGGATTGCCAGGCCCACCAGCCATGAAGCGCGGCAGATAGGGCTGGCGCTCGATCATCTCCGGCGGCGGCGTCCAGTCCGGCCATTCCGCTTTTCTCGCGATACTCAGCAATCCCTGCCACTGGAAGCCGTCGCGGCCGACGCCGATGCCGTAGCGTATCGCGCGGCCACCGGGCTGCACCAGATAGAGATGACGCTCGGCCGTGGAGATGATGATGGTGCCCGGCGCTTCCGTTGTGCGGTAATACACCATCTGCTTCTGCCATTCCGGATCAAGCTCAACGGAATCGTCTGGCAGAAGTCCCGGCTGGTCGCCGACGTCGGGCTGCTGCGCAAGGCTGTGCGAGACCGAAAGCATCAGCCCGGCTGCCGCAATCACCATCCAGATCAGGTGGCGAAATTTTGTCATTCAAATCTCTCCCTGTAGCGCGGTGGTTTGGTGCTGCCGGTCGCAAATTACCGTCTGCCAAATCACCAATGCCATCAAATCTCAGGGACGGCACGATGGCAAGCAACCAAAATATCCCGCTGGAATGTTTGCGCTTTTCATTCTCCGCGGCCGGCGCGGAAGCGCCGAATATCTCATTTCGGCGCGATCCATAGCCTCAAGCCGAACGAGACGATGGCCACCGCTCCGACGCCGCCGAGCCAAAGGGCGGCGAACCACAACAGGCGCCGTGCCAGCGGAGTTTTTTGTCCTGGAGGCATCAATGATAGCCGCTCTCGGGTTTGACCTTGCCGCGGAATACCCAATAGGCCCACGCGGTGTAACCAAGAATAAGCGGCACCAATACGGCGACGCCGAATAGCATGAAGAGCTGGCTGGTCTCGGGCGAGGCCGCCTGCCAAATGGTGATGCTCTGCGGCACGATATAGGGATACATGCTGATGCCGAGCCCCGCATAGGACAGCGCAAACAGCGCCAGCGACAGAAAGAACGGCCGGTAGTCTTGCCTGCTGGCGAGGCTGCGAAGCAGCATCACGGTCACGGCGGCTACCGCGATTGGCACCGGCGCGGTCAGGATGATGTTCGGCCAGGCAAACCAGCGTTGCGCATATTGGACGTGGAGGAACGGTGTAGCGATGCTGACCGCGCCGATCGCGCCCAACATGCCGAACAGGAGATACCAGCTCAGGTGGTAGGATCTGTCACGAAGTTCACCTTCCGTTTTCATCACCAGCCACGTCGCTCCTAGCAAGGCATAGCCGACGACCAGGGCCACGCCGGTCAAGATGCTGAACGGCGTCAGCCAGTCCCACCATCCGCCGGCATAATGTCGTCCCTCGACATGGATACCTTGCAGGATGGCGCCGAGCGCTATGCCCTGCGCCAGTGTCGCCAACAGCGATCCGCCGGCGAAGGCGAGGTCCCAGCGGTTTCGCCCGATCTGGGTCGTGCGCCAGCGAAACTCGAAGGCAACGCCGCGAAAGATCAGGCCGATCAGCATCGCGATGACAGGCGTGTAGAGCGCCGGCATCAGTACCGCATAGGCCAGCGGAAACGCGGCCATCAGGCCGCCGCCGCCCAGCACCAGCCAGGTCTCGTTGCCGTCCCATACCGGCGCGACGCTGTTCATGATCACGTCGCGGTCCGATTTGTTCGGAAACAGCGGAAAGAGGATGCCGAGGCCGAGATCGAACCCGTCCATCACCACATAGACGAAGACAGCGAAGGCAATGATGAATGCCCAGATCGTTGCAATGTCGATGGCACTGGTCATCAGACGGCTCCTCTCGCAGCCGCGCCGGCCGCGGGCGTGATGCCTGCGGCACGGGCCGGTATGTCGCCTTGCGGTCCCTGCTCGCCGTGATGCGGCGGCTGCGCCATCAAACGCAGAATGTAGATCACGCCGGCCGAGAACACCGCGAAATAGACAATGGCAAAAGCGATCAGCGAGGAGGCGACGGCGGGCGCCGCCAGCGGCGAGGCAGACTCGACCGTTCGCAACAGACCATACACCGTAAACGGCTGGCGTCCGGTTTCGGTCGTGATCCAGCCCGCGAGCACGGCGATGAAGCCCGCCGGCCCCATCACTATGGCGAACAGATGCAGTAACCGGGAACGATAAAGTGCGCCGCGCCAACGCTCCCACAGGCTGAACAACCCAAGCCCCATCATCAGAAATCCCATTCCGACCATGATCCGGAACGACCAGAATGTGATCGGCACCGGCGGCCAGTTTTCACGCGGCACGGTGTCGAGGCCATTGAGCGGCGCATCCAGGGAATGTTTGAGGACCAGCGATCCCAGTTTCGGGATTTCGATCGCGTATTTTACCTCGCCCGCCGTTTGACTTGGCAGCCCGAACAGGATCAGCGGCGCGCCGTCCTTGTGGCTCTCGAAATGGCCCTCCATGGCCATGATTTTGGTAGGTTGGTGCTCGAGCGTGTTGAGGCCGTGCTGATCGCCCGCAAGAATCTGGATCGGCGCCACCAGGGTCGCCATCCACATCGCCATCGAAAACATCACCCGCGGGCCTGCGAGATGGGAGTCGCGCCAAAGGTGGACCGCGCCGACCGCGCCGACCACGAGCGCCGTCGTCAGATAGGCCGCCAGCACCATATGCACGAGGCGATAGGGAAACGAGGGGTTGAAGATCACCTTGAGCCAATCGGCCGCGACGAATTGCCCGTCGGCATTGACCGCGTAGCCAGCCGGCGTCTGCATCCAGGAATTGGCGGAAAGGATCCAGAACGCCGAAATGAGCGTGCCAATCGCGACCATCAGGGTGGCGAGGAAATGCAGTTTATGGCCGACCCGCTCGAGGCCGAACAGCATGACGCCGAGGAAGCCTGCTTCGAGGAAAAACGCGGTCAGCACCTCATAGGCCATCAACGGGCCGATCACGGGCCCGGTCTTGTCGGAGAAGGCCGACCAGTTGGTGCCGAACTGGTACGACATCACAATGCCCGAGACCACGCCCATGCCGAAGGCGACGGCGAAGATTTTCAGCCAGTAATTGAGCAGGTTGATGAAGACTTCGCGCCCGGTCCACAGCCACAGCGCTTCGAGCACTGCGAGATAGCTGGCAAGCCCGATCGAGAAGGCGGGGAACACGATGTGGAACGACATCGTGAATGCGAACTGCGCCCGGGCCAATACCACGGCATCCCAGCCCTCGAACATGACATGCTTCCGTCGTCACTACTGCGACATGAGTTCTACCACGCCCACCGTGACGATGGTACCGCCCGTCATTGCGCCGCGAGGCCCACAAAATGCAGAGCGACCCGGAAGGGACATCCCATCCGGGTCGCTGCAGGCTTCTTGCGGGTTTCCGGTTCCTTGGGGGCAGAAACCTTCGGTCAAATATTCCTGATCTGTTTCACGCGGCGAGGCTGTCGACCCCGGCACCCCTGAGCAGATCGGCGAGCTGTTTGCGGGCATAGAACATCCGGGTCTTCACCGTGCTCTGGGGAATTCCGATGATCGCGCCGACCTCCTCCACCGACTTCTCGTGATAGTAGACGAGGTTGATGATCTCGCGATGCGCCGGTGACAGTTTGGCAACGCAGGCGCGCAGGATGGCGCTGGTGTTGCTGCGATCGAGCGAGGCTTCGGGCGTGTCGGCCTCGTCGGCGATCTCAAGCATTTCTTCCTGGTCGATGTCTTCATGCCGGCGCTGACGCAGCGCGGTCAATGCCTTGAAGCGCGCGATGGACAAGAGCCAGGTGGAGACCTGGGAACGCCCCTCGAACTGGCTGGCGGTGCGCCACACGTCAAGAAAGACCTGGCTGGTGAGGTCCTCCGCCATGGTGGCATCCCGCACCATGCGCAGGATGAAACGGTAAACCCGCACATTATGACGGGAGTAAAGAATGTGCATCGCGGTCCGGCCGCCATCGGCAATACTTTCCAGCAGCATTTCATCCGATGTCGCCTGAGCGGCGATGATGCCTTGGCGAGCTGCGGCATTGATGGCAACGACGTTCAGCATGACTGTCTCCCACTGTCGCCGCTTTTGCGGCGTTCCCTTGGGGCAAATTGATAGTCAGCGAGCGTTTCGGGACGTCTGCATGCAAAGGGGAAAATGGTTTCATGCGCAGGAGAATTGTTTCGTCGTCGCATCGGCGACGAAACATTCGGGCAGGAAAAGCCAATAATTTGAATGAGATAAATTTTAGGTTGTAAATCGGGCCATGAAGGCAGGCGCCATGGAACAAATCGGACTGTTCTGAATTTTGGGCGCCGTCATGGCCGGTGGTCTGACTTTCCTACTTCAGCGCCGGACAACCCTCGCGGCCGGGATGATCGGTGCGAAAGGATTCGACGAATCCTCCTTTTCGCTGCGTGACAAAAACGGTTTTTCCGTCTGCGCCGCCGAAGGCGAGATTGGTCGGTTCGCTCGCGTTGAGCCGGACCTCCCGCGTCAGCGTTCCTTGCGGGTTCAGCTCCGCTGTGGTGCCTTTGAGGATTCGCGCCACCAGAATATTCCCCTCGATGTCGGTGCGCAGGCCGTCGATGTCAAAATCATCGAAGCGCTTGATAAGTTTGGGCGAGAGAAGGCGCGTGCCTTCGATCCGGTACCACCAGATCTCCCGTGTGTCGGACTCGCCGACATAGAATGTCTTGCCGTCCGGACTGGAGATCGATGCCGTTGGTTGTGCTCATTCGGCGGTCGGCGGTCATCCGCTCGCCAACGACCTCGCCATCGGCCGATCTACGGATTCGCCAGATCTGGGGCGCGGGTCCAACGCGCGCCCGGCGAAATACGTCTCAGCGAAAGCCGGTTTCCGGACAGGTCGGGACCGGAATACCGTTGCCGCGGATGGGCGATATTTCAGTTGCGGTCCTTCAGCGGCATGCGGAATTTGCAGCGAGAATGTCTCGCATGATCTGCTTTTGAATCGAAGGCGCAGTCGTCAGGGAGACGTGGCCGAGTTCCGCGTCGCGACCCATGTCCACGTTCTGCAGCATGCCGTGGAAATGTCCGCCGCGCTCGACCTTGGTTCCGACACCGCTGGAAAGATAGAAATTCCTCAAAAGATGGACGTTATCGGGGACGACGATCTTTGTGACGGGATCAAGCGTAACAATCAGCGCGACACGAAGGCCGGCCTTTTGCAATTGTTCTGCCGTGCTCACGGCCGCGCTGGCGCCCAGCGAATGGCCGACCAGGACGATGGAGCTCACGCGCCCGCTCTTGCAATCCTCAATCGCCTCGTTTGCGAGGGCATCGGAAAATGCATGATTGGTTATCGTTGCATCCATATTCCTCTTCTGAAGCTCATCTGCGAGCTGATCAACTCCCGGTGACAAGACGTTGGTCAGGCCGCGCAGCAGATAAACTTTGCGATGCATATTGGCGTTCGCCGCGGCAGAGGTTGTCAACGATGCGGAAAGAACCAGAACAACGATGCAAAGGAATTTGATTGCGAGACGTGACATCGCGCCGAAATAGGTGAGCATACGGATAACTATCCCCGGTCTGGCAAGATCTGAAGCAGGTGTGGGCGGGCTAACGACTACTGCATTGCCGCGTTGAAATCCAGAAGCAGGACAACGGTCCAGGCCGGTTGGAAAAATGACAGCAAAGCGTCCTTTTTGTCGCAAGCTGGACCGGAGAACGCCTCTGCTTTGCGGTCACCCGCAAATCAGGCCTTGTCGCCCGCGGGCGAGAACAGATATCCGCCGCCTCGGATGGTCCGGATCACCGCCGGTTTGGTTGGGTCTATCTCGATCTTGCGGCGAATTCGCATAATTCGAAGATCGACCGCACGATCGAAAGCTTCGCTGTCGCGCGCATTGGCCAACTCCAGCAGCCGCTCGCGCGACAGCACCCGCTTCGGATTCGCCGCGAATACCTTGAGTAGGCCAAATTCCGAAGCAGTCAGCGGATGCTCATTGCCCTCGTCGTCGCGCAGCGCCTGCGCCTCGAGGTCGAGCCATTTGGTCCCAAACCGCACCAGCGGGTCTTTCGCCGCCTTCGCTCCGCCGGCCTCAATCGTTGTGGCCTGCGCCCGGGGCGGCGAGCTGCGCCGCAGCACGGAGCGGATGCGCGCCATCAATTCACGCAATTCGCAGGGTTTTGCGACGTAATCGTCGGCGCCAAGTTCCAGCCCGACCACGCGATCGATCGGGCTTGCCGTGGCCGTCAGCATGATGACCGGGACATTGGTGCGGCTTTTCAGGTCGCGAATGATGGAAAGCCCGTCTTCCTCCGGCATATTGAGATCGAGAACCACGAGATCGGGCACCGTGGTTTCGATTGCCCCGCGCAGGCTCTTGCCGCCGTCGCAAAGCGTCACCGCAAAGCCATGCATCTTGAGATAGTCGCCGACCATCTCGCGGGCGGGCGCCTCGTCATCGACGATGATTATGTGGGGACTTTGGGTCATGTGATCACGCGTCTGTCGCCGGCAAGATGATGGTGAAGATGGACCCCTGTCCGGGCCCGGCGCTATCGGCGGTCACCTCGCCGCCGTGCATGTCGATGATGCGCTTGACGATCGACAGGCCGAGGCCGGTAGAGCTTTCGCCGGCCGTGGGTTTGGCGGAAAGCCGCTGGAAGCGGCCGAACAGCCTGCCGAGATCCTCAGGGCTGAGGCCGGCGCCTTCGTCGGCGATGCGGATCACGGTGTTGTCCTTCTCTTCGCTCACCAGCACCGAAATCTTGCCGCCGATCGGACTGTATTTGATGGCATTGCTGACCAGATTGTCGATTGCTTCCCGCAGCCGGTCGGCGTCGCACATCGTGACGAATTGCGGCGGCGCCGAAACGTTGATGGACTGCTGCTTGTTGACGGCCAGCGGCTGATTGGCATCGGCGACTTCGCTGACCAGCGCTGCGATATCGACCGGCTCGCGGCGAATGGTGATGTCGAAGGCATCGGCCATGGCGTCCGAAATCAGGTGATCGACCATCAAGGTCAGGCGCTTGGTGGCATCGCGGATGTGTTCGACCTGGGCCGTGACGCTCTCCCTCGAAGAGCCGGCGGCGATCAGTTCGGTGAGCATTTCGGTCCGGCCGAGGATCACGCCGAGCGGATTTTTCAGGTCGTGAGCGACGGTGCCGAGAATCTCGTTCTTGAAGCCGTTCGCGCGCTGCAGTCGCAGCCATTGCGCCGACAGCCTGCGGTTGGCCTGCATCAGCGCGCGGGTGCGCTGGGCGACGCGGTCCTCGAGCTGGGTGTTGGCCTCGTGCAGCTGCTGATAGAGAATGACATTGTCGAACGCGATCGAAAGCCGGCTGCCGAAAATCTCGACCAGCGAGCGGTCGGTTTCGGATAGCTGGCGCTCGGCCTGCAGCAGCACCACGACTTCGCGTCCACTGCCGGTGCGGATGTAGAGAACGGTGCGCTGATCGACAAATTCATGCTTGCGCCGCCTGAAGGCGGCTTCGACCATCGACCGCAGGTCGGGATCGAGCGATTTGGATCCGGCGGCGCCGATGAAGCGGCTATAGCAGCCGGATCCGGCGAGCACGGAAAAATTGTCGCCGACCGCGCCGCCGTCGCGCAGCACCAGAATCCCGGCGCAATCGACATTGAGCAGCGACGCGATTTGCGTCAGCACGCCTTCGGCCAGGCGCTGCATCGATTTGAAATCGTACAAGGTCGAGGCGGCATCGATGATGATTTCCAGCCCGCGCCGGGTTTGAACCATGCGTTCGAGCTGCTGGTAGCTGCGCAATGCCGCGGTCAGCGAGGTGAACAGCTTGTCGGCGGTCAGTTCGGTCTTCGCCTTGTAGTCGTTGATGTCGTACTGGACGATCACGCGGCGCTCGGGCGCCTGTCCGGGCTGTCCGGTACGCAGGATGATGCGAACGGTCTCGTTCTTGATTTCATTGCGGATGTATTCGACGAGATCGAGTCCGGCAGCGTCGGTCTCCATGATGACATCGAGCAGCACGGCGGCGACATCGGGGTGGGCGCGCATCAAGGCCCGCCCCTCGGCGGCCGAATAGGCCGAAAGGATTTCGAGCGTCTGTCCATTGAGGCTGTAGTCGCTCAGCGCAAACCGGGTGCCTTCGTGCACGGCCTGGTCGTCGTCGATGACCGCGACCTTCCATTTGCGCGCGGTAGATGTCTCCGGCACTGTGCCGGTATCGTCGATCAGGTGGAGGACATCGTCCTGTTCGGCCATGGAGGGGTCCCGTCGCGATCGTGGTCTTCGGTTGCGAGGCCGCCCTTGGCAGCCCTCGGCATGATAATGCGAAATGTGGTGCCTTGTCCCAGTCTTGAATCCAGCATCATCCGGCCGCCGAGCTGCTGGGTGACAAGATTATAGACGATGTGCAGGCCTAGCCCGGTACCGCCCTCGTTGCGGCGCGTCGTGAAGAACGGGTCGAACGCCTGCCGCTGCACGTCCGGCGTCATTCCGGCCCCATTGTCGGCAAAAATGATCTCAGTGTCGTCACTGCCGCGGGGCTTTGCCGAGATCGTGATGGCCCCGGAGCGGCCATCGGCAAACGCGTGATTGACGGCGTTGAGGAACAGATTGGTTAAAATCTGGCCATAAGAGCCCGGATAGCCGTCGATGACCAGGCTCTCCGGTACATCGACCGACAGGCTGATCGATGCCTTCTTCAGGGCCGGCCGCAGGCTGGCGATGATCTGATCGGTCGCCTCGCTCAGGTTGAATTCCCGGCGTTCGGCATGCGAACGGTCCACCGCGACTTGCTTGAAGGATTGAATGAGTTCGCCGGCGCGATGCAGATTACCCACCAATTGCTGGGCAGCGTCGCGCGAGGTTCGGACGAATTCCTCGAGCTGGGATCGCCGCAGGCCTGTTTCCGATCTCAACTCGGCCTCGAACATCTCGGTGCGGCGCGCGAAACTAGAGGCGACCGTCAGGCTGATGCCGATCGGATTGTTCACCTCATGGGCGACGCCCGCAACCAGGCCGCCGAGCGCCGCCAGGCGTTCGGCGTCGATCAGATTTTGCTGGGCGGCGTTCAGTTCGTACAGCGCGTTCTCGGCCTTCTCCTTGGAAGCGCGCAGCTCGTCTTCGGTCTTGCGCTTGGCAATGGCGTTATCGCGGAATACTTCCACCGCGCGCGCCATCTCGCCGACCTCGTCCCTGGCGCCCGTTCCCTGTACGCGCCGGTTGTAGTCGCCGGAGGTGATCGCCTGCATCGCCGCCATGATCTGCCGCAGCGGCAGCCGGATCGAGAGCGCGATCAAGACACCGGCGGTGATGATGATGCCGAGAAAGATCACCGCGGTCGACAACACCTTGCGGGATATGTCGGCCAACGTCTGGTCGAACGTCTCCTGCGCTTTTTGCTCGCGCTGCCGCATCTTGACCGATAATTCGTCGATGGCGCTGGAGGCCTCGGCCTGGCTGGCGTCGATCGCGTTGCGCAACAATTCGGTCCGGCTGGCGAGCTGTTCCGATAGTTTCGCAAGGCCGTCCCGCAGCGCCGTCGTCCGCGCGTTCAATCGCTGCAGCGCCATCCGCTGCAGATCGTTGTCGGCGAGGTCGATCATCACCGGAATCGTCTTTTCGATCGTCTCGGTGTTGCGACGGGCCTCCTCGGCCGAAGCGCTTGCCAGCGACAGGTAATAGGCATTCGCGGCGACCAGCATTGCGGTAAACGCCTCGCGGGACTTTCCAAGCGACGGCCAGATCAGGGCATCGCGGTGTCCTGTCGCGCCCTCGATGATCGAATAGAGTCCGGCCATGTCCCTGGCCGGGGTCAGGACCTCGTCCTCATAGGATTTCGCAATTGTCGCCTGGACGCCGCGCAATTCGCTGAAGCCGTTGAGGAAGCGCTCGGTGACGTGCTCAAGCTGCTGCACCGACCCCGACAGCATCGGGTCGGTCGAGGCGCGCGTGGTCAGGGTTCCGAGAACGACCTCGCGCAGATGCGATATCTCGGCGAACAATTCCGGGCTTGGCTGATTGATGTAGCGATGGATCAGGTTCTGCAGGTGGCCGGTCTCACTTTCCAGCCGCGCCAGGATCTTGTCGGACTCCCGCACCTGCCGCACGTCATCCCAGGCCGAACCGAGCACCTGGACGCCGTTCCATATCAGCGCGACGAGCACCACGACGACCGCCGAGTTCAGCGCCGCGATCGACAGGATACGCCAGCGGATCGGCACCGCGCGGACCAGCGCGACGATGCGCGAATGACCCCACGCGGCGAGGCTCGTCGGCCCTTCGGCAGCTTCGTCGTGCTGGCGAGTTTCCAAGACCAATTCAGTCCACCTTGCGAATTCGTTCGATCAGCTGCGCGGCTGCAGGATCGCGTCGCGCTTTTGCGTAGATTGGTGCCATCGCCGCTTCGAAAGGCTTGCGATCGAAGTTGGTCACGATCGTGACGCCGGCAGCTTCGGCCTGCCGGCGCGATTGCTCCTCAAGGTCCTTCCACCTCTCGCGCATGAAGCGGCTCGATTGGAGAGCGGCCTCGCGAAATATCGTGCGGTCCTCTGGCGACAGGCTGTCCCAGGCTTTCCGCGACATGACGAGCACTTCCGGGCTCATCGCGTGTTCGGTGAGGGTATAATAGCTGGCATATTTGTAGTGGTCGGTGGTGACAAAAGAGGGCCAGTTGTTCTCCGCGCCGTCGATCAGCTTTGTGGCAAGCCCGGTGCGAACCTGTCCATAGGGCAGCTCGACCGGGTCGGCGCCGAGCGCCTTGATCATGTCGGACATCAATTCCGATTGCTGCACACGGAGCCGCAAACCTTTCATGTCGGCGATCGAGCGGATCGGTCTGACGCTGTTGTAGACCGATCGGGCGCCGGAATCGTAGAACGCCAGGCCGACAAATCCAAAGGGCTCGAAGCTGCCCAGGATTTCGTTGCCGATCGGGCCGTCCAGCACCTTCTGCAAATGCTCGATGGAGCGGAACAGAAACGGCATCGCCAGCACATTCATCGCCGGTACGAAGGTCCCGACCAGCGCCACGTTGGTGCGGTTGAGATCAATGGCGCCGGCGCGGGTCTGCTCGATGGTCTCTTTTTCCTCGCCGAGCTGGCGCGAATGAAAAACGCGGAGCTGCAGTCGGCCGCCGCTCTTTTCCTCGATCAGGCTCCCCATGTAGCGCAGCGCCTGTACGGTCGGATAATCCTCGCTCTGGGTGTCGGCGGCGCGAAATTCCCGCGCCAAGGCGTTCGTCGTGATCGCCGTCAGAAACAGCGCGACCGCGAGTGCCATGGTCCGCGAAATTTCGGCGCGGCAGTACACAGGCAACTGATCCCCCTGGGATGAGGTCGATGGCGGGAAAAAAAGGTTCAACGCAATCTAGCAGAGGCCTGTCGCGACAAGAAATCCGCGTGAGCCGCTCCGGTTGGCCACGCTTACCTCGGCCTCGGCTTAATTGCCGTATGCTGACCGGAATTAGCTCAAGGAGAGGGCTGAAATAGCTGCCTATGAATTAGGCAGTCACATCCCTTTGTATGCAATAAAGTTTGCCGAATCCACGGCTGAGAGGTCCAATATCGCGAACCAGATCATGGGTTTAGCCCCCGGGTGAGGATCCGTTAAGATTTGGCACGAACCTTGCGACGTTCCTCCAATAGCCGATTTCCTCGTGCGTTGGAGCCTCCGATGAAGCGCCGCGATTTTCTCAAATCCGTCTCCGGCATCGCCGCCGGCGCCGTGGTGCCGGCACCCGCGATCTGGTCCTCCGCCAAGGCCGACGGCCGCTCGCAGACCCTGCTGGTCGTCACGGAGGGTGGCCCCAACAATCTCGATATCCATGGCGTTGGCACCAACCGTCCGGGCTATGAGACGTCGTGGAATTGCTACGATCGCCTCATCACCCATGAAACCAGGACACTGCCGGACGGCACGTTGTCTTACGACCGTGACAAGTTCAAACCCGAACTCGCCGAAGACATGAACATCGGCGACATGTCGGTCACCTTCAAACTGAAGAAGAACGCGAAGTTTCACGACGGCACGCCGGTCACCGCCAAGGATGTCAAATGGTCGCTTGACCGTGCGGTGACGGTCGGCGGCTTTCCCACCGTGCAGATGAAGGCCGGTTCGCTGGTGGACAAGGAACAGTTCGTCCTCGTTGACGACAGCACTGTCCGTATCGATTTCGTCAAGAAGGACCGGCTGACGATCCCCGATCTCGCAGTGATCGTGCCCGGCATCTACAATTCCGAACTCCTGAAGAAGAAGGCCACGGAAAAAGATCCGTGGGCGCTGGATTACACCAAGAGCAACACCGCCGGCAGCGGCGCCTACAAGGTGACGAGCTGGAAGCCCGGCGTCGAGGTGGTCTATGAGCGCCATGACGACTGGGTCGGCGGCAAGCTGCCCCAGCTCAAGAAAGTCATCTGGCGCACCGTTCCCTCGCAGGGCAATCGCCGCGCCTTGATGGAACGCGGCGATGCCGACATCTCCTTCGATCTCTCGAGCAAGGACACCTCGGAGATGAAGAAGGAGGGCAAGCTCGTCATCGCTTCCCACCCGATCGGCAACGGCATGTATTCGGTCGACATGAATGTGAAGAATACGCCGTTCGATAACGCAAAAGTCCGCCAGGCGGTGGCCTATGCGCTGCCGTACCAGAAGATCATGGATGCGGCGATGTTCGGCCTCGCCAATCCGTTGTTCGGCGGTCCGTCGAACAACGTCACCGATATCGCCTGGCCGGCAAAGTCGGCCTACGTCAACGACATGGCTAAAGCCAAGGCGCTGATGGCGGAGAGCGGTGTGTCGGACATCGACACGACCATCTCCTATGACCTCGGCGCCGGCGACATATGCGAACCGATTGCCGTTCTGGTGCAAGAGAGCCTTGGCCAGATCGGCATCAAGACCGCGATCAACAAGGTGCCGGGCGCCAACTGGCGCAGCGAGATGGCCAAGAAGTCGATGCCGCTGATGGTCAACTTCTTCTCCGGCTGGCTGGACTATCCCGAGTACTTCTTCTTCTGGTGCTATTCCGGCCAGAACGCCATCTTCAACACGCCAAGCTACGTGAACGCCGAGATGGACGCCCTGATCGACGGTGCGCGCGCCGCCGCCGCCATCGGGGACAAGGAGAAATATGCCAAGGACGTCGAAGGCTTCATCTCCAAGGCCTACAACGAAGTCCCGCGGATTCCGCTGTTTCAGCCTTTCCTGAACGTCGCCACGCAGAAGAACATCTCAGGCTATGTTTACTGGTTCCACCGGCAACTCGACTACCGCTCAATCGTCAAGGCGTGAGGCCCGCCAGCCGCAGCGCGCGCGCCCGCCACACATGCACAATTCTCAACGCGGCTTCCAAGAATTCTGGGGCTAGAAGACCATGGTGACGATCCTGAAGCGGCTGGCAACCGTCATCCCGACCTTGATCGGTGTCGTGATCGTCACCTTTCTGCTTACCCGCGTCTTGCCCGGTGACCCCGCGGTTTATTTCGCAGGACCCGCCGCCACGCCGCAATCGATTGCCGAAATCCGAAAATCGCTTGGGCTTGACCGGCCGCTGCCCGACCAGTTCGCCCGCTATGTCAATGATCTCGCCCACGGCAATTTCGGCAATTCGCTGTCCACCGGCCGCCCCGTCGCGACCGAAATCTCCAGTCGCCTGCCGGCGTCGGCGGAACTCACACTGTCCGGATTGTTCCTCGCGATCGTCATCGCGGTGCCGCTCGGCATTTTCGCCGCGGTCAAGCAGGGTTCCCTGATCGATCATCTCTGCCGGATCATCGCCACCGCCGGCGTTTCGCTTCCGGTATTCTTCACCGGCCTTCTCCTGGTCTACGTGTTCTATTTCAGGCTCGGCTGGTCGCCCGCGCCGATCGGCCGGCTCGATGCCTTCGCCACGGCGCCGCCCGATATCACCGGCTTCTACCTGATCGACAGCCTGATCACCGGGAATATCGAGACTTTCCGCGCCTCGCTCAGCCAGTTGATATTACCGGCGGTGACGCTTGCGGTTTTTTCACTGGCGCCGATCACGCGCATGACCCGCGCCTCGATGCTGGCGGTGCTTTCGTCCGAGTTCATACGAACCGCGCGCGCCAGCGGCCTCGATGGCCGCACCGTGATCCTCACTTATGCGTTTCGCAACGCGATGCTGCCGGTGGTGACGACGTTGGGCATGGTGTTCTCGTTCCTGCTCGGCGCCAATGTGCTGGTGGAAAAAGTATTCGCCTGGCCGGGCATCGGCTCCTATGCGGTGGAAGCGCTGCTGCAGTCGGACTTCGCGCCGGTGCAAGGTTTCGTGCTGACCATGGCGGTACTGTACGTGGCGCTCAATCTCCTGATCGACATGCTCTACGGCGTGATCGATCCGCGCGTGAGGCTCGAGGCATGACCGAAGCCAGTCTGACGGCAGCGCCGGTGGCCGAGGCTCAGCCCAAGCCTCCCAGCAACTCCATTTTCCGCCACGCCGTCTACGTGGTAGCGGGCAATCCGGTGACCGGATTGTCCTTCGGGCTGTTCGTGTTGATCGCGCTTTGCGCTTTGTTCGGCCCTTACACTGTGCCTTACGATCCGCTTGCCAGCGATACCTCGGCGACGCTGCAGTCGCCATCACTGCACCACTGGTTCGGCACCGATCTGCTCGGTCGCGATATTTTCAGCCGCGTGCTGGCCGCAACCCGCCTCGATTTCACGATCGCCATCGCTTCGGTGGCGCTGGTGCTCGTCATGGGCGGGCTCGCCGGAATAGCCGCAGGCTTCTTCGGTGGCTGGACCGACCGCATCGTCGGACGCATCTCCGATACCATCATGGCGTTTCCGTTGTTCGTGCTGGCGATGGGTATCGTCGCCGCGCTCGGCAATACGGTGACCAACATCGTGATCGCCACCGCGATCATCAATTTTCCGCTTTATGTCCGTGTCGCGCGCGCCGAAGCCAATGTGCGGCGCGAGGCCGGTTTCGTGCAGGCCGCGCGGTTGTCCGGCAACGGCGACGTGCGGATCTTGCTGGTGCATATCCTGCCGAACATCATGCCGATCATGATGGTGCAGATCTCGCTGACCATGGGTTACGCCATCCTGAATGCGGCCGGCCTGTCGTTCATCGGTCTGGGCGTCAAGCCGCCGACGCCGGAGTGGGGCATCATGGTCGCGGAAGGCGCGACCAACATCATTTCCGGCGAGTGGTGGGTGGCATTCTTCCCCGGCGGGGCGCTCATGATCGCGGTATTCTGCTTCAACCTGCTCGGCGACGGCCTGCGCGATCTGGTCGATCCGCAGCGGAGGACTTAGAGCATGATCCGGACAAGCGTGAACCGGTTTTCCGAAGCGATCATGTTCAAGCAGATGAGCCTGACATGACCGCGCCGCCGCTACTCGACGTCAGCGACCTCACCGTGGAATTCGCCACCCGGCGCGGCATCGTCAAGGCGGTGCAGCACGTCAATATCGCCGTGGCAAAGGGCGAGACGCTCGGCATTGTCGGTGAATCGGGCTCCGGCAAATCCGTGACGTCCTACGCAGTGATGCGGATCCTCGATCGCGCCGGCAAGATCGCCGAGGGCTCGGTGGTGTTCTCCGGCGTCGATGTCAAGGCGGCGACCGAGGACCAGATGCGCGATCTGCGCGGCCGCGAAATGTCGATGATCTTCCAGAGCCCCCGGCTGGCGCTCAATCCGATCCGGAAGATCGGCCACCAGATCGAGGATGTGCTGTTGCAGCATGTCCAGGTCGACCGGACGCAGGTTACCGACCGGGCGATCGCCGCGCTGGAGCAGGTCAGGATCGCGCGCCCCCGCGAGCGCTATCACGCCTATCCGTTCGAGCTGTCGGGCGGCATGTGCCAGCGGGTGGTGATCGCGCTGGCGCTGGCCTGCAATCCGCAGCTCTTGATCGCCGACGAGCCGACCACCGGCCTCGACGTCACGACGCAGAAGGCCGTGATGGACCTCGTCGTCGAACTTACCAAGCGGAGGAGCATGTCGACGATCCTGATCACGCATGATCTCGGATTGGCCGCGGCCTATTGCGATCGGGTCGTGGTGATGGAGAAGGGCCGCGTGGTGGAGACCGCGCTGTCCGCCGACATCTTCGCCAGGCCCGAGCATCCCTATACGAGGAAATTGATGCGCGCGACGCCCCGGCTCGGCGTCTCCTTGCGCGATTTGCTGCCGGAGGATGAGGCGGTCGCGCAGAGAGCGCCGGGTGAGGGGGCTTCTCCGCAAACCACACTTACCGAGACAGCCCCGCTCCCCGCAGGCGGGGCGAGGGAGAGGGACGGCGGCGAGACCTCCGCAAAGCCGCTTCTTCTGGTCGAAAAACTCGTGAAGGAATATCCGCGTCAGGGCGCCACCGCGACGCTGACCAAACTGTTCTCGCGCAAGCCGCCGGCCGAGCCCGAAATGTTCCGTGCGGTCGACGGCATCAGTTTTGCCGTAGGGCATGGCGAGAGCGTCGGCCTCGTCGGCGAATCCGGCTGCGGCAAATCCACCACCTCCATGATGCTGATGCGGCTGTTGGACCAGACCTCGGGCCGCATCATGTTCGACGGCGACGAGATCGGCGGCATTTTACCGAACGCCTTCGCGCGCCTGCCGCTGCGCAAGAGCATCCAGATGGTGTTTCAGGATCCGACCGACAGCCTCAATCCGCGCTTTACCGCGGCGCGCGCAATCGCCGATCCGCTTCTGCAGCTCGGCGGCATCAAGGGGCGCGATGCGTTGCGCGCGCGCTGCGAGGAATTGGCAGGTCTGGTGGGCCTGCCGGTCAATCTGCTTGATCGTTTCCCGCATCAATTGTCGGGCGGACAGAAGGCCCGCGTCGGTATCGCGCGCGCCATCGCGTTGCATCCGAAGCTCGTAATTCTCGACGAACCGACTGCGGCGCTCGATGTTTCGGTGCAGGCGGTGGTGCTGAATTTGCTGCAGGATCTCAAGCAGTCGATGGGAATGAGCTACTTGTTCGTATCGCACGATTTGAATGTGGTGCGGTTATTGTGCGATCGTGTCATTGTGATGCGAACGGGGCGAATCGTCGAGCAAGGTGCTTGCGAACGGGTCTTGGGCGACCCGCAGGATGCCTATACAAAGGAGCTGCTGACGGCGATTCCCCATCCGCCGTTGCCGGTTCACTAGAGCATGATCCGGAAAAGTGGGAACCGGTTTTC
>JBKQRS010000290.1:0-11853 GCA_052143915.1 Bradyrhizobium sp.
CTCCGGCGTCATCCGCGGATGGAGAGGTAGTGTGAGCTCCCGTCCGGCAAATTCCTCGGTTCGCGGCAAACGAGAATCCGGGCATAGCTCCTTGTAGAACGTCAGACGATGTACCGGGGGATAGTGAACGGTGGTCTGAATACCTCGCCTGCGCAGCCCGTCGATCACGGTCTGCCGACTGATTGCGGCCGGAAGCAGAACCGGCATCAGATGATGCGCCGATGGCCATGGATCCGCGAATGGCACCATTACCGACGGGCAGAGCCCCGCAATGAGCTGGCGATAGCGCAACGACAGACGGCGTCTGATGTCATTCCATTCCGGCAATCTCTTTAGCTGTGCGAGGCCGACGGCAGCTCGCAACTCGTCCATGCGGTAGTTGAATCCAAGCATCGTCACATCGTAATCTGGAGTACGACTGTCAAGGCGCTGCCGCGTGCCGCTTGTCATGCCATGAGATCGTGCTCGCCTGATGGCTTCTCTCAATGATCGGGTGCGGGCAATGATCGCGCCTCCCTCAGCGGTCGTCATGTTCTTGTTGCCATAAAAGCTGAATGCCGCCGCCTCGCCAAAGGTCCCGGCGGCCGGTAGCCCCGGCGCGTGCGCAGCATCCTCGATCAAGAGCAAGCCCTTGCGGCGAGCAAAGGCCTGCCAGGCGTCACGATCCGCCAGATAGCCGCCGAAATGCACGATAATGACGGCCTTGGTTCTCGCGGTGCACTTGGCTTCCGCCTCAGCCAGCGAGATCAGGGGAACTTCCGGCGACTCGATATCGACGAAGACCGGCCGTGCCCCCACGTAGCGCACGCTGTTGGCGGTGGCGACGAACGTCAGCGATGGAACAAGAACTTCATCGCCTGGTCCAATGCCGAGCGCGTGCAGGATCAAATGGAGGGCTGCGGTGCAAGAGCTGACGGCTACCGAGTCTTCGGCTTCATGCAGGCGAGCGAAAGCCTGCTCGAACTCCTGGACCCGGTCTCCCATCGTAACCCAGCCGCTGTCGATGACAGCGGCCAGAGCTGCTTTTTCTTCGGCGCCCAAGATGGGCTCTGATACCAACAGCATGTCCAGTCCCGATCTGATCGAACGTTTAACCGGCCAGGGCAATCACCGCGACATGCGGCATTTGCTTCAGGCAGCGATGGTTGCCGCGAATGCTGGCGACTGCTCGTCCCAAGCGACATCCTGAGCTTTGAGGAAGTCCTCCACCCGGCCAATATCGAGCCACATGCCGTTGTGTTTGAATACATTCACAGATGCTTCCTCCTCCAGCATCTGGAACATCAAATCGTCGAAGCCGAATGGCACACCCGACGGGATGCGTTCCAGTACCGCGGGATCCATGCAGTAAATACCCATGCTGACGAGATGCGACAGTTCAGGCTTCTCGCGAAAACCGATCACACGTCCGTCAGTCTCCTCGATCACGCCAAAGTCCATCTTGGTGGGGCGGGTGGCGGTAGCGATGGTGAGAGTCCCCTGATGTCGCCGATGACAGTTCACGAACTGGTTGAGGTTAAGATCGGTGAGCACGTCGCCGTTAAGAACCAGGAAGGGCGTGTCGAGGTGTTCGCGCAGAAGCGACAACGGACCGATCGTTCCAAGCGGTTCCACCTCCTGCGTGTAGTTGATCTGCATGTTCCATTGACTACCGTCACCGCAAACGCTGCGAATGAGGTGACCCAAGTATCCGGTCGTGATGAAAACCTCTTTGATGCCGTTTCGTCTGAGCCATTTGAGCAACAGCTCGAGCACAGGTCGCGCTCCAATCGGCATAAGTGGCTTCGGTAATATGCATGTGTGCGGGCGCAAACGCATGCCCTTGCCGCCGCATTGGATAACCGCTTTCATTTGCTTCTCCTAATTTACTCGTTACTTTCCGCACTTTCCGCTCACACCCGACTGGTCCACATCGGACGAGATTGTTCGCGCCGCGGGCGGGCTTCTCTTCAAAATGACCCTCAACAGACCGTTGATATTAGCTGGCTCGCCATCCGCACGCATGGCTAAGGCGCATTACCACCCGCAGGCCGCGAGCGATGACGCGCTCGTCGCGCTACGTCGAAGTGGGTAGCCCATCAACGGATCGGGACCGCGATCATGTGGAGCATCGCGGCCTCGTATCTCGTAATTCTGATGGAGCGATGCCTGAAAAGCGCGGGCCGCAGCTGCATCTTCTGGATCGCATGCGAAAGCGGGGCGGTCGCGCGGATGCCGCATCGCGTGTTTCCGAGTTCGCCCGCGCAGCCCGATCAGTCTTTGTGCCGCACATGTTAAAGCTTTTCGGCATGCCGACCCGGCAATACCGCAAGCTTTCGCTGCGCCCCGATTCGAAGCTGGAAGTTTGACGCTCCGATACTGTCCTGCGGGTCCGTTCGTCTCATCCCCGGCAGGCAGTCAGGAGGATACCCCCTTCTGGGTACCTCGCAATGCACCGATGCTTTCGAATCCAATGTTGGTAACGTTTCTCGGTGCTGCATCAATATCGTTTAATGATTGATGATGCCGTCTCCCGACGTTGCGGGGCGTGTCATGGATTTGAATTTTCTATGTTGCATTGATTTTTTGGTACGCAGCGTCCATTGGGCAGAACAGACGGCCTGCCGCGCACTGACTCACCACATACCTCCGGCCGGGGCCCGTCCCGCAAACGCAGTGAGGAGGATCATGCCTTGAACCCGCGTTTGCTCTGCATCGGAGGAGAGGATCACCATCTTCGGATTCCGTTTTTGCTCGCCCTTGGCAATCGCGGCGTCAAGGTAACTGCGGCCGGCACCGGAGACGGCACCCCGTTCGCACGCGCCGGAATCGAATATCATTCGTTCCGCTTCGACCGGTTCGTGAATCCGTTAGCCGATTTGGCTGCTATCAAATTGCTTTCAGGACTGATCGCCGATGTCCGCCCAGATATCGTCCAGTGCTTCGACACGAAGCCTAATCTGCTGGTTCCGCTCGCGGCGCGTGGCATCGATGGAGTAGCCGTCATTCGAACGATCAACGGTCTCGGCTGGATCTACTCGTCGTACTCGGTATTGGCTTTGGCGCTCCGGCCCGTTTACCTCGTGCTCCACCGGCTGGCGGCGCGCGGGACGGCGATGACGGTGTTTCAGAATCGCGATGACCAGACGTTTTTCGAACGCTGCGCGATAATCGGCAAGGGCTTGAGCCGGCTGATTCCCGGATCGGGGATCGATGTCGGGCGGTTTGAGCGGGCGGCAGCAGCGGAGTGCTCACCAGCCGACCTTCGCCAGTCGCTCGGGCTCGAAAACTGCGAAATCGTCATCACCGTCACGCGCCTCACCCGGCAGAAGGGGATCCCAACGCTGCTCGAGGCCGCGGCATTGGTCCACGAGGTGCGACCAACCGTGCGTTTTCTGCTTGTCGGCCCGCGCGAGAGCGAAGGGCCGTTGGCGGTAACGCGGGCAGCGCTCGACTGCCATGCCCCCTACGTTGTCACCACCGGCACGCGATCGGACGTCCCCTCGTTGCTCAAGGTCGCCGACGTCTTTGCGTTCCCCACCGAGTATCGCGAGGGCGTGCCCCGAGCACTGCTCGAGGCGGCGCTCGCCGGGCTGCCCATCGTTGCGACAAGCATGCCCGGCTGCAACGACGTTGTTCGCGACGGCTGGAGCGGCTTTCTCGTTCCGCCCCACTCGCCGCGCCTGCTGGCAACGAAGATTCTCGATCTGCTCAACGATCGCTCCGCTGCACGCGCGATGGGCGCGCGCGCCGCAGAACTGGTGCGGCAGGAGTTCAACCTCGATCTCACTGTTTCCCGTTATATCGCCGCCTACAACGAACTGCTCGATGATCCTCTTCGAACCAAACTGCATGCGGCCAGGAAAGCCCCCGACCATGGTTCGCTGGGAAAAGAGAGATTTTCATGAAGCGGGACCTGCTGCTGGTGCTGGGGATTCTGCTGTCGACCGCGTCGCAGCTGCGGCCTGCCGGCGAAATTTGCCTCGTGATCTGGATCGGCCTGATGCTCGGCCGCGAGACGGCTCAGCTCGGCCCCCAATTCACACCGGCGCTTTCCCGCCTTGTCATCTTCTGGCTGCTTTTTGCCGTCGCGCTGTGCATCGGCACGCTCGCCGGCTTCGCGATCGGGGATGTCCACGATCAATCGTTGTTCATGCATGACGTGATGGCCTACCCCCTGCTCGCCGCCATCAGCATGTTGTGCGTCGTGGGAACGGATGCAGGATCCCGGCTGCATCGCGCCGCCTGGCTTCTGGTGACGGTCGGCTCGGCTACCCTCGCTGTGCAGGTCGCGCAGGCGTGGGGATGGATCGGTGTGGGATCGATCGATCCCTGGTATTGGGACCGCTTGCGTGGCTGGTCCGAAAATCCGAACCAGCTGGCTATCCTTTGCGCCGTGCTCGGGTTTCTATCCCTGCACCTCGCCGACGTCGCAACCAGCACTCCAGCGCGGATCGCTGCCATCGGAGCGGCCGTTCTTCCCATCTACGTCGGACGGCTTACCAAGGGCGACACGTTTAGTCTTGTCCTGGTGGCGGCCGGTCCGATCTTCATCGCGCTCAAGCTGCGAACATGGCTTCTCTCGCATCAACCGAGGCTCTCCGTCCGCTCGGCCTGCGCATGGATCGCTGTTCTCGCGCTGCCACTGCTATTGGCTTCTGCCGCTCCATTCGGCGCTTCCCTCGCGGTCGAGGGCCAAGGGTTTATCGGCGACATGACGAGGGGCGACGAGCAGGACACAAGGAAAACAGCTGAAATCCGACTCGAGGCCTGGCGGCAAGCGATCGATCGCGGACTTGAATCCGGAATGCTCGGACTCGGGCCGGGTCCACACCTTCCGATACCACCTTGGATTCGCGCAGGACGACAGGATTCTTCAGGAGAACCTAAAAATCTCGAGCATCCCGAAGCCAACGGCACGCCGAACTTCGAGGCCCACAACACGCTGCTCGATATCTTCACCCAAGGCGGATTGATGGCAGTCCTCAGCCTCGTCTGGCTGGTCGCGGCCACGTTCCTGCTGACCTACCGAACCAGGCTGGATGGACTAACAGTACTGCTTTGCGGGCTGATCATCTTCAGCATTTTCCATTTGATCGTCCGCCACCCTGCCTTCTGGTTTGCCATCGCAATCTGCCTGGTCACTGCGGAAAGCCGCAAGGCGTCACCGGCGCGACGGGGGAGCTGACAAGATGTGTGGTATCGCAGGCATTCTGATCACCCGCGCCACGAACCCCCGCAATCTTGCGGCGATCGATGCGATGGCTGCGACGCTCCATCATCGCGGGCCGGATAGTGGTGGCATCTGGCTCGATCGCAACGGCGGCGTCGCGCTTGGCCATCGTCGCCTCGCGATTGTCGATCTGTCCGACGCCGGCCACCAACCGATGCTGTCGGCCGATGAAAACCTTGTCATGACGTTCAACGGCGAGATTTACAATTTCGCCAGCCTAAGGCCGGGACTCGCAGCCAGGGGCCATTGTTTCCGCAGCGACAGCGACACCGAGGTTATGCTGGCCGCGTTCGAATACTACGGCGTCGAGGAAGCGCTTAAGCAGTTTTCCGGGATGTTTGCCGCCGGCGTCTGGGATCGCAAGCATCGCGTTCTGCATCTCGTCCGCGATCGCATGGGCAAAAAGCCGCTGTATGTTGCACTTGCTGATGGCGCGCTCCTGTTCGCATCCGAGCTGAAGGCGATCCTGGCCTATCCTGACTTCCGGCCAACGGTCGATACGCGGGCGCTGGCGATGATGCTTCGCCAGGGCTGGATGCCAGATCAGCATTGTATCTGGAAGGGCGTCTTCAAGCTGCCGCCCGGCACAATGCTTTCGGTCCGGGCGGAAGATTTGGAGACGGCCAGTATCGAAAGCTTGCGGGGAAGGGTCCGGTGCTGGTGGTCGCTCGCCGCGGTCGCGGAGACCGGGCAGCGGTACCCGCTCACCCTCGATGAATCCGAGCTCGATACCGAGCTTGATTGGCTACTCCGGAGCGCCGTGCGGCAACGAATGGTCGCCGACGTGCCGCTTGGCGCCTTCCTATCCGGAGGGATTGACAGTTCAACGATCGTCGCGCTGATGCAGGCGCAATCGTCGCGTCCCATTCGCACCTTCACCATCGGCTTCTGCGAAGCCGAATATGACGAGGCGGCGTACGCGTCCGAAGTGGCGCGATATTTTGGCACCGACCACACCGAGTTTCGCCTGACACCTACGGAAGTTTGCGCGGTGATCCCGGATTTGCCGCAGATTTGGGATGAGCCGTTTGCCGACGAATCGCAAATTCCAACTTTGCTTCTTTCTCGACTGGCGCGGCAGCATGTCACGGTCGCGTTGTCCGGAGACGGCGGTGACGAGTGCTTCGGCGGATATGCGAGACATTTCATGCTGGCGCGGCTCGCTGCTCTGTTTCGGCTCCCTTCCAGCCTGCGCCGACTGGCGGCCTCTGCACTACTCAAGCTGACGCCTCAGGCATGGCAGGAGATCTTCCGGATTCTTCAACTACCGGCCACGCTTCGTCCGGCCTTGAACGGCGTCAACTTGCAAAAACTCGCGCGCGCACTCGAGGCGGCGGACGAAAACGAGCGTTACAATAAAATGACAACGTTCGGCTCGACGCCCGTGGTTCTCGATCCGGAAGCCGCCGATCCGACTGACGTTCCGCCGCTCCCGGATGCCGTTGGCAGGCTCATCTATCGCGACATGGCCGGCTATCTGACCGGCGATATTCTGGTCAAGCTCGACCGCGCGACAATGGCGGCCAGTCTGGAGGCAAGATGTCCGTTTCTCGACGATCGCGTCGTCGAGTTCGCGTGGCGCCTACCCACCGCCGTCAAGATCCGCGACGGCCAGGGCAAACGGCCATTGCGGCGCGTGCTCCGCCGCTACCTGCCCGAAAACCTTTTCGAACGGCCGAAGCAAGGGTTTAATGTCCCCATCGGCGAATGGCTGACTGGCCCCTTGCGCGGCTGGACGGAAGAGTTGCTTGACGGAGCAAGTATCCGGCGCGAGGGCCTGCTTCATTCCGGTCGCATTCAGGCCTGCTGGCAGCAACATCTCAGCGGACGAAGGGATCGATCGAGTGAACTGTGGGCCATCTTGATGGTCCAGGCCTGGCTCAACTTCGCGCGCAATTCGAAATTGCCGCTGTCTTCTTACGGGGCCGACGAGGCGGAGACGTCCTCGGCGCCGCAACCAAGGAGCTTGAGGGCCTATGGCTAGATCCCCCGCACCTTGTGCCCTGGTCCAGTCGATCTCCTTTCATGGCCAACGATCAGCCCTGTGCTCAATGATTTGGCGCGATACCGCACCTTGCCTGAACCAACACGACAGGAATTCCAGCGCACCAGCGGCAGGTAAGCCAAGAGGTCGGCAATGAATAAACACTGGAGTCAATTGAATAAACACTGGAGTCATACGACCGAGCAAGCCGAGCCCCCCGTGCCCGCGAAGAAAAATGCGAGTGCCGCGCGATGGACAAGCGACGAGCCCACGGCCGACCCACTTCACTTCCTCGAACTCGTCAACCTCCTGCGCCGCCGACAACGCCTCATCCTGACCATCGCATTTTGCGGCGCGATGCTGGTGTTTACAGTTGGGTTGTTGATCCCGCCAAAATATACAGCGAAAGCGCAGATCGCGATCGATCCACCCTCAAGCAGCGCTCAGGCCGCTGCTATCCCGAAGGATGAGGGCAGCATCGAGACACACGTGACCATACTTCTCTCTCGCGATCACCTCCAGCACGTCGCCGACAATCTGCAGGGAGATCCGGAATTTCAGACGGCAGCGCCCACCGTCCATCGAATCGAGACCGAGCGCGTCGCGGATCGCGAGCCGCGGCACGCCACCTCGGGGAGCTGGCTCCCGGGCCCTCGGGAGCTCGGACACCGCTTGCGCATTTGGGTCGGAGGGTTCGGCAGCGGAGAACATGCTCTGAACGTCGACGAGCTGGAACGCCACCTCAGGATCAATCAAGAAGGACGCTCCCGCGTCATCTCCGTTAGCTACACATCGACGGACCCCGACGCAGCCAGGACAATCGCCAATCGGATCGCCGAGTTGTACGTCGAGGGTCAAAGCGAACAAAAGCGCGCATATACCAGCAGCGAATTGTCTCGGCTGGATGATCGCATCGCAGACATGAAGGTCGAGGTTGAACAATCCAGCGCAGCCGTACAGGCCTTCTTGCGGCAAAGGAGCGACGCTGCGAAGCAGGCGAGCACAACCCGGGAATCAGATCAACATCTGCAAGAGCTTGAACGCCAGGCAGCAGCGAAGGGACAGCTCTATCGCACCCTGCTGCGCCGCCAGCAGGAGATCCGGGACCTGCAAGAAAGCATTACGTCCGGAGCATACATCCTGTCGCTGGCCGCGACACCGGACCGGCCAAGCTCTGCGAACCCGTTCCTGTTCATTTTACCCGCGCTGATCGTGTTTCTGATCTGCGGATCGTTACTGGCCGTCATTCTCGAGAGACTTGACAGCGGGCTACGAAGCGAGAGCGAAATCAGCACAGCGCTCGGCATCTCCTGCATCGGGCTGATTCCGCAAGTTGCGGAAATGGATAGAACCCGGCGATTGCATCAGTATCTCGTAACCGACCCTTCGGCTGCCTATGCCGAGGCCATTCGTTCGATCGCAGCAGCCAGACAACTGATGTCTCCATATCATCCGTCGAAAATAATCCTGATCACCTCGAGCTTGCCCGCGGAGGGAAAGACCACGCTGGCGGTGAGCCTTTCCGCCTGCTTAGCGCTGCTGGGGCAACGTGTTCTCTTGGTCGACCTCGACTTCAAGCATCCATCGGTCATCCGTGAGCTTGGCGGCAAAGCCGGACAGGGAATTCTTGATCTCCTGCTCAAGAACCGCATGCCGGCAGACGTGATCCAGTCTATCCCGGAGTTGGGGCTTGATTATCTGCCGATGAGCCGAAGCACCTTTGATCCGCTGGTACTGTTCGACGGCGATAAGATGCAGCGTTTGCTGCGTCAGTTGCGCAGGAATTACGACTACGTGATCATCGACAGTCCGCCGGTGCTCGGCAGCACCGAGACGCGGTTGCTGGCCGCTATGGCGGACGAGAACCTCTTCGTGGTCAAATGGGGCAGCACACCGCGAGAGCTGGCGCAGAACGCATTGAACCTGCTCCGCAGACCCAACCGCTCTCCGGCGCAGCAGCTCGGGCACGTGAGCGCGCTGATCGCGCAAGTCGATCTAAAAAAGCATGCGTATTACGGATACGGCTACGCCGGCGAATATTTCTCTAACGATGAGAAATATTCTTCTGCTCCCGATGGGGAGAGACCTGCGATCGCATTTAGCGGTTCCCGTGCCGCACTCTTGAAGAACGGGTCTGCCGGCGCGTCAAACCTGCATGGCCGGATAGCTTCCACATTTGTTTGGCTGAAGTCACTCGGAGCCGCATTGAATTTGACGCTGCTGCGACAATACCGGCGGGCGATATTCCGGATCCGGTTGCTTCGACTGCGGATTTTAGTATCCCTCTCTGACGCCAGGAGCCACATCGGAAGACGGCATTCGAAAGCGGGGACCGGAGTCGATAGCCCCGGACAATCAGGTGTCGAGGCCTCGTCATGAAGGGAAACGCTGTTTTTCAACGGAATCCAGACACGGTCATCAGATTATCCAAGGATCATCGGATCCTTCCTCCGCTGCTGACGGTCCTGGACGACTTTCACCGCCACGCGGTTACTTACTGCTACTGGAAGAGCAGCAAACGCATTGAACCGGTGCTGGCTGGGGACGGGGATCTCGACCTTCTCATTGCTCGACACGACCAGCACCGCGCTCAAGCGATTTTGCTCAGGCGCGGGTTCAAGCTTTTTTCTTCCGTCGCAATGCGGAACCATCCGGCAATTCTAAGCTATATCGGCTATGACGAGCCGAGCGGCCGGTTGATTCATCTTCATTTGCATTTCCGCCTGATCGTCGGCGAGCGCCTTCACAAGAACTACCGCGTTCCCTGGGAGACCAATCTCCTGGCGCGCGCCATCCTTCACCCGACCCTGCCGGTCAAGATGCTGGATCCCGCGAGCGAAGCAGTGCTGCTCGGTGTACGTGCCTGCCTCGAACTGCGGCGTCTGGATCCGGTTACGCTCCGCGACTGGCGGACGGCGCTCGCCAGGTTCGCGCTCGATCGAAAGCGCCTTGCCGAAACGCTCGGTCACGGGCAGCTCACCAGCAGGGCTTCCGAGTTGCTGGGCGACGATATCGGCGCGATGCTTGCCGGCGCGATTTGCGGTGAAGGGCCGTTCGATGAAAGTGGCCGCTTGCGAACAGCCGTCCGAAGGCATTTCGCACCGTACCGGACGTACAACGCGCTTGAGGCGCGGCTGCGTGGCGCGGCGCGCGCGTTTCATTGGGCAGCCGGCGGCCTCAACAAGTTTTATCTGCATTTGCCGCGGCCATGGAGCCGGCGTGCGCCGGGCGGCGGTTGTGTGGTGGCGTTGATCGGGATTGACGGCAGCGGCAAGAGCACCGTCAGCGCTGCCATTCGCACATGGCTCAGCTCCGAGATCGACGTCATACCGGTCTATTTCGGCACCGGCGGCGGGAGGCCCTCCCTGCTCTTGCGTCTCCTGAAATTGATGGTGCTGTTGTGGACGCTCTTGCCGAGGACCAAGCCGAGGGGATCATCGCACGGCAAGGTATCGAAGGCCCCCCCGGGGCCGCTCTACAGCTTGTTGCTGATGGTCTGGGCGGCGGTCGTGGCGCGCGAGAAGCGCACGAAGCTGCTTGCCGCACGCCGCGCCGCAAGCCGTGGACTCGTTGTTGTCACCGACCGCTATCCGCAGAATGAAATTCGCGGTTTCAATGACGGACCGCTGTTGACGCGTCTGGCGTGGGCACCATCCTGGCTTCGCAGGTGGGAGGCGAGCGCCTACGCCCTTGCACAGCGCCTTCCCCCGGATCTCGTCATCAAGCTGATCGTCACGCCCGAGACTGCCGCAAGGCGCGAGCCGGACATGGACCCCACGGTCATCGAGAAGCGTATCGAAGCGATCCCGCGACTGGCGTTTCCGGGGGCACACATCGTTTCCATCAACGCCGAACAGCCTTTGGCGGACGTCATTCGCGCGGTCAAACAGGAAATCTGGCGCGTGCTTTAAGGCGCGCGCTCAAACACGGGATGAAGAATAGTCCGGATTCACTTTTCCTCGACCAAAAGCCAGGTCCGCATAGCGAGGTTCGGATATGATCGTCGAACTTTTCGGTCCCCCAGGTGCAGGCAAGACCACTTTCGCTGGTGCTCTCGCCGGCCGGCTCCGTGAACGTGGACACACCGTGGACCTCGTCCTCAGTTACCGGCCGGCGGAGCGTTCACCGCATCAAAGCGGCTCTGCGTCGGACTCCTCGGTCCAGCAGATCTCATCCACGATAGGCCGCCTGACCCGTCCTTTCGCCGAGATGCTGACGATGGCGCGCCATCCATTTGCCGTATCGCACGACGTCGGAACGGCGCTAAATCTGATCAAGATACTCCCGCCATCCAGCCCCCTCTGGTGGCTAAGGCACACGCAATATGTATCCCGTCTGTCGCGAGCGTGGTCTCAAGCATCAAATACCGGCCACATCGTATTGTTTGACCAGGCATTCATCCAGGAGGTCTGCTCGCTTGTGCTGGTTTGCGCGGTGGTAGACGAGCTGCTGATCTCGCATGCGCTGGATGCCATCCCGAAATCCGACATCCTGGTTCGGCTCGACGCGCCAACCGAGATCCTGGAGGCGCGGCTGCGTGACCGGGAACGTCTTGAGAGCAGATTCGAACGTTTGCTCGAACTGGATTTGGCGACCAGCCTCAGGTCGTTGGACGCCGTCGATTGCCTGCACGAACTGCTGCGTAAGGGAGGCAGGC
>JBKQRS010000291.1:0-4581 GCA_052143915.1 Bradyrhizobium sp.
GGCGGCACCCTGCTCGTCACCCCGCTGCTCGGCGCCGACGGTAACGTTTACGCGGTCGGTCAGGGCTCGCTCTCGATCGGCGGTTTCGCGGCCGAGGGCGCCGCCGCCAGCGTGACCAAGGGCGTTCCGACGGTCGGGCGCATCGCCAACGGCGCCATCATCGAACGCGAGATCGAGTTCGCGCTCAACCGCCTACCCAATGTACGGCTTGCGCTGCGCAATGCCGATTTCACCACCGCAAAGCGCATCGCCGCCGCGATCAACGACTATCTCGGCACCAAGACCGCGGAACCGATCGATCCCTCGACGGTGCAGCTTACGATTCCTCCCGAATTCAAGGGCAACGTCGTCGCCTTCCTGACCGAGATCGAGCAGTTGCAGGTCGAGCCGGACCTCGCCGCCAAGATCATCATCGACGAGCGTTCCGGCATCATCGTGATGGGCCGCGACGTCCGCGTCGCCACCGTCGCCGTGGCGCAAGGCAACCTCACGGTCTCGATTTCCGAGAGCCCGCAGGTAAGCCAGCCCAATCCGCTGTCCCGCGGACGCACGGTGGTGACGCCGCGCAGCAACGTGCGTGTCTCCGAGGACGGCAAGAAACTCGCGCTGGTCAAAGACGGCGTATCGCTGCAGCAACTCGTCGACGGCCTCAACGGACTCGGCATCGGCCCGCGCGACCTGATCGGCATTCTGCAGGCGATCAAGGCGGCCGGCGCGATCGAAGCCGACATCGAGGTGATGTGATGCAAGCGGGCCTGGTCAGCGGCATCCATAGCGGCGCCCTCGCCAAGGCGCCGATCCCTTCCATCAACGGCCACCCTGATTATGACCTCGCCGCCGCGCTGACGAAGGTCTCGCCGCAGGCGCAGGCCAAGGCCAAGGCCACGGCACAGGATTTCGAGGCGATGTTTCTCAATTCGATGTTCTCGCAGATGACGAGCGGCCTCAACGGAGAAGGCCCGTTCGGCAATACGCCGGGCACCGGCGTGTGGCGCTCCATGCTGACCGAACAATATTCGAAGTCCTTCGCGAAAGCCGGCGGCGTCGGAATTTCCAACGACGTGTACCGAACGCTGATTCTGCAGCAGGCCAACCGTGTCGGCCAGAACCAAGGAAAACAGGCATGAACCAGCATCTTCAGCGGCAGCAGGCGCCCGCGCCGATTCCGATGGCATCAACGCCCGCCGAGGCGCGCAAGCTTGCCGAGAACCTGATGGATGTGATGAGCGCCCTGCTCGGCGTCATCGAACGGGAGACCGAGCTGGTTCGCGCCGGCAAAATTCGCGAGGCGATGGCTTCCGAAGCAAAGAAGTCGGAGCTGTCCCGGCGCTATGTCAGCGCGGTCACGCATCTGAAAGCCAGCCACAAATATCTGACCGCGACGGCGCCGGAGCTGCTGACCACGCTGCACCGTCATCATGACGTGTTTCGCGCCATGCTGCAGATCAACCTCACCGTGCTCGCCACGGCACATGCGGTATCCGAAAGCATCGTACGCGGCGTCAATACCGAGATTCAGCGCCGCAATATTCCCAGCACCTACACGTCAGCCGGACGGCGCGTCGCGCCTGGACCGCGGCACATCACGCCGCTCGCAGTCAGCCGCTCGCTCTGAGCCGCGCCCGGTCGTTTTTACTAACAATTTTCATCAAATTGTTGCGCCGAAATCAGCCCATCGTTCAGCGCATTCTCTAACAAAGCGTTGAGAGGAGTAGTTCATAATTGCCGATTGAGAGGGGTTGGGATTTGACTCGAGGAAAGCCAGGAGGCTGCCATGAGTACGGATTTCAGCATCAAGCCGGTGGGGGCGCCGGTTGCAACGCCTATTGTGTCAGCCGGTGGCAGCCCAGCCAGCGGCGCCGTGGCAACGCAACTGCCGCCAAGCCAGAGCGTCACCGCCGTTGACGCGAGCGCCGGCAGCCGCAACGATTTACAGAACGCAAGTGATTTCGTGTCGCATCAGGCATTTTTCGATCGCGCCGCGGCGTCGGTCGTGTTTCAGGTCGTCGACGGCAGAACCGACCAGGTCGTGGAGCAATTTCCGGACGAAGCTGTCCTGCGCCGCCGTGCCTATTTCCACGCCCTGGATCTGGCCAAGGACACGTCCACGCGGCCTCTCGCCACCGATCTCAAGGCCTGACGTCGCGGCCCTGCGGCCGCGATACCGCAAGCCTTCAGGCCTTGCCCGCGAGGCCGGCTGCGATGTTGCAGTTGATGTCGATCAGCGGCTTCAGCTTTGAGGGATCCGGAGCCATCTGCATCTCGATCGTCTGCTTCATGACGAACATGCCGATATTGTGGATGTTCTGACGAATTTCGATCGGCTGCGGATTTTCGTTGGACTCGGCCGCGCTGATGAAGATCGTCCACAGGCGGCGGTTGAAGAGCAACGCCTTGTGCATGTTCTTGTCAGGGCCTGCCCAGTTCGTCTGGACGTCCCGTAGCTGCTTTGCCGCCTTCAGCAGCGCCTGCGCCTCGATTTCCCTGGGGGTTCCGGTGGCTTGCGACGTGCGTGAATAGGCTTGAGCGGCATGGGACATCCATCACTCCAACTGGGGGGTTACGCAGACGCGGACTTCGGAACTGCCCAAGTTCTATACGTCCATTGCCTTTAAAATATGGTTAGTGGCGATTACCAAATGTGTTCGGAACCGGGCAAATAAGTCGGGAGCAAAAAAACTTGCCACCCACACCGCCGGTCGCAAGAAAACGGCGGGGTTTTCCCCGCCGTCTTGTTTTTTCGTTTTTGCCGCCGAAATCAGCGCAGGAGCTGAAGCACGCTCTGCTGGGACTGGTTGGCGAGCGCGAGCGCGGAAACCGCGATCGACTGGCGGGTCGACAGCGCCTGGCTGTTGGCCGCTTCCTGGTTGGCGTCGGCCAGCGTCAGGTTCGATGCGCCGGTCTGCAGCACGTTGATCAGGTTCTTGTTGAAGTCCTGGCGGATCTGCACGATCGACAGGTTCGAACCGAGGTTTGAGGCCTCCCCGCGGAGCGTGGTGGCCGCGGAGGTCAATTGCGACAGCACCGCGTTGGCCGAATTGCTGTCCAGGAAGTCGGTATTCGACGTCAGCGTGGAAAGACCGAGGCCCGCATCGTTGAAGGTAACGCCGGTGATCGCGAGCTTCGACGCGCCGGTTTCGTCGAACGTCAGATTGAGGGTGTCGCCGTTCAGCAGGTTGATGCCGTTGAAGGACGAGTCCTGCGCGGTGGTGTTGATCTGCTGCAGCACGTTGTTGTACTGCGCGACCAGGCCGATGCGTGTCGCCTGCGAGTTCGGATCGGCGACCGGGGCCACGACCGACACGGTGGCGAACGGCGTGGCGGTGCCGCCGACCGTACCGATCGTCGACGAGGCCGCATTGTTCGAGGTCACGATGTTGATCTGGCCTGTGGTGCTGATGGAGGCCTGCAGGTCGTTCGCCGCCAGCGCGGTATTGAGCTCGTTCAGCGTCGAGATCTGTCCGGCGCCGGTGCCGAAGGTGATACTGGTCGCCGTGGTATCGCTGGTCGTGGTGGGGGTAATCGTGAGCGTCTGGCCCTGGAGCGACGGAGGGGTAAGGTTGGTGGTTGTTGCCGCCACCGCCGTCAGGCCGAGCTTCGTCAGCGTGGCGGCGAGGCCGCCGACCACCAGAGGCTGCGTGGTGCCAGTGCTCAGGACGAGATCGGTGCCTCCGTTGACCGTCGAGGGGGTGGTAGCACCTGTGATGCTGTCAATCGCCGTCAGCAAATCGCCGACGGTCGCGGTGCTCAGATCGAGCGTTTCACCCGTCGCGCTGAACGTGTTGCCGCCGCCATTGGCGAACGTAATGGTCTTGCCGTCGATCGTGAGGTTGTCCGTGATCGCGATGGCCGAGGTCAACGCTGTCAGCTTGACGGTCGTCGCAGTCGCACCCGCAACCGCCGTACCAGTGGCGGTGTTGTTGGCCGGCGGGCCAAGCAGGTTGTTCGCCGTGGCGCCGGGAATGGTACCCGAGGTGAAATTGGACTTGGTCAGGTAGCCGACCGGGCTCTGCAGCACCTGGTTGGCGATCGACTGGGCGTTGGCGACCAGGGTCGACAGCGAGGTGATGCCGGTATTGGCGGCCTGCAGGACCTGGACACCGTTGCCGATGCTGTCGAGCAGGTTGCCGATGTCGCTGGCGCGGTTGTTGAGGCCCTGCGCGGTAAAGTATTCGGTCGGATTGTCGAGCGCCGTATTGACCTTGTTGCCGGTGGCGAGGTCATTCTGGGTCGTCGCAAGCAGCGCCGCTGTCGATTGCAACGAGAGAAGATTTTGGCGAACTGCTGCCGAGAGAACAATACCAGACATGTGTCAAGCCTTCCTAGTGTTGTGGTGATAGCTTTATCGGGACTCCTTTAAATTAGAGTTAACGCCCACTTAAGTTGTTTGATTAACGCTTGGTTAACGGCACGCAGCCGACAAGCCGTCGCGAATTTCTTGCCCCTTCGAGGCCCAAAAACGAAAAAACGGCGGGGTTTCCCCCGCCGTTTTCCGTCTGTTTCTGGCTGCCGCGATCAGCGCAGGAGCTGAAGCACGCTCTGCTGGGACTGGTTGGCGAGCGCGAGCGCGGAAACCGCGAT
>JBKQRS010000292.1:0-7159 GCA_052143915.1 Bradyrhizobium sp.
GCAGGCCCGCGCTCGTCACCGAACGGGCCTCCCGCCCGATCAGAATTGAAGACCTGCTGCGTCATACCTCGGGCCTGACTTACGGATTCTACGGCGACAGCCCGATACGGAAACTCTATGCGAATTCCGGCCTGTTCGACGGCGATTTCGACAATGCGCTGTTCGCCGAGCGCATCGCCAAGCTTCCGCTTGCGGAACAGCCGGGAACGCTGTGGGATTACGGTCACTCCACCGATGTTCTCGGCCGCGTCATCGAGATCGTATCGGGACAGTCGTTATTTCAATTCGAGAAAGAGCGGCTGCTCGATCGGCTCGGCATGACTGAGACCGCCTTCTACCTCGCCGATGACGCGAAGCGGCCGCTGGTCGCCGAGCCGCTGCCCGCCGATCGCTTCACGGGTCCGATCGCCGGAATCAAGGATCCGATCGTGCCGCGGCGCTGGGAGTCCGGCGGAGCGGGCATGGTCGGCACGATCGGGGACTATGCGCGCTTCGCGCAAATGCTGCTCAATGGCGGCACGCTGGACGGCAGGCGCTACCTCAAGCCCGCGACCGTCGCGCTGATGACATCGGACCATATCGGGCCGGAGACAAAAATCGCCCGCGACCATTACTACTTTCCGGGCGAAACCAGCGGCTTCGGCCTCGGCTTTGCCGTGCGCACGTCAGTGCCTGCGAATACGTCGTGGCCAACCGGCGAATACCGCTGGGACGGCGTCGCCGGCACGTTCTTTTTCATCGATCCAAAGGACGATATGTTCGTGATCTGCATGATGCAGTCGCCGTCGCAGCGCGAGCGCATTCAGACCGAGCTGAAGACGCTGATCTACCAGGCGCTGAGGAAGTGATCGCTACGCCCGCTATCCGGAGCAAGCCATGTCCGTGCAAGATTCAGTGAAGGCAATTGGCGGTCGTGCCTTTTCACCGCTAGAGGCGGCTTTCTGGATTGTCCTGACCTTCTATCTGGCGCTGGTCATAGGCTTAGCCTGGAATCCGACGCCGCTCGCGCAAGGTCTGGCGGCCATCGGCATCGCCGCCGCCTGCATCCACGCGGTCTTGTCCTATGGCTGGAAGGATGCGCTCGCCCTTCTTTCGATCTGTGTCGTCATCACATTTGCGATGGAGAATCTCGGCGTCGCCACGGGGCTGCCGTTCGGCCACTATCATTTCGAGGTCGGGTCGAACTTGCCGCATGTCGGAGCCATCCCGATCATCGTCGGCCCGCTCTGGTTCGGCATGGGATATTTCTCTTGGGTTCTGGCCGGCACCTTGCTTGGCAGCGCGCAGCAAGGATCGAACCGGAAACTCGAACTTGTCGCATTGCCCATCGTCGCCGCATTCGTGATGACGCAGTGGGATGTCGTGATGGACCCGCCCGAGTCGACCATTTCAAAAGCTTGGATCTGGCACGACGGAGGGGCGCATTTCGGCGTTCCGCTTTCGAATTATCTCGGCTGGTTACTGACCTCGTGGCTGTTCTATCAGGCGTTCGCCCTCTATCTCAGCCGCTGGCGCCAAGTATCGGCGTGGACGACCGAACAGGCGCGCGCGCTCAGGCTTGTGGCGATTTTGCTGTATCTCTGTTCCGGGCTAACCCATGTGACGCCGTTTCTCATCGGTCAAAGCGGCGATGTCGTCGACGCCGCCAACCATGTCTGGCGCATCGCGGATCTGCGCGAGACGACCGTCGTGATCCTGTTGTTCACGATGGTCTTCACATCGATACTTGCGGTGCTGCGGCTTGTGACGGATAGCTCCGATCGCTGAGGGCAGGCGCCCTTTACGCCGCCCGCACGATCTCCCGCACCAAGCCGACCGTCTCTTCGATCATGCCGGCGGTGACATCGAGATGGGTGCAGGCCCGGATCCGGCCGTCCATCATGGCGAGCAGCACGCCGCGTTGGCGCAAGGCGCGGACCATCTCATCGCCGCTGACCCCGGCGCCGTCAGGGTTGAAGAAAACCAGATTGGTTTCGGGCTGCTGCACCTCGATGCCGGCGATCTGCGCCAGCCCCCGCGCCAGCGCCCGAGCGTTGCTATGATCCTCCGCAAGCCGATCGACATGGTGATCGAGCGCGTAGGTGCAGGCCGCGGCGCAAATGCCGGCCTGGCGCATCGAGCCGCCCAGCCTTTGCTTCCAGCGCCAGACTTCATCGATGAAGTCGCGCGAGCCTGCGATCACGGCGCCGATCGGCGCGCCCAGTCCCTTCGAGAAATCGATCCAGGCGGAATCCCATCCCATCGCCATGTCGCGCGCGCTGATGCCGGTGGCGACGCAGGCGTTCAACAGCCGTGCGCCATCCATGTGGGTGGCAAGCCCGTTGGCCTTGGCGATTCTGACGACGTCATTGAGGTCGGCCTTCTTCCAGATGGTGCCGCCGCCGATATTGGCGGTTTGCTCGACGCTGACCACCGTCTGCGGCGGCTGGTAGCGGGTACGCGGATGAAGCGCGGCGCGAAAAGTGTCGGGCGTAAACTGCCCGTCGGGGCCCGGCAGCGCCGTGATCTGGAATCCGCCGAGCGCTGCGTGGGCGCCGCCTTCGCGGGCGATGATATGGGCCGAGGCATGCGCCAGGATTTCATCGCCAGGCCGGCAATGCACCAGCGTCGCCGCGACATTGCACATGGTGCCGGACGGCATGAACACGGCGGCCTCCTTGCCGAGCAGATCGGCCACACGGTCGCACAGCAGGTTCACCGAAGGATCGTCGCCGATCTGCTCGTCGCCCACTTCCGCGCGCGCCATCGCCTCGCGCATCGCGGGCGTCGGACGGGTCTGGGTGTCCGACAACAGGTTGATGCGAACGGCTGGCGCCTTGGGATCGGGACGGGCGGGGGTGTAGGTCATGGCGAGGACTCTCAGAGTCGTTTGGCTGGATTTGTCATTCCGGGATGGTCCTTCGGACCAGACCTCAGATGCGCAATTGCGCATCGGGGAATCTCGAGATTTCGGGATCGCGTCTTCGACGCGCCCCGGAATGACAGCGAATAATGATCATACCCAAGAAAAAGGCCCCGGCAAAACCGGGGCCTTCGATCTTTCGTAAATGCGACTGATAAAATCAGCGCGAATAGAATTCGACGATCAGATGCGGCTCCATCTGCACCGCGAACGGCACGTCGGACAAAGCCGGGATGCGCGTGAACTTCGCCGTCATCTTGGAGTGATCGACTTCCAGGAAATCAGGCACGTCGCGCTCGGGAAGCTGGCTCGCTTCGAGGACGACGGCGAGCTGCTTGGAGGATTCCTTGACCTCGACCAGGTCTCCGACCTTGAGCTGGTAGCTCGCGATGTTGACCTTGCGGCCGTTCACCTTGACATGGCCGTGATTGACGAACTGGCGCGCGGCAAACATGGTGGCGACGAATTTGGCGCGGAACACCACAGTGTCGAGACGGCGCTCCAGGAGGCCGATCAGACGTTCGCCGGTGTCGCCCTTCAGGCGGCTGGCTTCGACATAGATGCCGTGGAACTGGCGCTCGCTGATGTTGGCGTAATAGCCTTTGAGCTTCTGCTTGGCGCGCAGCTGCACGCCGAAGTCGGAAAGCTTGCCCTTGCGGCGCTGGCCGTGCTGGCCGGGGCCGTATTCCCTGCGGTTCACGGGGCTCTTCGGGCGGCCCCAGATATTCTGGCCCATACGGCGATCGATCTTGTATTTCGCCTCACTGCGCTTTGTCATCGCGTCCTCTTCGGTAAGTTTGAGTTTTGAGGAGACGCGCCCTCCTGTGCGCCGGGAATTTCCCGGTGCCGACAGGTCCAGCCCTAAAGCTTAAGGTAAGGGACAGACCACGGGTCGCGAAACGCATCGCGGGCCGAAACCGGCCCGCGAGCAGGCGGTTTCTAGGCAGAAACCGCTGTCCTGTCAATTGGAACGGCCTGGTACACCGTCATTCCGGGGCGATGCGAAGCATCGAGCCCGGAATCTCGAGATTCCGGGTTCGTCGCTGCCGCGACGTCCCGGAATGACGGCCAAAAACCGTCAGGTCGCGGCCGCCCGGGCCGCATTGGCCTCCGCCGGCTGCGGGTTTCCGCGCAATTCGGCCGATATTTCGGTGTTCAGCACCTGTTCCAGCCGGGTCAGGACCCCGGCGATGAAGGCGGCGTCGGTAACCCGGTGATCCCAGCGGATGATGACGTCGATGCCCTGGTCGGGCCTCACCACGCCGTAGGTTACGATAAACGGACCGGGACTTAGCGCGTGAAGCTCGCCTGGACCGTAAGCGGCGACCGACGTCACCCCGAAGCTGCCGAAATTATTGGCGGACATCCGCCCGACATTGAGGCCGAGCAGCCAGCTCAGGCGGCGCAGCGGCAGCGGCAACCGGGTGGCCATCATGATTTTCCGGAAATTGGGAATCTCCAGGAGCGGCGCGTCCTTGGCGCGCCGGATCTGCGCGTCGATATCGGTCAGCGACCGCTCGTCCGGGGCAGGGACCTTCTCGGGCAGGATGCAATCCTGACCGTCCTCGACGCGCGCGATCGCAACCATGGCGACACTGCGCGGCAGTTCAAAGAAATGCGGCCACGGCAATTTGACGTAGAGCGTGCGCAGGACCGGTTCGTCCCTGGCCACCAGCGCGAACGCCTTGACGAAGATCGCCGCCCAGCCGGGCCGCTCCACAGCCTGCGCGCGGGCCTCGATCAGTTGGCGGATGTCGAGGGTTCGCGACAGCGACACGAACGGCACCCGCATCGACGCATGCATGAGATCGATAATGAAACGGCGCGGCCATGAGATTTTTCGGTTCGTTCCGCGCATTGCTCCGCTCAAGTTCCCGCTGTTGACCCTCGGCGGGTCGCACCCGTCCGAGGTGCTGATCTAGCACGGACCCGCGGCCATGACGCCAAATGGTTCTGGTCGATCGGAGCGCCGAAAGGCGTTCGGCGAGGCCCGCGGCCGCATAAATCGCATGCGATTCCAGGGGTTTCAAGCGGGAACGCGGCCGCCAGGAAAACGGCACCAACGTCCGGCTCAGCTGTGCAACCTTGGCGCGGGACATGAGCCGCGCTATTCGACGGTAACCTTCCAGGAGTCCCATGATCAATCGACGCATCTTGTTGGCCGCGGCGTCGGGCCTGGCCGTCTGGCCGGCGCTCGCGCAGGAAACGCCGCCCATGCTCGCCGCCTACGAGCGCGAAACCGGTGGACGCATCGGCCTTTATGCCGAAAACCTCTCCACGGCTGCGAAGATCGCGTGGCGGGCCGAGGAGCGTTTCGTCATGTGCAGCACGTTCAAGGCCTCGCTCGCCGCTTTGGTTCTGTCCCGGGTCGACCGTGGCCAGGACAAACTGGAAGAGATGATCAGCTACGGTGCGCAAGACCTTCTCGACTACGCTCCGGTCGCAAAAGAAAATTTCGCCAAGGAGTCCACCAAGGGCGCCATGTCCGTGGCGGAGATGTGCAAGGCCGCAGTCGAACTCAGCGACAACACCTGCGCCAACTTGTTGCTGGCCAAGGCAGGCGGCCCGGCCGCGCTGACCGCGTTCTGGCGCTCGAGCGGAGACGCGGTCTCGCGCCTCGACCATAACGAGCCGGAGCTTAATCGTTCGCCGCCCGGCGATCCCCAGGATACGACGACGCCCGCCGCCATGGCAGGCAATTTGCGCCGCTTTCTGCTCGGCGAGATATTGTCGCAAGGCTCGCGCGAACGCCTCACGGGCTGGATGCTGGACTGCAAGACCGGGAACAACCGGTTGCGCGCAGGCCTGCCCGAGAGCTGGCGGGTTGGGGACAAGACTGGCAATAACGGCAAGGACGCGGCCGGCGATATCGCGGTGGCCTGGCCCAAATCGGGCGGGCCGACGCTGATCTGCGCCTACACCCAGGGCGGTTCGCCAACCGCGCCGCAGCTCGAAGCAGTTTTCGCCGAAATCGGCCGGATGGTCGGCCGGCAATTGGGCTAGCGCTGCCGGGCTGGCGTTGCGACCGCCACGCTTTTTTTCGAACCGCGAATTCAAGCCGGGACGCGGCCGCCGAAAAACGGCATCAGCGCCCGGCTCAGCGTGTGCGGCCGTCGAGATGTGAAAATCATCGTAGCGCCGGCATGATCGGCCTCGCCGCCCATCGGCCCTTGAAGCAAATCCGCAACCCGCCTTGCAATCGCAGGTGCCGGGTCGATCCAGTCGACCGGCCATGGCGCGAGCCTGACCAGCCGGTCCAACAGCAGGGGATAATGGGTGCAGGCGAGCACGATCGTGTCGGTGCGCGCCGAAGTGTCTTCGCCGGCGCCGACAAAACATGGCGCCAGCTCCGCGGATATCGCGGAGTCGCTCACCTCACCGCCGCTCAGCGCCGCCTCCGCCAGTGAGGCGAGGTCCGCCGAGCCTACCAGCGTGACTTCGCAGCCTTGCGCGAAATCGCGGATCAGCGCCCTGGTGTATTCGCGCTTGACGGTCCCCCTGGTGCCGAGCACCGACACGCGCCTGGTTTTCGAACCCGCACAGGCCGGCTTGATCGCCGGCACGGTGCCGACGAACGGAACCTCGTAACGCTCGCGAAGATGCGACATCACCAGCGTGGACGCGGTGTTGCAGGCGATCACGACCAGATCCGGGTGATGCGCTGATATCAATTCGCCGATCAGGGGAACCACGCGGGCGATGATCTGCTCCTCGCTGTGATGGCCGTAGGGAAAGAACGCATCATCGGCGACGTAAACATAGTGCGCATCGGGTCGCGCGCCCACGATTTCGCGCAAGACCGTGAGGCCGCCAAGGCCGGAATCGAACACGAGAATGGTCGGAGGTGCGGGCATAAGAGCGATCCTAACCGATCGGAGGTTATTATTCAGTTGTTTTCACGGCCGTCATCACATCCGCCGTCATGGCCGGGACAAGCCAGCACAAGGCCGGGCATGACAGTTACAACCGAGTCGTCATTCTGAGTCGTCATTGCGAGCGAAGCGAAGCAATCCATCGTACCGCACGAGGAAAGATTGGATTGCTTCGTCGCTTTCGCTCCTCGCAATGACGTCCGGACACACCTCCGCGTTCTCGCTGCGCGATACGCCCGAGTTATGCCCTTGAACATCACCCTCAGAGATCAAGAGGGCGCAGGGAATGCCGGGCGCTGGCCGCACCCATGGCCCGCCTGCAAAACAAAAAGCAGGCGGCAGTCGCCACAGGTTCAGCCAATCACCCGGCATTCCCCGCGCAATG
>JBKQRS010000293.1:0-3000 GCA_052143915.1 Bradyrhizobium sp.
CCACGCGGGCTGTTGCGCGGCGGCCGCATTGCGGGACTGCTAATTGCGGCGCGTTTGAAAAGCCAATTCTGAACCGAGCCGGGCGACGCGGCACACTTGCCCGCGAAAGCGCGATGACGCCGGGATCGAGCGCCTCGGTCGTTCTCAAAACGGCGAGCTTCCGGTCTGACCGCGAGGCACGCGGCGCCGGAGGGCTCGTTGGGGCGCCGTTCTCCAGCGGCAACAACGAACGCGAGCAGGGGATCAGCAAGGACGGGACCCACCGCCTACGGGTCGCGATGGTGGAACTCGCCTGGCTGTGGGTACGCTGGCAACCAGACAGCGCCTTGTCGGTCTGGTTCCGCAAAGCCGGTGGTCGGGTCAGGAAAATCATGATCGTCGCGCTGGCGCGCGAGCTTCTCGTCGCGTTGTGGCGGTTCGCCAAGAACGGCGCCATTCCGTATGGAGCGAAGATGAAGGCAGCATAAGAGGACAATTTTAGCTTTATTTCCGGTCGAAGGTCGACGGTCGCCGAAAGATGGCAAGGACCTGAAAAGGCGCCGTTTCTCAGATTGGAGCCGCCGTGCGGAACTCCCTTGCCCGAATGTAGGGACCATGGTCCGGGATTCATCAATCCCACCGGATACGAGGTTGGCGGGGTACGCCCGTCACGAAAATCGGAGTTCACCCAACGCCGGAAATTGGAGATTGACCTTCAAGCCCTCATACCAGGCCATCTGGCTTCCACCGCTCGAAGATCATCCAATTACCGATGCCGACCCGCACGGCAGCTCAGGGGTTTCAGCACGAATTGGAGTCCGCGAGGTCGACACCGCTTTTGACGCCAGGAGAGACGGCGGGCGCGAAGCGCGCGTTCAAAGACGCCAAGTTGAGCAGCTCGGAAACTGCTCGCGTGGAAATGCGCGGCCCGTCACCCCACCACCTTCTCGCCGCGCCCGTAGACCAGCAACATAGCGATAATGACCCCGCCATAGATGATCTGACGGCCGGCTTCCGGCATTTCCATGATCGACAGGACGCTATTCAGGAGAACGATCAGAATCACGCCCACCAGGGTTCCAAGATAGCGGCCGCGGCCGCCGAGGATGTTGGTTCCGCCGATCACGACCGCTGCGATCGAGGGAAGCAGATAGGCGTCGCCCATTCCTTGATAGGCCTTGGTCGAGTAACCGGCGAGCAGCACGCCCGCCAGCGCGGCGGTGAGGCCGCAGATCGCAAAGCAGATGACCGTGACCCACCGCGTGTTGACGCCCGCGAGATAGGCCGCCGCCTCCTTGTTGCCGATGGCGTAGATGTAGCGGCCGAGCGCCATCCGCTGCAGCATGACGACGAGGACGAGCGATACCGCGATCCAGACGAACAGCGCGTTCGGGATGCCGAAGGTGTGTCCGGCGGCGAGAGTGCGCATGATGTCGGTCGCGCCGGTCTGCGGCGCGAAGCCGCCGGTGTGCGCGACCATCAGGCCGCGCATGACGGCGTTCACGCCGAGCGTGAAGATCATCGAGGGGACGCGCAGATAGGCGACCCCAACGCCGTTGACGAATCCGACCGCCAAGCCGACGCACAGGCCGATGGGAATGGCCCACGGACCGCCGACGGCGGTCGCCATCATCGCCGCCGCGGTCAGCGTCCACGGGACCGACAGGTCGATCTGCGAGATGAGGATGACGACCATCATTCCCGCGCTCACGATGCCGAGAAAGGCCCCGATCTGCAACTGCTGCAGCAGATAGTTCGGCGAGAGCAGCGGCGCGCTGCCGAAATGAGCTAGCGTGTAGACGGTGCCCGCGACAAGGATCACCACGATGAACAGCGCCGCGATGACGATCGGCCGATTGTCGCGCGACAGAGTCAGGCTGGCCGGAAAGGCGGTCACCGAAACAACTCCAGCGTGTTCTTGATACGCAGGACGCGCAGCGCGCCGATACTCACGGCCGCGAGAAGGATGATGCCTTCGAAAAGCGGCTGCAACAGTGGCGCAATATCGAAGATTCGGAAGAAGAACGAGATTACGCGCAGGATGAGCGCGCCAAAGATCGAACCGATCGCGCTGCCCGTCCCGCCCAGCAGCGAGGTGCCGCCGATGACGACGGAGGCGATCGAGTTCAGCGTATAGGCTCCGGCCTGCGGAATGTCGGCGTTGCCGGACGAAGTCTGGATCGCCAGGAACAATCCGCCGCATCCGGCAAAGAAGCCGCCGAGGGTGAAGGCCGCGATCTTGGCGCGATCGACGGCGAGCCCGGACATATAGGCCGCGCCCTCGGCGGAGCCGACCGCATAGATGGCGCGGCCGGTCACCGAGCGCCGGAACGGAACCCAGACGACGACCGCGATCAGCGCGAGGAGGACGAAGGGCACGGGTATCCAGGCGAAAGGCGCAAACCACGGCGCCGAGCCATCGTTGAAGATGTCGACGGTCGAAGCGAAGTCGCCGAGCGAATTGGTGACCGCCCAGTTCAAATCGTCGTCGATCTTGCCACCGGGCTGTGGCCGCAGAAATAACGCCATGCCGATATAGATGGCGCCCGTGGCGAGCGTCGCGATGATCGGCTGGATGCGCCCATAGACGACGACGCATCCATTGAGGAACCCCCCGAGGACGCCGATCGCAAGGCAGATGATCATGCCGAGGATCAGCCCACTCACCCCGCCCGGAATCGTCGCCACCGAGAGATGCAAGGTCCCGACGTCGATGGCGAGCGGCGTCCCGTCTGGTGAGCCGCTGAGCAGGTAACTCGCAAAACAATCGACCAAAGTCATCAGCGCGCCGACCGACAGGTCGAGCCCGGCCATGAGAACCGGGACGGTCTGCGCCATCGCGACCATGGCGAGCGTGAAAACTTCGTCGGCGTTTTGAACGAGGACAGCGGAGGAAAATCCCTTCGGATGGGCCAGGTGATAGAAGAGATAGACAACGCAAAACAGCGCGACGGCCGTCACGAGGGCAAAATTCTGACGCAACCGGATGATCAGATTGCTAGGCATGAGCCGCCTCTCGGG
>JBKQRS010000294.1:0-6114 GCA_052143915.1 Bradyrhizobium sp.
TGGCCGCCAAGGCATTCAGCACCCAGGACGAGCGAAACAGCAGGTCGGCCATTCGATCGTTTGACTCCCCTTTCAGAGAACTAAAAAACGGAAACAGAATTTCGCCGATCTTCAAAATGCCGATGTACACCGCTTCTTCGAGGCGCTGGGCGATGGTGTAATATCCGACGAATTGGGGCGCGAGAAACGCCCCAAGCAGGTATCGGTCCGCTTGGCCCGCGATTAATCCGCTGGCCTGAGCGGCAAGCTGCCAGCCTCCGAGATTGACAAGACCGCGAAGTGGCCCACGATGAAGCGCTGGGCGTGCCACCCATCCAGCTACCACATGCCGCGAAAGCGCGAAGGATACCGTGAGGCCAGTAGCAAAGCCCAAAGCCTGACAGCCGAGAAACGTCGACGCCCGCGGCCAGTGCGGTACTAGTACCAACATCGATGAGACCGAAACGACCGTACCGGCAAAACTAATTGACGCAAGTCGCGCATACTCTTGGCGCGCAGAAAAAAGGGCAACAAACACCGTGGAGATGCACTGGCACAGCCAACCACACGAACCGAACAGAAAGGCAAGCGCAAGATCGCCGGCCACCTCACCCTCTAGATGAAAGACTCTATGTGCGAGCAGCGGCCCCGCCAGCGAAAGTAGCATCGCGATCGGCAGACCTCCCGCGCCCGCGAGTAGCAAAGCTGTCGCAAAAAAACGGCGCGCATCATCGCGCTCGCCCGGCGCCAACCGATGCGCCAGTTCGCGCGTCGTCGACAGCGCGAGAGTGTTGCTGAACGCCATTGCGGGCGCGATACACGCCGTCACCAAACCAGCGACACCGAACAGAGCCGGCCCTAGCCGCGACAGCACGAAGGGAAGAACGAGCAGGTTCAACCCCACGCCGAAAAGAAAGGCACTCGCATTCCATGCGGAGTTTCCCAGCAGATGGTAATTGCTGCTTGCTGCGGCCATTTCAGCGATGAAACTGCATCATTTGCCTGACTAGATCCGATCCTTCCCCGGCAATACCATTAACGTCTAGCCCGCGGGGCGGCAATTTGCGAAACGCCCCACAATTAAAGGCAGACCTGAACCGACCATAGAACCTTTCCGAACCAATACCAATCGGCGGCGGGATTGGAGGCAAGCCTTCGGATCAATGCGCAGTGTGATATTGCATCGTCAGCGGGCTACCAGACCGGCGGAAAGATGTCGATAGTTGACCCCAGCGCAGGATCGGTTCTGTTACTACCGGGCGCCGGGATCGGTCGTTGATGCCGGCGCCTGGAAAGAGCCAATTTGGCAAAGCGCGAAGCGACCACCTCGACGTTCCCTGCAAGCCGGTGATCCAACCCCGTGACAACGGATCTTATTCCCTTCAACGCCCCTAGGCGACCTCGAAACCATTGCGGAGAAGCTTGCTTCGAGTGCAAACGATGAGCGACTTATCTGCTGTAAGGGGCCGATACCTGCATCAACCGAGCTACGTTTCGTCCTAATGTTCATTCAGGGAAATTAAGAGAGCGGCTTGGCTCTGGCCGTGACGGAATAGCCAAGACAATCGTCGGGGGAGCCGAGTCGAAAAATGATTGAAATATGTGCGAGTGCCAACAGAAGAAACGTCACCGGCGACGTCAGCAAAAACAACGCCTTTGAACCTAGATTGCCGTAAGCCAACCGGAAAAATACTGCGACAACTTTGTAAGCAGCCACCGTGACGTCTGTTCCACGCGGATCAATCTTGACGTCTACGAAGCCCGCCCCTTCGAGCAGCGCCCCAAGCGCTGATGGCGTGTAACGAAAATAGTCGTGCGGAGCAAAATGAAAACGGGCCTGGAAAGGCACGGTGAACATCATTTCGCCATCCGGCTTCAGAACTCTTCGACATTCTGCCAGAAAATTCCTGTATTCGAACACGTGCTCCAGAACTTCCGTATGAAATAGCGCATCGAACAGGCCGTCGGCGCAGGGGAACGTCTCACCGGAGTAGCGGACAACTTCATTGTTGGTACTCATATCGAAGTTGTCCGCCGCCCCGCCCTGGTCAATTCCGACGTACTGGCATCCTTCCGGAACGAGACTACGATAAGGTTGATCGCCACAGCCAACTTCCAGCAGAAGTCCATGCCGCCCAGCAAGCCACCGCTTGACATCACGACGAACCGTGCAGACTTGCAGATCTGCGTACAATTGAAGTGCTTGAATAAATTTAGTCAGAAGTCCGCCCCGCTTCGCGAGGCTATTCCTTGGTGGCCGGCGAGCTTCGATGTGACCGGAGGCTATCATATTAGGGCTCGTTTGATCCGGACCGAAGCAATCGAAGCCATTCGGGCTTCAACTTCAGCATTGTTTAAGAATTAACCCACAACGATCGTCAGCGCAAAGCGTCAGCAGGCGGTTTCCAGGCTGTCGTTAATATATTGCCCACGTTCGCAGAAAGCTCGATCCTGCCGAGCCCCGTGGCATTGGCCATCGCCAAGACTCGTTGTTTCATCGGCACAGGAGCGAGCCGTAACCAATACCCGAGCAGATAGTTGTTCTTGAACGCTTCAATTCCGATCCGTTTGAAGCTCGCTCGCTCCAACATAAAGGTCAAGTTGTCGGGAGAAAACAGCTGTAGATGTTCAATATCGATGATCGGTGATCGCCTACCGAGCAGGCGATTGAGCGTTCCACGTTCGTTGTGGGTGATCAGCGCAAGCAGACCGGAGGGTTCCAGCAGATCAAAAGCGTCCTCGACAAGCTTGCGTGGGTCAGATACATGTTCAAGCGTCTGAAAACAGCAGATCATTGAGACTGATCCCGGCGCGAAGTTGTCCGGATCGAAAATACCTTGACGAATCAGAGGCTTCACTTCGGGATCGGCTGCATCGATCGCGGCGCGTGACGGTTCGATACCGATCCGCTCCTGGAATCCAGCATTTTCCATTCGAGCCAGAAACACTCCCGTGCCCGTGCCGATCTCGAGTAACGTGCGCCGGCGAGGCAAGCGGGCAAGGTGCGGCGCTAAAATACTCGCATAAGTTGTCGCGGCCATGTCAGCCTCGACAGCGGTATCATAACTTGCATCTCGGTAAACCGCCGCCAGAACTTCAGGGTTCGGCGCCTCGACGGCGTAGACGGTGGTACAGTCAGAACATCGGACCATCCGATGAGACATGTACTCCTGCAGTTTCCTCGATGCGAAACTGGCATCTGTAACTCGCGCAAGATCTATCGAGCGGTCGAGAAAATGGCGCGACCTATCGGTGTGCGAGCCGCAAACGGGGCATGATCTCGCTTTAAGTTCTTCCAAGAGATTCATGGCCGTACCGAGCCGTCGGGCTGTAACTCACTGACCTTCCCGCCCCGAATGAGACCTGCACGGATCAGTCGGGGCCTCCCCTTAACCTCTTCCATTATCTTGGCGACATATTCACCGACAAGTCCGACGGCGAACAAGTTGAGCGCCCCGAAAAAGAGCAGGAACAAAAGCAAAGTCGTGGCACCCCTCGGGGCGATATCCGGAATCCACAGCCGAAGAACGATCAAAATGAACGCCAGGATGAAAGACAGAATGAGCAGGAGGACGCCGCCGGTAGTCAATAGTTTTAGCGGCGTATTGCTGAAGGAGAAGATGCCGCGCTTTGCCCATTCCAGGTTTTTGACCAAGTTATTTGTACTTTCTCCGAACATGCGTTTAGGACGGACGTAATCGACGCCGGTCTGCCGGAAGCCGACATATGCCCGAAGACCGCGCAAGAACAGATCGCGTTCGGGACATTGGAGCAGCCAGCCCACAACGCGACGGTCGATCAAAGAAAAATCTCCCGCATCATGAGGAATCTTCACGTAGCTGAACTTGGCAAAAATCCTGTAAAACGCCTTGTAAAGCAGCCCCCAGATCGCCGGCATGTCCCGCCCAACGCGCCGTCCGTACACGACGTCGTAACCCTCGACCCATTTTTCATAAAACTTCTCTATCAATTCCGGCGTGTCCTGGAGATCGCCATCGAGCAGTACACAGCCCTGCATGACCGACATTTCCATTCCGCTGCGAAAGGCCATTTGCGATCCGAAATTTCGCGAGTGAGTGATACCAAGTATCCGCGGGTCGGATTTAGAAAGCTCGAGAATACGATCTGCGGAGTCGTCCGGGCTACCGTCATTTACGAAGATGATCTCATAGTCGATATCGAGTTTTCGGAACGTGTCGCTTAGTCGGCGATACATGATCGGAATCGCCTGACCATCCAGGTAGCAAGCAACAATTGCTGACAAGCTTCGGCGCGCAGGCTTGGCGTTGCGTTTCGTCAAGGTCGCAAAGTGGCCCGACTCGATCGAACGGACCCAGGTAGCGGTTTTATTAAGACCTTCCACAAGACCGGTCTTCGCGGTCCACCCAAGCAGGCGTTCGGCCTTAGCTGGAGCCGAATACCATTCTGGCAAGTCCCATGAGCGCCCAGTCATGGTGCCAAATGCAGGCTTCCGACTTATGGCGAAGACCTGCCGTGCCACTTCTGCCAATTCGGCGATCGTCGTTTTTCGCCCGGTTCCAATGTTGAAGGACTCTCCGTAAATATCCGGCGTCAGTTTTGCGGCTGCTATAATGAAGGCAGCACAAACGTCATCGACATAAACGAAATCCCTAGACGTCGTTGGATCGACAAACGGTGGGTATTCGCCCTGTAAACCTTTGGCGACCAAGTTCGGAACAAGGCGAGAGGCGTCTTCGTAGGGACCGTAAACGGAATAAAGCCTCAGATTGACGACGGGCAGGCCCCTGACCTTACCCGCGAACGTGATATAGTCGCTGGCTGCTGCTTTAGAAACGGCATAATGGCTGTTCGGTTGAAGCGATTCATCTTCTGAAGGACCGGCGCTCTTCATGCCGTATTCGGACGAGCTTCCCGCATGAACGTAAGCCGTAAATTTGGTTTCAGACAACAACTCTATCAGCTGCACCAACGCTGTGAAATTGGTTCGATAGATGAGAGAGAAGTCGGTCTCAAAGGAATACGCGCCGTAAGCGACACAATCGAACAGAGTGGCGGGGCCGATTTCGCCGACCATGCTGCGTGTCGCATTGGGATTGGTGAGATCAAGTTCAAGAATATGCCGGCTCTCGATGCCGTCGAGCCTCCACGCCGGTAGGCTTCGAACGACGCCGTAGACATCGCTCCGATGCATTAGCAAGATGCGCAGTAGGTTGGCACCCACAAAACCACCTGCACCGAGCACAAGTATTGGTCCGCGCAGGGCATGCACCCAATCCCCGATCTTCAACATAAACCCGCCGCCATCGCAGAGGCCGCATCGATAATGCTCTCAGGCCCGAGTCCGCTGCACCGTCGAAGAAACGTTTGTGATCCGTAGGTGCCGCTCGGATATCCCTTGGCGCAGAGGTGACGAAAGACGTTCACTGCAATGCCCCGCTGCATTAGCAAGCAGCAAAGCGATTGGCCCGCACTGCCCTGTGCGACATGTTCCTCGATGACGGTGAGGCGCTTCGTTCGCGCCACGGCCTCAAGCAGTTCGGGCGGTGGCGGATTGGAGGTCAGGGGCAATTCTGTGACAACCCAAAGGGCCGGCCGAGATCTCTCATCCAACGACAGAAGCGCCTGCCATGATGATCCTGCCAAGGGCCCGACGACCACCATAGCCCCTGCGGTGCCACGCAGCAGTTGGCGCCAAGGCGCATAACGGGGTGCAATCTGGCCGCTCGGCAATTCACCTTGACCTAGTCGCAGGTAGGCGGCCTCAGCTAGTTCCCCCGCACGTTTCACGGTCTCTTTTATATCCTCGGCAAATGCCGGAACAAACACCGTTATGTTCGGTAACGTCAAAAGGGTACCGTAATCCTCCAAGGCGTGATGGGTCGGCCCCATAACGCCGTAGCCGTAGCCACCGCCATTCGCCAGCATCTTCACCGGAAGGGCGTGAAAGCAGATATCGTTACGGATTTGCTCGAAAGCACGCGCGTAACAGAATGGCGCGATCGTGTAGGTCCAAGCTTCAAGCCCCTCATAGCTCAGCGCGGCGGCGACAGAGATCATATTCTGTTCGGCGACCCCGCAATTGATGAATCGGGCTTGCATCGCGTTCTGCAGCGGTTCCAGCGCCATGAACCCTAGGTCCCCCGTCAGGAACAC
>JBKQRS010000295.1:0-3419 GCA_052143915.1 Bradyrhizobium sp.
TTGTTGAACCCCTCGATTCTCAAGACAGGACGCCCGGCTTGTCACCGCCGCCCGCTTACCTCACCCCGTCACTCGATCGGCGCCACCGCCTCCGCGCGCAGCGCGCTCCAGCGAAGCGGGTTCGTTCAATGGCCACGAACCGGACCAACTGGGTCGGTCTGACGACGTCCGTTGATAGGGGAGGACCGGAAGTGGTCGGTGCTCTGTCAGAATGACGCGATTGACCCGTTTCGGAAATTGGACCTAGCCCAGCGGCCGCGCGCCATGCTTTGATATGTCGGGCTGATCTTACCGATCCAGAGGCCTTCATTGACCGGCGAGCGGGTGGAGCGGCGACTGGCGGCGGTGCTGGCGGCTGATGTCGCCGGCTTCTCGCGCCTTTCTGGCGCGGACGAGGAGGGAGTGCTGGCGCGGCTAAGGGCGCTGCGCGCCGAAGTCATCAACCCCGAGGTTGTCGCGCATGATGGCCGGGTGTTCAAGAACACGGGAGACGGTTTTCTCGCCGAATTTCGCAGCGTCGTCTCGGCAACCCGCTGCGCGCTTGAAATCCAGCGGACATCCGAGAGCCGCAACGCGGACCTTCCCTCCGACCGCCGGCTTGATTTCCGGATCGGCATCCACCTCGGCGATGTGATCGCGGAGACCGACGGCGATCTCATGGGCGACGGCGTCAACGTCGCGGCCCGCATCGAGGGAGCGGCAGCGGTGGGCGGCATTTCGCTCTCGAGGGCCGCCTACGAGCAGGTTCGCGACCGGCTCGACGTTGCCTTCACCGACCGCGGCGAGGTGCTGCTGAAGAACATAGCGCGTCCAGTGCACATCTTTGACGTGGCAAACCTTGGAGCCGCGCCCGCGCGCGCGGCCGAGGCGCCAAAGGCGCTCGCCCTTCCTGACAAGCCGTCGATCGCGGTGCTGCCGTTCCAGAACATGAGCGGCGACCCGGAGCAAGAATACTTCGCCGATGGCATGGTCGAGGACATCATCACCGGGCTGTCGCGCATCGTCTGGCTGTTCGTCATCGCCCGCAATTCCTCATTCACCTACAAGGGCAAGGCCGTCGACATAAAGCAGGTCGGACGCGAGCTTGGCGTGCGCTATGTGCTGGAAGGCAGCGTGCGCAAAGCGGGCAATCGGCTGCGTATCACCGGCCAGTTGATCGACGCGGCGACCGGCTCTCACATCTGGGCCGACAAGTTCGACGGCGCCATGGAGGACGTGTTCGACTATATTACCGCGTCACTGGTGCTCGCCGCGTGCTACACGCATATGGGCCGTCTGGCGGATGCCCGCGCGACGATCGCGCGGCTTCGGGCGACATCCTCGGACAAGCGCATGCGGATGAACATGTTCCGCGATCCCGCCTATCAGGAATTCTACCTCGCCGGCCTCACGCCCGCGCTCGCCACCGGCGATGAGGCCGGGCCGCCATCAGCGAAACATTGATTCTTCTGCACCCCGCCGATTGGTCAAACTCTTCAGCCGACTTTTAGTCGGATGGCCGGTGCCACCCACGATGATCGCACTCGCCGATGAGTTGATCGAATAGGCGACACGATGTCCGGGTTTGCCACCTTTGAGACATGCCGACCGCCTGTGAGAATGTCTGCTTCGCGGGGTAGACCCGATGTGACCGGCGCACCGCCAAAACGGCGCGAATGACCCGAACCAGGCATCGGCCGCGCATCGCGCGGGCTGGCCAAATTGAGCCGTAATCTCATCCAAGTTTCCGCCTAGATTCCGAGCGCATTGATTCCGGGTGATTCGGCGGATGATCTCGATCGTCGAGGATATTGAAAATGGTATTCTTCAAGCGAGAACTGACCCCGGTCGAGCGGTTCGAGAGCACGCTCAGGGATAAGCATGCGGCGCGCCAGAAGCTGGCCGACCGGGTGAACCTCGTTGAAACGGTCGTTGGAGAAAAACGTGCCGCGGCCGAACGGCTGGCGGTGGCCGGTGCCAGCGATGCCAAGCTTGGTCGAGCCGAGGCCAGGCTGCGCGCCGTCGAGGAACGCGCCAAGACTCTGCGAGCCGAACTGGCGGAATTCGACGAGCAGATCGCCTCAACCGAGCGCGCATTGGCTGACGCCAGGGCCCAACGCGACCGCGACATGGTGGCGGATCGGATCGAGGAGATGGCTGCGGCGATCGAGCAGGCCGCACCGGGATTTGGCGCCAGTGCCGCTGCACTCGTTGACGCCGTCACAAAAAGCGCTGCGTCGGTGCCGGAGGCGACCCGATTCTCGACCAGCGTGGATGCGGTGCGCCGGGAGGTTCTCGCGGCTGCGGACCTGATCTGCTGGGAGCTCCGGTCCGCCGCGGTGCGCACGCGCGCGGGCAACGCGAATACCGCCATCGGTGTGACCGCCGAGCTGGCGCAACTGCCGACTCAGGAGATCGATCGGCAATTGATTTACACCCTCAATACGCTGCTTTGGCGGGAGGGCGGTGAAGTGCGCAGAGCTCCGGCGTTCGCGCTGGTCGAGCTGCCAAAAATCCTGTTGCCGGTTGCGCTGCGGCATCAGCATGTGGACTATCTGAATGCCCGGCGTGTGCAGACCCTGATTCACATTCATGGCAGCGAAGGGGTGCGCAGCGAGCCCCGTCCCGACGATCCGCAGCTCGTCGATCTCGATGCGCTTGCCGCAGAGCAGGAGAGCGTCCGAGCTGATGTTGCATGAGCGCGTCGCCGGCATCCAACCTGGCATTGATCGCGGCGGCATTTCAAGAACGGAGGCATCGCTCATGACTCCGCGGTTCGGGCGTTGCAAAGCCAGTTGCAAAGCCAAGAGTGACGCGGCGTTCTGGTGTCACGCCTGTCGCGCGTTACTACTCACCGGCGCCGTGAGGCACCGTCTGGATTTCCTGGGGCTCGTTCAGAGCCAAATCCCGGTCAACATAGCCCCGGCTGTCGATCCACTCGTGCGGGCAGAATTTGAGCGATAGCGGATCGGTGCAGTAGCCGTCGCGCCGGATCGCCTCGCAGGTGCCGGTCAGGCCGGTCCAGACGTTCTCTCCTTTGGCGGCGTCGAAAAACATTGCATCAAAAACGGCAGTATCGTTAACGGCAGTGTCGTTCGTCATGGAAATTCCCTTGTTTGCTGGAATCAACAACGGAACTCGAATACTCACGACGAACTGGGCGCCACAAAGTCATTTCTTCGACCCGGACGAGGCGGAAATTCGTGCCCTTTGTGCAAGCTCTCGCTGCGACGGACCACGCGGCTGATTTTGCCCGTCGTGCCAATCTGCCGCGGCAAGGCCTCATTGATCTCACCCCCAAATCAGCAGCAACATCCTGCGCATCCCGTCCCACTAGAGGGGCGTGCGCACGTCACGAACGTTGGTGCGGGATGCGGTGGACGCTTTGGCGACGCAAGACGAGCGGCGCTTGAAGCGGACGGCGAAGTCGTGTGGTCCTG
>JBKQRS010000296.1:0-12554 GCA_052143915.1 Bradyrhizobium sp.
GCCGGCGTCGCCGCCGGTGGCGGCATCGACAACATCTCGCTCGACAATTGGCGCTGGGTGCTCGACGTCAACCTGATGGGCGTGCTCCATGGCATCCGGAGCTTCCTCCCGCATATGCGCGCCCACGGAGAAGGCGGTCACTTCGTCAATACCGCGTCGATGGCCGGGATGCAGAGCGGGCTCGGGTTTAGCCCCTACGGGGCAAGCAAGTTTGCAGTGGTCAGCATGTCGGAAGGTCTCGCGGCGCAGGTCAGGCCGCTTGGAATCGGGGTCAGCGTGCTGTGTCCGAGCTTCGTACGCACCCGCATTGGCGAGAGCGGGCGCAACCGGCAGCAACGCTATGGCCCGACGCCAAGCCTAGATCCGAACAGCCCGGCGGCCGCGGTCGTTGCCGAGATCGCCTCGCGTCTGCAAGCCGGTCTGGACCCGGCCGCTGTCGCCGCGCGCGTTTTCGACGCCATCAGGAATGACGAACTTTACGTATTCACGCATCCGAATATGCGTGAAGAGGTGGACGAGCGGTTTGCAGCCATCCAGGCGGCGATGGACAAGGTGGGCCGCTAACCCAAAGTCGCCATACCCGGGCCCTGATAGCACTGTTCCTCCCTCAAAAACGACGCTAGATAGTCCCCGCCGGGCATTGCCGACCGCGCGTTCGGCCGGGGCGCCCAAAGGAATGTTTGAACGTGAGCATGGACGAATTGAAACGGCAGGCCGCGACCCGCGCCCTTGAGTTCGTGCAGGATGGCATGAAACTCGGCCTCGGCACCGGATCGACCGCGAAGCATTTTGTCGAGCTGCTTGGCGCGCTGGTGCGCGACGGGCTTGATGTCATCGGCGTGCCGACATCGGAAGCGACCCGCGCCGACGCCATCCGGTGTGGCATTCCATTGACCACGCTTGACGAGATCGACCGTCTCGACCTGACCGTCGATGGCGCCGACGAAGTCGATCCCGATCTCAACCTCATCAAGGGCGGCGGCGGCGCATTGCTGCGGGAAAAGATCGTTGCCGCGGCTTCCGATCGCATGATCGTGATCGCCGACGACTCCAAATGGGTCGACGCGCTCGGCCGCTTTCCCTTGCCTATAGAGGTCATTCCCTTCGGACTGGGGGCGACGCAACGGTCCATCGGACAGGCGTTCGCGGAAAGCGGCGTTTCCGGACGAATAGTGGTCCGAAACGGCCAGGACGGTCACGCTTTCGTCACCGATGGCGGCCACTGGATCATCGATGCCCATCTCGGGCGCATACCCGATGCGCCGCAGTTGGCGGGATTGCTGACCTCGATTCCGGGTGTCGTCGAGCATGGGCTTTTCATCGGCCTGGCCAGCATGGCGATGCTGGCCGGCTCTCAGGGAATTCGCGTTATTGAGCGGCGCTGACGCCGCAATCGAGGAGAAATCGAAATGATGAGCCTATCAAGAATCTTGTCCGCCACGGGCCTTGCGGTCGGGTTGGCGCTGGCCGCCGTTCCGGCCGGAGCGCAACAGGCAGCGCCGCAACAGCCCGCGCCGCTCAAGCCGGCATCGCCGGGCGCCATCGCGGCGGCGAAAGAGCTCCTGGCATTGAAAGGTGTTAACGGGATTTACGCAGCCGCGGTCCCCAATATCGTTCAGCGGGCCAAGGACCAGTTGCTGGCGAACAATCTGAACTACCAGAAAGACCTGAACGAGGTCGCGGCCATCATCGCCCAGTCGCTTGCGGGTCGCGAGAAGGAGATCGGCGAGCAAATGGCGAAGATTTACGCCAGCGACTTTACCGAGCAGGAATTGAAGGACCTCAACGCTTTCTACAAGACGCCGGTCGGTCAGAAGCTGCTCGCGCAGGAGCCGAAATCAGTTCAGGCCAGCATGGCCTATATGCAGCAGTGGGCGCAGAATTTTAACGAAACGGTCATGGGTGAATTCCGTTCGGAAATGAAAAAGCGGGGCAAGCCGATCTCGTGATTTGCCTTAACCGGGGCTGACATGGCCGGGTTCGATACCGATCTGTTCGTTATTGGAGGAGGGTCGGGCGGCGTGCGCGCGGCCCGGATCGCAGGCGGCCACGGCGCACGGGTCATGATCGCCGAGGAGTATCGCATGGGCGGCACCTGCGTGATCCGCGGGTGCGTGCCGAAGAAGCTCCTGGTCTATGCCTCCCATGTCCATCACGAGATCGAGGACGCGGCGGGCTTTGGCTGGACCATCCCTGCGGCGACCTTCGACTGGCCTACCTTGATCGCCAACAAGGACAAAGAGATCGCGCGGCTTGAGGCGGCCTACACGGCGAATGTGGAAAAAGCCGGCGCACGGGTCGTCAAGACGCGCGCGGTGCTCGAGGACGCCCATACGCTGCGGCTTGGGACCGGCGAGACGATCCGATCGAAAGTTGTGCTGATCGCCACCGGCGGCGCGCCGAACCACGGCAATGCGATCCCCGGCATCGAACACGTGATTTCCTCCAACGAAGTATTCCATTTGGAGACGCTGCCGCGGCGGATCCTGATCCAGGGCGGCGGCTATATCGCGCTGGAATTCGCCTGCATCTTCGCCGGTTTCGGTTCCGACGTGACGCTCGTCTATCGCGGCGACAACGTGCTGCGCGGGTTCGATGAGGACGTTCGCGCCCATGTGCGGAGCGAGATGGAAAAGGCCGGTATCACCATTCTGACCGGTTGCACCGTCAACAAGGTCGACAAGCACGGCAAGGAATTCACCTCGCATCTGTCGAACGGATCGAGCATCGCGTCCGACCAGGTGATGTTCGCGATTGGCCGGCATCCAAATGTCGCGGGCCTCGGGCTTGAGAAGGCCGGCGTTGCCATCAATCCCGCCAATGGCGGGATCGCCGTCGACGGCTTTTCGAAGACCTCGGTGCCGAATATCTACGCGATCGGCGACGTCACCCACCGCATCAACCTGACGCCGGTCGCGATCCGCGAGGGCCATGCCTTTGCGGATACGGTATTCGGCATGCGGCAGGTTCAGGTCGATCACGCCGACATTCCGACCGCGGTGTTTTGCCAGCCCGAAGTCGGCACCGTCGGACTGACCGAAGCCCAGGCGCGCGCGCAATTCAGCCACGTCGATATCTACAAGGCCAGTTTCAGACCGATGAAGGCCACCCTGTCGGGCCGCGACACCAGGGTGCTGATGAAGCTGATCGTCGATGCCACGACCGACCGCGTCGTCGGCTGTCACATCGTCGGCGACGGTGCGGCCGAAATGGTGCAGGTGCTTGGCATCGCCATCAAAATGAAAGCGACCAAGGCCGACTTCGACCAGACGATGGCCCTGCATCCGACGGCTGCGGAAGAGCTGGTGACGATGCGCACGCCGAGCGCGCGGTATGTAAGGGAAGCGGCGGAGTAGGGGCTGCGCGCTTTGCGCTGCCTACCCCGCCACGGATATTGAGCCGTCAAGCGCGAACTCGACGGCTCCTTGATGGTCGGGGGGCAAAGGCGGCGTTTAGGCGCCGCTTTCGCACTTCTTCATGAAACTGGTCTTTGCGGCCCCCGAAAGCGGTTTGCCATCCGCACTCACCGCTTTGGTCGCGCAGCTGTCGGCCATGCATTTTTTCATGAAGGAGGTCTTTGCTGCACCCGCGAGCGGCTTGCCGTCCTTGCCGACGGCTTTGCTGTCGCAAGTTTCCTGTGCGAGGGCGGCACCACCGGCAAATGTCACGACCAGCGCGGCTAACATCATTTTCCTGAGCATGGCTCTCTCTCCCTTGAATGGCCCTTAGTGATCGAATTTGATCCCAGACGCCGAACTTGGACAAGGGGGTGACACCAGATTCCAGGGTTGCCGGCTAGCCGTGTCTCGGAAATAGGACGCAGAAAAAATAGCGGTGGCGGGGGCCGGTTACGCCGGCCGCAAGCCAAACCGGATCAATTGGCAGGAAGCGGCGCGCCGGCGGTGCGCATCAACCTGTCCGCCTTTTGCAGGACGTAGTGGTTGTCCGGTTGCTCTCGTGCAAAAAAGCTGACGGCTACGAAGAGCGCGCAGAACATCAACCCCACCAGCATGATCCTGCGGTGCGTGCGTTTGTCAGCGTTGTGGAATGACGAGGACATTCGATAGCGATAGCGCTTCAGCCCCGGGACGCAACCTGAATAGGTGTTTAACCTTGCTGATGAAGGTTACTCCGAGCGGCAATTTTAACAGAAATGAATCTATCGTCCGTCCGGGCAGTCCCGTGTCCTGTCGCCGGCCCGCGCGTGCGGTCCGGGTCAAAAACGCAATTGGTGGTACTTCGATCGAACAGCCCGGCGCCCTCATGCCGGAGGGTACCTTTGCAGTTCAGCGCCGATAGCGCTTCCCACGCGACACGTTGCCGAACCGCGCTACCTGCGATTTGCTGCTTTGCCTTCGCAAAACTTCTCGCACCATCTCCCGCCTGACTGTTTGCATCCCGCAACGCATTTTTCCATGTTGAAACCTCCCTTTGCGTTGGAGGTGCTTTGGGCCAGTGCGGTTGAAACGCCAACGGCAATCGTTCCTATCAGCGTCAATGCGGCGATGAATGCTGAAATCCGAAGCATGGGAAATCCCTCCGGTTATTTATGGCGAGAGCTTAGATGTCGCTTTGGGCTTCGTTCAAGCCCGTTTGCACCCTCGGCTGCCCCTTTTTTCCAGCGCACCCTGACAATCAACCGGCGTCGGGGCCCTTCAAACCAAATAGCCGGACGCCAAGGGTGCATCTCGGCTTGGGGTGGAGCCAACGGGTCGCGCGAATGCGCCCCCGATGACGGGCTCCGCGACGAAGTAATCCACGCTTGCTCCCTTTGCCCGATGGATTGCTTCGCTAATGCTCGCAATGACGGCGTAACAATCGGATCGCCCCGGCGTTTGCCGGGACGACCAGAGCGGAACGCGCTATTCCGCGGCTTCCATCCATTCCGCCGCGCCGCGCCAAAGCGTGTCGCGATGCTCGGGCCGGAAAAAGCCGAGATGGCCGATCGCGGTCACGCCGGCGTCGTTAGGGGTGATGGTCAGAACCTCCGGCGTGGTCGATTTAAATCCCGAACACAGAAGTTCGACCGCCGGTCGTGTCGCCCAGGGATCGTCGGAGAGGCACAGGGAGCGCAGCGCGCCCTGGTACTTGTCGAAGTTCGAGAGCGCCTTCAGATCGGGGTCGTCGAACAGATAGCGTTCGCTCATGACCCAACGGACCCACTGCTCAAAGATGCCCTTCGGCAGGTCCTCGCCCAATCCGCTCCAGCCGGGCGCATAACCCAGGATCCGGGTGAGGGGGGTGCCGACAAAATTCAAAAAGGCAAAGACGCGATACCGTTCCGGCGAGGCCATCAGCTTCCAGTATCCGGCTTGCGCGGCGATCAACAGCGCCCGCGAAACCTCGCTGTTGTTGGCAAGCAGTCCAAGCGCCTGGCCGCCGAAGGAATGGCCCACATAGCTGAGAGGCAGGTCGTGGTAGCGCTCGCGCATCCACGCCACTGCGGCGGTGGCATCAAGCGCAGCCCAGTCCGACATCGAGGCCTTGAAGCCGACCAGAGATCTGGGCTGATTGTAGCCGACCAGCGCTCTCAGCCTGCTGTCGCCGATGCCGCGGTAGTCGTAGGTCAGCACGGCGCAGCCGCGCCGGGCCAGATAGCCGGCGAACCCCCTGTAGATCTTGCGCGGCACGGCAGTGGCCGAATTGATCAGGACGGCATGGCGCTTCGCCCCGCGGGGCAGGAACAGCGTCGCCCCCAGCACATATCCGTCCACGGCGGGAAAGGTGATGTCGTCGATGAAGACATCGTCCAGCGCAGCTTCAGCCAACGCGATTTCCCCCTTGCTTTCCCGACCTCCCAGCAAAGGCGAATTCGGCTTTTGCCGCAAGGGCTTGTCTTTAAGACCGTGTCCCGTTTCCGAACTTCGTGAGCCGTTGCGGCTCCAGAGAGGCGAATTTCGGAAACAAGGGCGTTCCAGTAAACCTCTATTTTCCAGTGGCGCTTATCGTTTCAAGGCTCGCGGTACAAAGGTGCGGCAGCAGCGGCTCTGGCGGTCGGCCGCCAGCCTGTGTATAAGGCGGCCCTTCGTGACCGCCTGATAAGTAGCGGTTTTTGCTCAGGAGTTGACGTCATGTCCGAGCGGTGGACACCCGACAGCTGGCGCGCCAAGCCGGTATTGCAAATGCCTGAATATCCCGATGCGAAGGCATTGGCGGATGTCGAGGCGCAGCTTGCGACCTTTCCGCCGCTGGTTTTTGCAGGTGAGGCCCGCAACCTGAAAAAGGCGCTGGCGCGCGTGGCGGCCGGCGAGGCCTTCCTGCTGCAGGGCGGCGATTGCGCCGAGAGTTTTGCCGAGCACGGCGCCAACAACATTCGCGATTTCTTCCGCGTCCTGCTGCAGATGGCGGTGGTCTTGACCTATGCCGGCGCGGTACCGGTCGTAAAGGTCGGCCGCATCGCCGGACAATTCGCAAAGCCGCGTTCGTCGCCGACCGAGAAAATCAACGGCGTCGAACTGCCGAGCTATCGCGGCGACATCGTCAACGACATCGCGTTCACGGCGCAGGCGCGCACCCCCGATCCGCAGCGCCAGCTGATGGCGTATCGCCAATCGGCGGCGACGCTCAACCTTTTGCGCGCTTTCGCCACCGGCGGTTTCGCCAATCTGGGGTCCGTGCACCAGTGGATGCTTGGTTTCCTGAAGGATTCCCCGCAGTCGCGGCGTTACAAGGAACTGGCCGATCGCATCTCGGATGCGCTGAACTTCATGCGCGCCTGCGGGCTCGATCTCGAGAGCCACCCGGAGCTACGCGCCACCGATTTCTACACCAGCCACGAAGCGCTGCTGCTCGGCTACGAGCAGGCCTTCACCCGCGTCGATTCCACGACCGGCGACTGGTACGCGACCTCAGGGCACATGATCTGGGTCGGCGATCGCACGCGCCAGCTCGATCACGGCCATATCGAATATTTCCGCGGCATCAAGAATCCGATCGGGTTGAAGTGCGGTCCGTCGCTAAAGCCCGACGAATTGCTGAAGCTGATCGACGTGCTCAATCCGGACAATGAAGCTGGACGCCTGACGCTGATCAACCGCTTTGGTGCGGACAAGATCGCCGATCACCTGCCGCAGCTGATCCGCGCCGTGAAGCGCGAAGGCCGCACGGTGGTCTGGTCCTGCGATCCGATGCACGGCAATACCATCACCTCGACCTCGGGCTACAAGACCCGGCCGTTCGACCGCATCCTGTCGGAGGTCAAGTCGTTCTTCACCATCCACGCCGCGGAGGGCACTCATGCCGGCGGCGTTCATCTGGAAATGACCGGCCAGGACGTCACCGAGTGCATCGGCGGCGCGCGCGCCATCACGGATGAGGATCTCAACGACCGCTATCACACGGTCTGCGATCCCCGGCTCAATGCCGAGCAGTCGATCGACATGGCTTTCCTGGTCGCCGAATTGCTCAAGCAGGAACGCGCCGGCAAGGTGAAGCCGATGCCGGTCGCGGCGGGGCTCTGAGCGTTGCTGCGGCTCTGGCGGGCCACCATCAACACGCGCAACGGCCTCGCCTTTGCGATTCGCTCGGAGCAGGCCGTTCGCGAAGAGCTTGCCGCGCTGGCGCTCTCCTTGCCGCTGGCGTGGCTGGCCGGTGCGACCATGATGCGCCGAATCGAGCTGGTCGCCGCCGTTGCTCTGGTGCTGGTCGTTGAACTGCTCAACACCGCGATCGAGAAGCTCGCCGACCGGCTGACCACGGACCATGACCCGCAGATCGGGCGGGTCAAGGATATGGGCTCGGCGGCCGTGGGCGTCGCGCTGGTCACGGCAGGTCTGTTCTGGTTGTTTTCGATCGCCGAGCGCATAGGCGCGATCTAAAGCATGCAATTGCAGTTTGCCCGCGCGCAAGGCACCATCATTCAATGACCGAACGTGCCCTTCAGTTTGCGATCACGCTGGCCCAGTTGAACCCGACGGTGGGCGATGTCGCGGGCAATGCCGCCAAGGCGCGCGCCGCGCGCGTGCAGGCGCGTGCCGATGGCGCCGATCTGCTGGTTTTGCCGGAATTGTTCATTGCCGGCTATCCGCCCGAAGACCTGGTCCTGAAGCCGGCCTTTCAGTCGGCCTGCCGCGCCGCGATCGAGGAACTCGCGCGGGAAACAGCGGACGGGGGCCCCGCCGTCCTGATCGGCACGCCATGGGTCGAGGACGGCAAACTCTACAACGCCTGTGCGCTGCTGGACGAAGGCCGCATCGCCGCCATCCGATTCAAGGTCAACCTGCCGAATTACGGCGTATTCGATGAAAAGCGCGTGTTCGCGCGGGGACCGGTCACGGGTCCGGTGCCCATTCGTGGCGTGCGGGTAGGAGTGCCGATCTGCGAGGATACCTGGCTGGAGGAATCGGAAGATTACGAGAATGTCGTTGAATGTCTCGCCGAGACCGGCGCGGAAATTCTCGTGGTGCCGAACGGCTCGCCCTACGCGCGCGACAAGAACGATATCCGCCTGTCGATTTCGGTGGCGCGGGTCACCGAGAGCGGGCTTCCGCTCATCTATCTCAACCAGGTCGGCGGGCAGGACGAGCTGGTATTTGACGGCGCCTCGTTTGCGCTCAATGCCGATCTCTCGGTGGCGGCGCAATTGCCGGCGTTTGCGGAAAACATCACGACGCTGCGCTGGACCAAAAGCGAGACCGGCTGGCGCTGCAGCGGTCCGGTTGCGTCGGTCGTCGACGGCGACAAGGCCGATTACACCGCCTGCGTGCTGGGCCTGCGCGATTATGTCAGGAAGAACGGATTTCCGGCCGTGTTGCTCGGCGTGTCCGGCGGCATCGACTCGGCGCTATGTGCGGCGATCGCGGTCGATGCGCTCGGCGCAGATCGCGTACGCGGCGTGATGCTGCCGTTTCGTTTCACTGCGCAGGTGTCGCTCGATGACGCGGCCAAGCTCGCAAATGCGCTGGGCATCCGCTATGAGGTGCTGCCGATCGCCAAGGCCGTCAACGGCTTTGAGGATATATTGTCCGGCACGTTCGCAGGGCTGCCGCGCGATATCACCGAAGAAAACCTGCAGGCGCGCACGCGCGGCACGCTGTTGATGGCGATCTCCAACAAGACCGGCGCGATGGTCGTCACCACCGGCAACAAGTCGGAAATGTCGGTCGGTTACGCCACGCTCTATGGCGATATGAACGGCGGCTTCAATCCGATCAAGGATATCTACAAGACCGAGGTTTTCCGGCTGTCGACCTTGCGCAATTCATGGAAGCCGGAGGGCGCGCTCGGGCCCTCGGGAGAAGTCATTCCGCCCGATATCATCACGCGGCCGCCGACCGCCGAGTTGCGCGAAAATCAGACCGATCAGGACTCGCTGCCGCCCTACGACATGCTGGATGCGATCCTGGAGCGGCTGGTCGAGCGTGAAGAGCCGCTGGCGACCATCATCGCGGCGGGTTTCGATCGTGAGGTGGTGGCGCGGATCGATCGCCTGCTCAACATTGCCGAATACAAGCGGCGGCAGGCGGCGCCCGGCGTCAAGGTGACGCGCCGCAATTTCGGGCGCGACCGCCGCTACCCCATCACCAACAGGTTTCGCGATACCGGCACGCCGCTGCCAAAGCCGGATGACACATTGGTCTTGCGTACGAGCGGCGGGTCGGCCGAGGCGTTTGAGGAATAAAGTTTAGCGCGCCGGGATGAAGGTGGGGCCGACCGAACGGATCGGCTTGTTGTCCGACGAGGTGCCGGAAGTTGCCGCTGTGGTGCTTGAGGCAGCAGGCGTAGACGCTGGCGTTGCGTCGGGCGCGGTGGTCGCTCCCGTAGTCCCCTTCCTGGCGGAAGCGGGGGCCTGTTTCACCGGCGCCCGCGACATCTTCTTGGCGCTCTCTTCGGTGACGATGATGTCGCCCTGCTGCTCGGCGGCGGCTTTGTCGTCGATGGCTTTCAGCGCGTCGGACCAGGTCTGTCCGGCGGCCTTGCACGCACAGGACGGATTGAATTCCTGCCGGAAGCGGAAGGCATTCGGCGAGGAGGAATAGGGCTGGCCGCTGATCGACACCGCCTGGTTCATGTCTTCGCCGGGGTTGCGATAGGCGTAGAGGTTGGCTTCCGCCGCCGGGCAAAGGGCCTTGCAGGTCTTTTCGTCATCGGGGAAACGCGCGGGAACGGTGGCGAACGAGATCGGAAAAAAAGCGCCGTCGCAGCTGCGGACGCAGACGGTGCGATAGGTTCCGGATTGAGGGCCCACATCTGCGGGCGGTGTGTTTGGATTGTTGTTATTGTTGTTGCCGAACAGATTGTTCAGGAAGTTGCCGGGGCCACCCTGTTGCACGGCGTTGGCATATTGCGGCCCGCAATTGTTCTGCGCCAGCGCCAGGAGAACCGAGCGGCGCTGGTTTTCGCGATCGCTGCCGCCGAGGCCGCCGCCACGCAGCCGCTCGAGGCTGGTCGTGATCTGATCCAGGTTGGCGCGCATCTGTTGAATCTGGTTGTTCACCGGACCGCATTGCGCCGACTGGCCGTTGAACAGCGAGAAAAAGCCGGAACTGTCGCAGCCCATCCGCTTGGCCTGCGAGGTGACGCGATCGAGCTCAGCCTGCTGCTTGGACGCGGCATCCTGATAGCGGCGGATCTGCTCGTCCTTGGCCGGGTCTCCGCCGCCGCGGTCGATCGTCGCCAGTTGGGCTTCCAGCCGCGGGCACATCGGATTGGCGGCCGCGCCCTGTGACGGCGGTGGCCCTGGATTTACCTGCGCGCGGGCGTCAACGCCAAGCGCGACCACGCCGAGCAGCGCAGCGCAGGCCAGGACCGATCTGGAGCAGGAGACAATCAACGATTTAGGCATCACGTGGCTTCCCTTACCCGCTTCTCGGGGCAGCGTCACGTCGTTTCCGGGGCGCCAGTGTGGCGGGGGCAGGCCTCGGCCGGGATTGACAGCCTAACGCTGGCAAGTAATGGCGACGTATTCATTGCAACCGGCATGGCTGCAGTTTTCGCCGGCCTTGGGAACCGAGCCGGTTATTTCATCCGGGTCGACCCGCCGGTAGGCGGTTGCCTGGGCGAAATTCCGCGACTGGCAATAGGATTGGGCGGCGTGGGCCCCGCATTTCTCGCTCCTGGCGAGGCATTGGTCGACGCCATAGCCGTCCGCCTGGTTGGAGATGATGAAAACGCGACTATCGGCCCAAGCCCCTGACCATGCCGCTGACACGGCGAAGACGGATATACAGGCTAAAAGCGCTGAAATGGATCGCATGCTGCACCGATGGGTGAGGGGAACGCCCTCAGATGATAGGCCCGAAGAGTAAATAATGATTAGCCAAGGCGGGGCCGGCCGTTTGCTGCCCCAAACGGGCTTTTCTGAGGCACTTGACGCAATCCCCTCCGCTGGCCCATGGTAATTTTCATGAACGGTTTCCTCGCCATTTGCGGCATTTGCCGCGAGATTATGAGCTAGCGATTCGCTGGCTGAGGCCGTCTTTTCTCACACGAGATCACTGGACGCCCGGCCGTAACGGACGGGATATCCATGGAATTGCGACTCTACGATACCTTGACCAAGGAGAAGCGCGTCTTCACGCCGCTCGATCCCGGCAATGTGCGCATGTATGTCTGCGGGCCGACGGTCTATGACTTCGCCCATATCGGCAATGCGCGTCCGGTCATCGTGTTCGACGTGCTGTTCCGGCTTTTGCGGCATCTCTACGGCGAGGCGCACGTCACCTACGTCCGCAACATCACCGACGTCGACGACAAGATCAACGACCGCGCCGCGCGGGATTTTCCGGGCCTGCCGCTGAACGAGGCGATCCGCAAGGTCACCGAACAGACCGAAAAACAGTTCCACGAAGATGTCGATGCGCTCGGCTGCCTGCGCCCGACGGTCGAGCCGCGCGCGACCGAACATATCGCGGAAATGCGCACGATCATCGAGAGGCTGGTGCAGGGCGGCTTCGCCTATGTCGCGGAAGATCACGTGCTGTTCTCGCCGCAGGCGATGAATGCCGCAAATTCTGTCCTGCCGCGCTATGGCGCGCTCGCCAACCGCTCGCTGGACGAGATGATCGCGGGCGCGCGTGTGGATGTCGCACCCTACAAGCGCGACGCCACCGACTTCGTGCTGTGGAAGCCGTCGAAGCCGGGCGAGCCGTCATGGCCGTCGCCCTCTGGCATCAAAGTGGAGGGCCGGCCGGGCTGGCACATCGAATGCTCGGCGATGGCTTGGAAACATCTCGGCGAGCAGTTCGACATTCACGGCGGCGGCATCGATCTCGTGTTCCCGCATCACGAGAACGAGCTCGCGCAGAGCTGCTGCGCCTTCCACGAAAATCGCATGGCGAATGTCTGGATGCACAACGGCTTCCTGCAGGTCGAAGGCGAGAAGATGTCGAAGAGCCTCGGCAATTTCGTGACCATTAGGGAATTGTTGAAGCGCCGACCCCATGACTCGAGATGGGGCGAGATTTTGCGTTTCAACATGTTGAGGACGCACTATCGACAACCAATCGACTGGACTGACGCGGGGCTTCTGGAGTCTGAGATGAGCTACGGCAAGCTTCGGCAGGCCGCTAGTGGCGCCAATAGACTGAAGATAAAGCCTTCTCACAGCGTCATTA